>NZ_KV818846.1:12003-50966 GCF_001815045.1 Streptococcus sp. HMSC065E03 | reverse complement strand
GCTTGATTAAACGCGTATCAAAAATAGCTAAACCGAATCCCAGTCCAACAATCGGTGTCATGAGAGGTGAAATTAACATGGCTCCAATAATAACAGCTGTTGAATTCATATTTAGACCGATAGAGGCAATAAAAATTGCACACATCAAAATCGCTGTATCTCTCAATCGAACATGAAGGTCATCGTATAATTTCTCACGGTATTCCCGTGTTGAATAATTGGCAGTCATTTGTCCTCTCCTCTTTCCTTATTTAAATCGGTATAATAATTAATAATAACAGCTGATAAACAGCCAAAAAATATGAGCCCATAAATCGTCAAGAAGACACTGGTAATCCTTCCAATCAAGGTCACAGCTAGGAGATCCCCGTAGCCGACAGTCGTCGAAGTCACAAAAGCATACCAAAGACCGTCTCCGTAATTTGTGATAGCAGGTTCAACTAGGAAAAGCACGCCTCCTGACCCAAAAACAAAGGTCACAAAACTCAGAGCAAACCGAGTAAAACCCGTAACCTGTATAATATGCCATAACATTTTTAAACGTCTCATTTGTTCTCCTTATTCATACTAGCTCCTGACCGAGCCGTTTTTTCCAATAATCAAAGTGAAGATAGGACATGATCTCCATCAGAGAAAGATAGACAAACTGATAGATCTGATTTAAGCTGATTATCAACTGATATTGTTTGAAAAATGACTGGAAGAAAGACCAGATATGACTGTCTTGAATCAGTCCCTTCTTAACATCAGACAGGATATTAGCTAAAGCTCCCAAGGACTGAAACGGTAAATCCTTGACATTTATATAGATCCGGTCCACCACATCATTCAGACTGGTATCTTGGATGGCATGAAATTCTCCAAAGAGAACTCCTGCCGCTCCAAGAGTAGAAACAAATTCCACCAAATAATTTCTGAGGAAATTTTCTCAACCTTTTCCCATAATGTGTTTAGTGCCATCCATAACGATCCCAACCAGAAAAAGGAAAGAAAACAAGCAAAGAAATTTTGCCGTAAATCCCAAAAAGCTTCAAGACTTGGTGTTGTTGGTTTTTCTAACTCTAAAATCAAGATGGTCATAATAATTGCTAGAACAGCATCTGTCAATACAATTAATCTGTCTTTCTTCATCGGATTGCATCCCCTTTCTTTTTTGTAACATTCTATCTTATCGCATAATATTGGATATTCTTTCATAATCCGACTACAAACAAAAATAAACCAAAAAGTCTGTCCCTATTATGCTATATTTAACTCTAGAAGTATTCATCCATCTAATTAATAAATATATCATATTTCACAATAAATGAATACTATCAAAGATTCATCCCCTTTCACTTCATCATTTAGTGTTGCTTAGATTTATCAAAAACAACCAAATTTGTATTAATTTCAAGTATCACCTAGTTACAAAAATTTGGGGTGAACAGAAAAAGCATCCCGTATTTTTGATACGAAATGCTTTCAATAAGTTTAAATAAGTTTTAACGTTTACTAAATTGTGATGCTTTACGAGCTTTTTTCAAGCCTGGTTTGGAAAGTATGGGTTTCAGTTGGACTAAAAACAGCGTATTATCAAGGCTTTTCAGAACGATATCTACTGATTAATTTCATAAAATCTGAATCAATATTTTTAAAATAGGGGAATAGTTTAGGTCTCTAAGCATTAAAATAATACACCTAACTTTGGTCACCGTTTTTTAGTTATTCACTCTTTTTTCGGATAGTGTTTTTAAAGTTATGATGTAAAATGCCGCAATTAAAACACTATACATCATAATCGGAGGATAGAGAATTAAGGATAGAATCAATCCCACTCCTTTAATTATTAGGTCAGGTATCAATAACTTCCTATATTGTGCGGTAGCTTCAAGTAATTCTTTCTGATCTATATTGGGTTTATCAATTACTTTATGTAAAAACCAGTTTACTACCGTTGAAACAATAACGATCAGTCCATAAAAGAGCTGTGCCGTACGATTCATGAAATGACTACTAACTATTCCAGTAGCATAGGGCATAAATGAAACAAAAAATAAAAGATACAAATTCTTTCAAACTTCTCCCTTTTCAATTTGCCTAACTTGACCTGCATTACCTAGGTCGCTTTGCTTTAAATTATACTTTTTTCTTAAACATTTAATACGAGTAGGTATTTCTTGTGAGTAATTTTCATCAAAAAATTTCATATATAATCTCCCTATAATCATGGAAAAGTAGTAAAAATAGTTGTTATCCTAGTTGATTAAAAAAATCTCTGATTTCCTCATCTTTTATAAAATAATATATAATTTTCCCCTCTCTTCTAGTGTCCAAGATGTTTTGATTGGCTAGTTTACGAAGATGGTGGGAGGCAGATGCCATACTGAGATTTAGTAAACAGGCTATATCACAGACACAGAGTTCTTCAACAGCAAGGAGATAAAAGATGATATTTATCTGTTTATTATCGGTAAATTTTGATAAAATGCGAAGTGATTTTTGGACTTTTTCCTTTTCAAGGTAGTTCGTTGCGGTTGTAACATTTTGTTGATTTATAACATCCACTTGACAGATACTATCTTTTTTCATATTTTTTTCTCCTAGCCTAACACAGCCCATAGCATGTCAAAGCTGTTGTTTTCAATCAGGATATACATCCCCAATCCTAAATAGACAACGGCAATAAACCATCTGCTATATTTTTCCAAAGTTTCTCCAACAGAAGGGACTTGTGCTAATTTTTGGGCAGAAAAAACCAAGAGATAAATCATGACTAGAAAAGTAAGTAAAGTCACTATCAAATTCGCTAAATTTAAGGTGGTAAAATATGGGACAAAGACACCAATATTGTCAGCGCCACAACTTGCAAAAGTAATCATAGCGACTAGAAAAATCAGGTTTTTATTGTCTTTTCGCAAACCATCTTTTGCAATAGCTTCTCCATCAGAATCTCCTAAAAGCAAAACTTTGAGGCCTAGGAAAATTGGAATCAAACCGAGTAAGCCTAAAATCTCTTTACTAGGAATATAATTTAAGACAAATGCAAAAAGCAAACTTAGGAATATTAGACTAACAGAGCCTAGAAATTGTCCTAAATAGATGTTAATGATGTCCTTTCTGCTTTTTCTTTTGGCAAAAAATAACATTAGGATAATAAGTAAGTCTACGGCTGTCCCAGAATACAGGATTATTGAAGTAACAATATTTTGAATCATAAAACACCTCATTCAAATATATTTTTGAATGTATTCTAACATTAACCTTTGTAGATGTCAACTTAAAATCCACCAATTAATAATTGCATGTCAATATTTGTATTGTGAAACTAGTTTCAGAAATATATAGTCTTAAAGTATGTCCACTGCCAATGGTTTTTTCAATATTTAAAAGGAGAGAACCAATTTGGTCCTCTCCAGGGTATAATTTTCCATCAACCCACTACAGTTGACAAAGAGCCGTTATTCTCAAATGAGACAACTCCTTTTAGTTTTTATAACCTCAGCTTCTCGGTCTCTTACCTACTTTTAATAGAAAGACTACGAAGGACGATTCTTAAAGTAGTCAGATTGTGCAATATCGAAAGATTAGATGGGCTTAACCAATTTAACAACCCAAATCCAATTAAACTTCCATTTATTACAACTGTTTCTTGAATATTTCTTTGAATTAATTTCTGCAACGATTCAGATAAAGAATTCAATTCCTCGAAGAAATCTAAACGATTATCTAATAATAAAATATCACTCATCTGCTTAGAAATATCAGCACTTTCATTCATCACAACCCCAATATCTGCAAGCGTCAAGGCAGCAGAGTCGTTTAACCCGTCTCCAACCATCAAAATAGTTCGGCCAGCTTTCTGTAATTCCTGAACCAACTGAAACTTACCATCTGGTTTTAAATCAGTATAAACGTTGTCAAATGGCAGATCTTTAACCAACTCTTCTGTTCTAGCCAACGTATCACCAGTTGCCAGAATCAGTTTTTTCCCTTGGCGCTTTAGCTTTTTCAATGCAACTTTCGCCTCGCTTCTCAAGGGAGTGTGGATACAAAACATCCCAATTAATTCTTTCTTATAAGCCAAAAACAATAAATTGTAATGAGTCTTATATTGCTCAATCAAGGCCAGCTGCTCAGAACTAATTCTTACCTGTTCGTCTTGCATTAGTACATAATTTCCAATGACAACCGATTGACCATCAATTTGCGATTTAATCCCTTTGCTTGCAACATACTGAAGCTTGCCATGCATTTCTTCGTGTTCAATGCCTTCAATTTCAGCTTGTTTAACAATTGCATTGGCAATAGGATGATAGATATGTTCCTCCAAACATGCACTTATTCTTAAAATATCTTTCTCAGTATAATCTCCGAAAGGAAGAACCTTTTCAACCAAAGGATAACTCGTCGTGATGGTACCCGTTTTATCAAACAAGAAAGTATCCACTTCCAGATATTTTTCTAATACATCACCATCTTTAATAACCATTTCTCGATTTAGACCTTCCTTTATGGCCGTAAGGTAGGCTACAGGTGTGGATATTTTTAGAGCACATGAAAAATCCACCAATAAAAAGGAAATGGCTTTTGAAAACGAACCTGTTAACAGATAAGTCAAACCAGCACCTAAGAAGTTATATTTTACAACCTTGTCTGCCATCCTAATAAAATGACGTTGTTTTGTCTTCTTACTCTCTTCAGATTTTTTCATCAGATTGATGAGTTGCAAAATACGACTGTTTATCTGATTATCAGTCACACGAATTCTTAACTCTCCTGTTTCCAAAACAGTATTCGCACATACAGAATCTCCCTCTTTCTTTTCAACAGGGAAGCTCTCTCCAGTCAAGGAACTCTCATTGACCATGCCTAATCCTGAAACCACTTGGCCGTCAAACAAGATTTCATTCCCTTGGGAGACAACTAATACATCACCTACTTGAACATCAGAACTCTTGATGCTGATGACCATGTCTCCCCGCACTAAGAAAACATCACTTTCTTTAGCAAGAAGGCTTTGTTCCAAATCTGTTGCTGTTTTTTTTAAAGACCACTGATCCAGATGATTACCCAAATCAAGCATAAACATGATGTTGCTAGCTGTCTTGGATTGGTTCATAAACAAGGACAACAAAATGGCCGAACAGTCCAAGACCTCCATGGTTAGTTCCTTGCGCGCTAAAGTTTGATAGGCTTCTTTGACATAACCCAAAGCCTGATAACAAGTCCAAATATAACGAATAGGGTAGGGTACAAAACTTCGAAACAGCAAACGCTTAATCGCTGCACCCGATACAATTGAATAAGCACTCTCTTCTCTACGAATGGGAAGAGTCATCAAGTCCGAAACTTTCCCCTTGTCAATTTTTTTTAAAAAGGCCTCTGCATTTTCTAATACAGAGAAGCCTTCTTTCATACGTAGAGTAAAGTGCTGCTGATCCATATAAAACTGAATAGAGTCGATCCCTTTTTCATCTTTAGCCAAGGAACGAAGATAATCTTGAATATCCAAGGTCAGTGAAAACGAGGACGATAATCGGATATGTTGATATCCTCTGTGTAGCACTTTAAAAGACATATTATTCACCTGTCAGGCTATCTAATTGTTCTTCTTTCTTTTCCTGTTCGTATAAATATTTAGCGTCTTGTAAAACATCATCACCGTGTTGTTTTACAACAGAAACAGATGCATCCAGTCCATCTTTCAATTTGTAAGCTTTAGCCAAGGCCTTAGAATAGCCTTTCTTAGCTTCTTTACTTGCTAAGACTTTCAAGCCAAGCGTCCCAAATGCTACCCCTCCTAAGAAGAGAGATGATTTTTTCGCAACTTTTGCGACGTTTAATACTTCTTTTAACATGTTTATTTCCTCCTTGTAACTATTGTAGCGAAAAATGACAGCAAAAGCAATTGCTGATATCTGATATATAGATAAAATTCTCTATACTGATATTTAATTATATTATGATGAAAACAATATACTTTATTTTTTGATACTGTAAATAATTATGTGTAAACACTTAAGTAGAGTTACGGAGTGTTAATTAAATAAGCTTTCAAGTGTATCAGAACATTGACCAAACCCTTTATGGATTCGTTGACTTTGCTTGAAATTATAATCTTCAAACAACGTAACTAAGTAACGTTCCAGAGCCTCCTCATTAGGAAAAAGAACCTTCTTTTTCGTTTGATGTTTGATTTCTTTGTTAAGAGACTCAATGAGGTTTGTCGAATACATGCTGTGCCAAATCTGGTAGGGAAACTGATAAAAAGTTAAAAGATTATCCGTCTTCTCCAGACTTTCCATGACTTTCCTATACTTTGGTTTCCATTCGGCGAGAAAGTCCTCTAAAGCTTGTCCTGCCATTTCTAAATTTTCAGCACGATAAATCATTATAAATTGCCCCAGAATAACCGCTCTATCTGCTCGTTTCACTTTACTAGCTAGATTTCGACTAATATGAATTAAGCAACATTGTTGTTTAGCTAATGGGTGAGCCTGACTGATAATCTGCTCAAGCCCCTTAAAGCCATCTGTAACTACAAGAGAAATCTGTTGGATTCCTTGGTTTTGAAGCTTGTCTAACAGGGTGGACCAAGAAGCATTGTTTTCTTGAGGCAACTGTGCATAGCATATCTCTACGCGACTAAAGTCGCTAGAGCTATCCTAATTGCGCACCGCCAGTTCTCATAGAAAAAAACACCTTGCAAGATGCAAAGTGTTTTCGTTTGTATTCTGCTGTCCAGCAACGAATTAACGTTTAGAGAACTGGCTAGCTTTACGAGCCTTTTTCAAGCCTGTTTTCTAGTATTTTTATATCTATTGGCAGATTATCCGACTTATCCCCATCAACATCTGACTCTAACTCAACCTCTGAAGAAATCCTAATATTGCGTACTTTGATATATTCGATATTATTGTTACCTACTAGATCCCCTTTTTAATAAATCTGGGATAGCCGATAATTTAGAAATGATGGATGAATCCTTTAAAATCAAGATATTTCCATATTCATCTGTATTTTCATCAAATAGTTTTTTGTCTGCATAGTAATTGGATAGAAGAACTAAGACCTGAGTAGCTTCACCTTCATAATTGCCATTTTTGCTTTCAAAAGGTAATAATTGCTTGTTCATAGCTTGGCGAATCAGTTGCACCAGCCAAATTAATTGTCTTGACCGACGAATAAAGCGACTTCTTTCAAGGATTCGACCATAAGGAAACAGTTGGCAGATTCTATAAAAGTGTCGATGTGATTCGGCACGCTCATCAGACTCGCTACACAGAGCTGGTACATAATATCTGCTATAATTTTCTGGAAGATTTGGTCAAGCGGTCTTTTAGCCGTGTGACAGGCATACAGGAAAAACACTATTTATTTACTTTTTGCACGGGAGGCTTTAAGATGTTGCTGGACGCCTTTCTTGATAATCACTCAGAGTCGCCAGAGTGTCTGGGCTGGGATATGGCAAAGATATACCGCTGCCTGAAACTGTTCTTTGACGCTGATAAACGCGACATATCAATTAAAATGTCGCACTAAAATGATTGAAAAGTGATTGAAACTGTATTATAATGAACGTATATATTTAGAAAAGAGGTACTAACTATGGAAAACCTAGTAGTTTCAGTCTTTAACACTGAAAGCGAAGCTTATCAGTCCTTTGCGGATTTGAAGGCTTTCCGCCAAACTCAGACGACCAAGGTTGCTCAAATCGCCTTGGTCAAAAATGAAAACGGTCACATCGTTGAAAAAGAACGCTATGACTTTGAAGATTCAACGACGGATGCAACCCTAGAAGGTGGCTTGCTCGGTGCAGTTATCGGGCTTTTGGGTGGTCCTATCGGCGTCTTGTTTGGTTATGGTATTGGCAGCCTCTATGGTTTGGCTGCTGGTGATACCGTTGATACGGCAGAAGCTGGCTTGATTGACGTTGTGTCTCAAAAATTGATCGACGGCGAAACAGCCGTTGTCGCCTTGGTGCAAGAAAACAACGAAGCAGTCATCGATGCTTACTTCACCAAGTACGACACCCAAATCGTGCGTTGGGATGTAGCAACCGTCGTAGCCGAAATCGAAGCAGCTCTGCAAGTCCAAGAAGACCTCTACAACCAGGCACGTGCACAAATGAAGGCTGAACGTAAAGCCGAACGCAAGGCTAAACTTGAAGAATTCAAGGCAAATGTCAAAGCAAAATTTGACAAATTGAAAGCCTAACGTCTAAGCGTCTCATAAATTTAAATGTGACTGAGACGCCATTTAAAATTTATGTGCGTCGGATTCTCACAGTTAAATAATTGCGTTGACAAAGCCGTTACAGCCGTTCTTCCATTCTTTGAAAAGAATGTTTAATAGACAAGAAATCTGGACTAGTATTGGTCTGGATTTTTTTGTGAATATAGAGGTCATAGCTTTTTGACTATGCTTCGTTATAATTAGAAAAATTTTAAGTTTTATCAAGATGAAATCAGTCAGACGAAGACATCCCGAATTAGCACCAGCATCACCACACAAACTAAGACATACTGGTGCTACTCTTGCTAAACAAGCAGGTGTTTCTCTTGAAGCCTTCTCAGAAGCTCTTACTCATAGTGATAAAGAGATTACAAAAACTTACGTTAATATCAAAGATAAAGTCAATCAGACTGTAGGTGATATTGCTTTTCGTAGTTTAAAAAATTGATGGGGTGAATATGGGGTGAATTTTGGGGTGAACTTTGATTTTTTGAAACAAAAAAGACATCCAAGAAATAATTCTTGAATGTCTGTAAACGTTGATAGTATCGTATTGATTAACGTTTTGAGTGCAGCGGTCGCCATCCAATCAAACATCGCTTCGCTTGTTTTCTTGGGGCAACTGTGCATAGCATATCTCTACGCGACTAAAGTCGCTAGAGCTATCCTAATTGCGCACCGCCAGTTCTCATAGAAAAAAACACCTTGCAAGATGCAAAGTGTTTTCGTTTGTATTCTGCTGTCCAGCAACGAATTAACGTTTAGAGAACTGGCTAGCTTTACGAGCTTTCTTAAGACCTGGTTTCTTACGTTCAACTTTACGTGAGTCACGTGTAAGAAGTCCTGCGCGTTTCAATGAATCGCGGAAGTCTGGGTCTACTTGAAGAAGGGCACGAGCGATACCGTGACGGATAGCTCCTGCTTGACCAGCGTATCCACCACCTACAACGTTAACGAAAACGTCGTATGAACCTGCAGTTGAAGTAACTGCGAATGGTTGGTTGATTACAAGACGAAGGTCAGCGTGTGGGATGTACTCTTCAACATCTTTTTTGTTAACAGTGATTTTACCAGTTCCTGGAACAAGGCGAACGCGTGCAACAGCGTTTTTACGACGTCCAGTACCTGCATATTGTGCTTGTGACATACTTTATTGTTCCTTTCCTTAGATAAGTCCTGAAATATCAAGAACTTCTGGTTGTTGTGCAGCGTGAGTGTGCTCAGCTCCAACGAATACTTTCAATTTCATACCTTGAGCGCGGCCAAGAGTATTGTGTGGAAGCATACCTTTAACTGATTTCTCGATCAAACGAACTGCATTTTTAGAACGAAGTTCACCAGCAGAGATTGATTTCAATCCACCTGGGTGGTTTGAGTGAGTGTAGTAGATCTTATCAGTTGCTTTTTTACCAGTCAATTTAACTTTTTCAGCATTGATAACGATTACGAAGTCACCTGTATCAGTGTGAGGTGTGAATGTTGGTTTGTTTTTTCCGCGAAGCACGCTAGCAACAACTGCTGAAAGGCGTCCAAGAGGTACATCAGTTGCGTCAACAACGTACCATTTGCGTTCTACTTGGCCTGGTTTAGCCATGAATGTAGTTTTGTTCATGATTTCTCCTATATGAATGTCGTTTTTGTTTACAGGGCGGATGTTCCGGTCCGCGAGTTATTTGAAAGGTTCCGGGGCCTTACAAATGGGGTAAACAATACCGCCTACTATTGTATCAAAATTCTAAGATAAAAGTCAACCGATTTGGAAAATTATTTGCGATTTTCTTTTCCAATGACAAATCCGATCAAGGAATTCGGGCCGACGTGGGCTGAAATAACCGGTCCAAGAGGCATCACGAGGACTTCATCGATGCCTTCAAGCGCAAGCATTTCTTGCTTCAGTGCTTCGGCTCCTTCTAGATCGTTGGTATAAGATACCAAGGCTGTGCTTTCACCGATATCTGCTTTGATCAGCTCTAGTAATTCTCGGACAGCTTTTTTGCGTCCCCGAACCTTGCTAATTGGGACCAATTTCCCTTCCGCATCAATCCAGAGAATGGGTTTGATGCTAGCCAAACTTCCCATAATTGCAGCACTTTTTGAGAGACGACCTCCACGCATGAGGTGGTAGAGATCATCGACGAGGAAATAGGTTCGCAGTTTTGGCGCTAGGTCCATGATTTCTTCTTTGGCTTCTGCTAATGAACGGCCCGCATCACGCGCAGCTACTGCCCGCATGACCAGATATCCCTCTCCAATCCCAGCAGCCTTCGGATCGACAATCTCGATCACTGCTTCCGGGTAGTCTTCTAAAACCAGGTCTCGTGCCATGACTGCACTCTGGTAGGTCCCAGATAAGACTGATGAAAAGGCCACATAGAGCACGGCTTTCCCTTCTTTGGCAAATTGTTCAAAGGTTTCCTGAAATTGGCCCACATTGACCTGACTGGTTGTCGGTTTGGCCCCATTTTTCATAGCTTCTAAAAGCTCTGGGCTGGTCAATTGACCTTGGCCAACTGTCTGGTAAACCGTCCCATCTAACTCGATGGTTAAGCCAAGAATGGTCACCTGATGTTCCTTGGCCCAGTTCTGATCTAAATCTGCGGTCGAATCGGTTAAAATAGCAAATGTCATTACTTGTCTCCCATCATTTCTTGTAATTGTCGCAATACTTCGTGATCGAGCGGTCGCATGGGCGGTTTTTGATCGTTGACCACTCGCTGCGCCTGATTAAGGTTTCCTTTAACGACTGCGACCCGTTTTTCTAACTCTCTGGCAGATACCCGAAGAGCTCCTTGAGCAAAGACGGTCCATTGCTCATTTAAGTCACTGGTTGCGACCGATACTTGGTGGAGGGGCGTGTTAAGCTCTGCCGCCAAGCGCTCGATATAGTCATCTGCCGTCTCATCCTCACCGGTAAAGACCACCTGAACATTGAACTCCTCATAGGTCTGCCGCACTCCTGGCATATACTGGGCATCAAAGACACAGATGACTTCGATTCCTTCAAAGCTAGCATAGTGACTCAGTTTTTGCAGGAGGATATTGCGAGCTGCATCGAGCTCACTTTTTTGAAAGAGCTGGCGAGTCTCCTGCCAAAAGGCAATCATATTATAGCCGTCAACCAATAAGATTTTTCGTTTCATATCATTGCCTTTCTAGGATTATAGTCGGTTGCGAAAGACCTCATACATAAGAATAGCTGCTGCCACGCTGGCATTGAGGCTTTGCACATGACCATTCATGGGAATGGTAATCATCTCATCGACTTGCTTTTTAATGTTGGCTGAGATTCCTTTTCCTTCATTGCCAATGATCAAGGCTAACTTGCCTGCCGTATTCCACTGGTGCGATGGCGTGCCGTTCATGTCGGTTCCAAAGACCCAGAAACCCTCTTCCTTTAGCTTGTCTAAGGTTTGGCTGAGATTGGTCACACGCGCAATGGGAATGTGTTCCACTGCTCCGGTAGAAGTTTTAGAAACCACTGGGGTTACCCCGACTGCCCGATGCTTAGGAATGATGACGCCTGAGACATTGGTCGCATCAGCTGTCCGTAAGATAGATCCAAGATTGTGCGGATCTGTCAAACCATCGAGAATCAATAAAAGTGGGTTCTCTTCTTGGGCTGTCTGTTTCAGAATCGCTGCCAAGTCTGTGTAAGCAAAGGCTGCCACACGAAGAACAAAGCCTTGGTGGACGGCTCCTTCCGTCATTTCCTGCAGGGTTTTCTTTGGCGTCCAAGAAATCGACACCTTCTTCTCAGCTGCTAAGGCCTTGATTTTGTCGACATTTTTTCCTCGGAGGTCTTCTTGAATATATAATTTATTGCCTGTATTGGCTTGTAAAGCCTCGGTGACTGCGTGGACACCGTATACGATATCGTTATTTTCCATAGAACTAGTATACCACAAGAAAGGAGGATGATGCCAATTCATGATATAATGAAATGAAATCTATCTTAATGAACGAACCAAACTAGAAAGGAAGCCATGCCTCTTTTTCAACGAACCATCAAGCTCACCTTGGCCACCTGTTTAGCAGCGGCCCTTGCTTATGCTCTGGGCTTGACCTATGCCATCTCAGCTGGCGTCATTGCCATCTTGAGTATCTCGGATACGCGTCGCAGCACCATCAAGCAGGCCTACCAGCGCTTTATGTCGACCTTGCTGGCCCTTGCTATCGGAAGTCTCGCCTTTTCCTTTTTTGGATTCAACCTTTGGGCACTGGGAGTCTTTATCGCTCTCTATGTTCCTTGCGCCTTTCTATTGGGTTGGCAGATCGGCATCACGCCAAGTACGGTGCTGGTCACCCATCTCTTGATTGAGCAGTCTACTTCCTGGGGGCTCTTGCTCAATGAACTTGCTCTCTTTTTAATTGGAACCAGCTTTGCCCTGCTGGCCAATCTCTATATGCCTTCGAATCAGGCTGCGATCGATCATTACCATGATGTGGTCGAAGACCAACTAAAGAAGATCCTTGATCGTTTTGCGGAATTTCTTGGTAAAGGGGATGGTCGCAATGATGCTCGCTTGATCAAGGAGTTGGATGGTATCCTAGAGGACGCTTTAAATCTAGTCTATCTGGACCATTCCAACCACCTCTTTCACCAAACCAACTACCATATTCACTACTTTGAAATGCGCAAGCGGCAAAACGATATTCTGCGAGATATGGCAGAAAACGTCAACCGTTGTCAGTTAGCGGCGAGTGAAAGCATAATCCTAGCACAACTATTTAAGAAGACAGCCCAACAGTTAAGTCAGGAAAATCCTGCCCAAGATCTTCTTGATGATATTAGTCAGTATTTAGCGATCTTTCGCGAACGCCCTCTTCCTAAGACCCGTGAAGAATTCGAAACACGCGCCACCTTGCTCCAACTCTTAAGAGACTTAGAAACTTTTATCCAGGTTAAGGTTGATTTTTACCAACAATTCCATGAGGAAACAGAATAGACAAAGAAGCCCTTGCAAGATGCAAAGGCTTTTTTATTCAGGCAGTTGTTGTAAACGCTTTCCTAAAATGGTATACTAGAACTGGAAAATAACTTTTTAAGGAGGGTCTTCTATATGAAGTCTTCGTATAAGAAACATTTGTACACTACAACACTCAGCCTCTCCGCTGCTGTCTTGCTTTCCGTTATCGGTCATGGCCAAGCTTCAGCCGATAGCGTAGAAGCGCCTCAAACGGAACCAAGCACGGTCCTTGAAGCGACACCTACTACTGAGCCACCTGTGACAGCTGATACTGCCAGTCCGGCTACAGCCACAGAAGTAACTCCTGCTAGTCCTGCAGAAACAGCAGCGACTTCTGATGTGGCTTCTACTACAGAAGTTGCGCCAGCCGCTAGTCCAAGCACTAACCGTGCTACAACAACCGCTGACCAAGCGACTCGATTGGCGGATAGCACCATTTATCTCTCTGAAAAGAGTACGATTGATGACAAAGTCCAAGAAAAAGCTCAAGCTGCTGGCAAGATCAACTGGACCTTAGACAATAAGCCTCTCTCTGAGTGGAAAACTTGGGATATGGAGACAGGAACACTGAGCAAGGATCCATTCCTTACGATCACAGAGACCGCAAACGGCAATGATCTGGATCTCCACATTGACGTGCAGGATCTCTTTGGTGAAGATCTCAGTCTTCGTAGCCCAAATAATATTCGCCGGACTTATCGCAATTACATCGGCAACCATGAGCTAGTCGGAACCAATGCAGACTTAGGGATCACCATCAATAAGACCCTTGTTTTTCGACCTTACCAAGACTACCATACACATGAAGAGATGCTAGCTGCTATCGAAAAATCCAAGGAAGAAGCGAAACCCGATCGTTTGGTGCAGCTGGAAACCCTTGGTAAGAGTGCCCAAGGCCGGGATATGAAGATGGGGATCGTGAGCAAGGACCAAGCTAGCATTGATCACTACCTTTCTAGTACCAACCCTACAGGCTTGACCAAGCCAAGCGAAATGCTGGCAGCTCTGAAGGACAAGACCTTGGATTACAAATTACCTGTCTTAGTCCACAACACCCACGCGGATGAACAACCAGGCATTGATATCATCACAGGCCTCTTCAATACTTTTGCGACCAAGGAAAAGGTGACCTTTAACACCACCGATGAAGCTGGAAATGCTAAAACAGTCACGCTAGATATTCCAACCTTGCTCAATAAATTCATCTTCTTATTTGACTTCACGGAAAACCCAGATGGGGATGCTCTCAACCTGCGGGCCCTAGCAAACGGGCTCGATCCAAACCGGGATGCCAGCTACCAAACCAACCCTGAAGTTCGCACGGTTATCCAAATGATCAACAAATGGAATCCAATCGCTCTCTACGACTTACACGGTTTTGTCAAAGAATTCTTGATCGAACCTGCAACTCCACCACATGATCCGAACTTCGAATACGATCTTCTGTCAGATCTGATGCTAGAAAATGCCCATCATATGGGACGGGCAGGAGTTGCCAATTCTAAATACGATAGTTACATCATTCCAAAACTGGATTGGGGCGATGGCTGGGATGACTCCTTCTCTGGCTATACAGGAGTTTATGCTGTCTACCATGGTATCTTAGGCCATACTATCGAAATTCCGGAAGGAAATGAAGAATCCTACAAAGCAGGTCGCAATGCTGTCCTAGGAGGGATTGACTTCCTCAACCAAGATCCGGACCGTCTCCTTGAGATGCGTCTCAACTTCTACCTGCGCGGTCTCAATAAAACCGAAGATCCAAAAGCCGAAAATGAACTGGTCGGCCCAAATGGAGAAATCGTTGGACGTGTGAAAAATGGTCGTCCGAAATTCTTCCCAGACTACTACGTCATCCCAATGAGCCTCGACAAAGACAACGATGCCCAAGAAGCCTTCAATATGATCGACTACTTCAAACGCAATGGTGTCCTCGTCAAGGAACTCAAAGAAGATATTGGCAACTATAAAAAAGGGGACTTAGTCATTGACATGGCCCAAGCCAAACGTGGCTATGCTAACCACATTCTCTACAAGGGTTCCAACGAATCTGCCTGGGCTGCTATGTACGCAGAGTTGCTGGTAAACTTCCCAGATATGAGAGGGTTCAAGTCCGAACCTGTCTTTGCGGATGGTCTTTTCAACGGAAAATTAGGAGAAGTCACCACCACCCGCGCCACTCGTACCTCTGAGATCGATCCAAAAGCTCCTTACTATGTGATCGCAAATACCTCAGCCAGTGCCGTTAAAGCTGTCAACCAGGCCATCGCGCAAGGTAAATCTGTCTATCTAACAGACGATGGCTACATTGTTGACCGCGATACCTTTGCTTCGCTCCTGCCAAACTATGCCATTTATGGTGATGCCCTCTACAAGGTACCAAGCGGCCCAACCTTGAAACCGATGAAGGTCTACTCTCCAAACTACCACTATAATTGGGCTGGAGTAGATGCGCCTGCTCATACTAGTTTGGTCCTTGAAAAATTAGGCTTCCAAATCGTCAATACGCCAGAAGAAGCGGATGTTGTTATTTTGGAAAGCAATCGCTTTGACGCTTCCATTTTTGGCAAGAAACCAACCCTTGTCATTGGTGGGGAAGCCATGCAAAAATTGGAAAAATTGGGAGTTCTTGCAGGATTTGACGCTGAAAAACTAAAAGGCGGTAGTGACTACGAAGGCTTGATGAAAGCCATCATTGATGATCAGGATCCATTGACCAGCGGATACAAGAAGAATACCCTCTTCTACTCCAACTCAGGAAACTGGATTGAAAAGGTTCCAGAGCATTTCAAGACCTTGATGAGCATCGCTCCGAGCGATTATTATATTGCAGGTTGGTGGCCAAATAATGATGTTCTGGCCAACAAAGTCATGGCCATCTCTGGAGAACTGATGGGACAACCACTCTTTGTCTATGCAGGAAATCCAACCAACCGTCAACACCCTGTCCACTTCTTCCGCTGGGTAACCAATGCGATCTTTGGCAACAAGTTAGCAAGCTTGATGGATTACGTTCCAGCTAAAGAACCAGATCAAGTGGTGGTTCCAATTCATAACCAAACAACCAATCCACAGCCAATCTTAGCCAAGAAGGATACTCCTAAAGTCCTCCTTCCACAAAAAGAAATGACAACTAAAAATGAAGAAAGTGTGCAAGCCTTGACTTACCAAGTAGGACAAAGCTTCCAAGAAAGTCCAGCCAAGGCACAATTGCCACAAACTGGAGAAGACACAACCGCACACTTCATTCTTTCAGGCTTCTTGCTAGCCGTTAGCGGCGGCTTCCTCCTCTTGAAAAAGAAAGAAGTTGAGTAAGTTCCAGGTTTAGACCTGGATGACATGAAAAGAACCTTCGCAGATGCGAAGGTTCTTTTTGGATCTAAACTATCTTTCAAAACTTTCCTTAGGTGAGTGCGGACATCAGCGAACTTCTTCGAAGTTCCATGACTTAGTTTTGAGCCTAAGATCTCAAAACTCCCGAGTGTTTGAAACAATAATGTTTCAAACACTTTTCTCACAGCGGAAAGCTTCAGTTTATACTTGACTGATTTTAAAGTATAGAAAACTTTTATAAATTGCTCCAGAATATTTATTGAAAATACTATTCTACATTAAATTCTAACACTGATGCAAAGTTTCTCCTTATTCCACCAATTCCAACACAACCGTTTGGTAAGGGGTCAATTCGAGCACTTGGTCTCCTTCTTGGAATAATCCTGCTGTATTATTTAAAACGACTGTTTTAATCGGAGCTGGCAACTCCAAGGTGGCCTGGCGATTTTGGAAATTGCTGACAACCAAGAGACGCTTGTCCCCACGGCGTTCGAAGGCAATGATATTCTCACGGTCTCGATAAGCTGGGATCATATCCCCAAACCGAATGGTATTTCCATAAAGGGGATGGCGATACAAGGCTGTCAGCTGGCGGTAATAATTCAAGATGGAATTTGGATCCTTTTCCTGGTCTTCCACATTGATGGCAACATTTGGTTTGGGACTGATCAACCAGGCTGTTCCATCACTAAAGCCTAATCCTGGCTCTGCTGACCACTGCATCGGTGTCCGTGCATTATCCCGGCTATATTTGGCAATCGCTGCTAAGGCTTCTTCCTCGCTCAAGCCAGCTTCTTTCGCCACATGGTAGCCATTGATGGTCGCGATATCATCAAAGTCCTCCACCGATTCAAATACTTGGTTTTCCATTCCAATTTCTTGGCCTTGATAGATAAAAGGAATTCCCTTACGCAAGATTTGAATGGTTCCCAAGGCCTTTTTACTGGTATCGTTTACCGGACCTTCCGCAATATAATGGGACACTCCACGAGGTTCGTCGTGGTTTTCAATGATGGTCGATAGAAGCCCAATGCAATCCGCGCGCTCATGCGCTTGGAAAATACTTTCCTTGAGTTCATCTGCTGTTGGAAGACTATGGTCAAACCAGCCTTTTCCTTCCTGACCCAGCATGGTTTGTTTGAAATCAAAGATGGAAGAGAAGACACCATCTTTTCCAATGAAGAAATGCAATTCTTCGTCGGTTTCATTGAAAACTTCCCCTACTGTGAAGGCATTGTACTTGGCGAAGGTCCGCTCCTTTAACTCTCGCAGGAAAGGTTCAATCGGTTGCGCATTGACCAGAGACTCCGGTACTGGGACCAGGCCATTGTCACGATCGGACGGAAGCGAACGCCATTCTAAATCTTTTTTAATGTTGATAATAGCGTCGATCCGAAATCCCGCGATTCCCTTGTCCAACCACCAGTTGATCATCTTGTAAATCTCTTCGCGCAAGATAGGATTTTGCCAATTGAGATCTGGCTGATCCTTGTGGAAAGAATGGAGATAGTATTTATTAGTGCCAGGAACCGGTTCCCAAACACTGCCTCCAAAGTAACTTTCCCAGTTGTTGGGTTCCTTGTCACTTTCGATGAAATAAAAGTAATCCGCATAAGGGCCATCTGGATCCGCTAAAGCCTTTTGGAACCATTCGTGATGACTGGAGCAGTGGTTGACCACCAAGTCCATAATGATGGAAATGCCTCGCTTCTTGCCTTCAGCGATCAACTCTTCCATGTCTTCCATCGTTCCAAAAATAGGATCAATGGCATAATAATCGGAAATATCGTAACCCTGGTCAATAAACGGACTCTTGTAAATAGGGGATAACCAGAGAATATCAATCCCTAAGTCTTGAAGGTAATCTAGTTTCTCCGTGATGCCTTTTAAGTCCCCAACTCCATCACCATTGCTATCCTTAAAGCTTTTTGGGTAGATCTGATAAGCGACCTTCCCCTTCCACCAGTCTTTTTCCATGTTTTGTCTCCTTAAAACAAAAGAGACTGAGACATATCGTCTCAGTCTCTACAGTGTCAGTACGTATTAGTATACTGTTTTTTCAGTTTCTTTGTCGAAGAAGTGAGCTTTGTTCAAGTCAAATCCAAGTTCGATGGTTTCACCAGTTCCAAGGTAGTCACGTGCATCTACTTTAGCGATGAATTCGTTGTCACCAACTTGGCAGTACAAGTGAGATTCTGAACCAAGCAACTCAGATACAGAGATGGTTGCTTTCACGACTGATTCTGGGAATGTTTCAAGGAAAGCAGCTTCTGTATTCACGTCTTCTGGACGGATACCAAAGATCAATTCTTTACCATCATAGCCTTTTTCTTTCAAGACTTTCAAAGCACCTTCTGGAACTTTCAAGTTCAATCCATTGGCAACGATGTGTCCACCTTCCAATTTCACGTTAATGAAGTTCATGGCAGGGCTTCCGATGAATCCAGCTACGAATTTATTCACAGGGTTCTTATACACTTCTTGCGGAGTACCGATTTGTTCTACACGTCCGATAGTACCTGTACCAGCTGGGTTTTTAGTAGCAGACATAATAACGATACGGTCAGCCAATGTCATCGCTTCTGTTTGGTCGTGGGTTACGTAGATTGTTGTAGCTCCGATACGACGGTGGATTTTCGCAATTTCAGCACGCATGGATACACGAAGTTTAGCATCCAAGTTTGACAAAGGTTCGTCCATCAAGAACACTTTTGCATCACGGACAATGGCACGACCCATGGCCACACGTTGACGTTGACCACCAGAAAGGTCAGCTGGTTTACGATCCAAGAATTCTTTCAAGCCAAGGATTTCAGCTGCTTCTTGTACACGTTTGTCGATATCTTCCTTGCTGTATTTACGCAATTTCAAACCAAATGCCATGTTATCGTACACAGTCATGTGTGGGTAAAGAGCGTAGTTTTGGAATACCATGGCGATATCACGGTCTTTAGGTGCCACGTTGTTTACAACAGTGCCATCGATGGAACATTCACCTTCTGTGATGTCTTCAAGACCAGCGATCATACGAAGAGTCGTTGATTTACCACATCCTGAAGGACCTACGAAAACGATAAATTCTTTGTCTTTGATGTCCAAGTTGAAGTCTTCAACTGAGTAATGTTCGCTATTTGGATATTTTTTATAAATGTGACTAAGATTCAATTCTACCATGATGGTACTCCTTTGATTTTTATAGTTCTATTGTAAATGAAAACGTTTTACAAATCTATGGCAAGTCTCACAAAAAAGAAAAAGAGTTTTGTGCAAGTTGCACAAAACTCTGGATTGATTCCGTTTAAATCACATCTTGTAAGACCAAATGATAGCACAGGGCTAGATCTGTCAGATTTTTCAACTGAAGACCCGTCAACTCCTCCCACTTGTCAATCTTGTATTGGAGCGAATTGCGGTGGAGATAGAGTTGCTGGGCGGCCTTGGTGACGACTGCCCCATTGTCCCAAAGAGCAACAATGATGTCTTGCAATTGATCTTGACTTTCAATCAACTGATGCAAACTTGCCTTGATTGGAGTGAGATCCAAATCTGCCTGCTCGATTCCCCACAGATAGAGTTGAGAAAAGCGATAGACACCTTGATGGCCCTCTCGAATCCAAGCTCGAAAGACCGCCTGTTCTGCTCGGATGACAGGAGACACTTTCCCGTCTTTAGACTCGGTCCATACTTGCCCGACCAGGATAGATAAACGAATATTGAAGTCATACTCCATGGCAGAGACAGTATCTTTTAAGATATCGGCCACAGGTAAAGACCGGTCTTGGTCCAGAATGAGCACATAGTCCTGCCCACTCAGTTGCAAGGTTGCTCGGAAGTTGGGCAAGAGTGTCTGCATCATCTCTAACCAAGAAGCTGTCCCTTCCGCTGTTGAATGCGAGATGTGGCAATAGACGAGCTGCATTTTTTTGATGACTTGAGGGGCTTCTCCCTTTCCATCGATCAGGTACTGGTACCAAGGATTGGGGGCAACCTCTTCTTCACCGCCCAACCAGGAAATCAATTGTTTTTCTCGCTCGGTTAGTTCTTCTTCCTTCAACAGCAACCATTGATGAGCCTGAAGGGGAATGGCTACATAACCAGCTGGTGGATTGGCTTGATCCGTCACCTCTGCATGAGGAAACCACTCTCTGATATTTTTCACTGCTTTCTTCCTTCTTCTACTTGCTGGATGCACCAGTCAATCAGCTCTTCTAGACGAGAGAGCTCCCCCGTCATATGGAGATAGCCCATGACAGCCTCAAAGCCTGTCGACATCCGATAAGTCACGACATCCGCATTTTTAGCCTTGGTATGGCTATTGGTATTACGACCGCGCTTGTAGATCTCCAACTCTTTTTCTGTCAGAATTTCTTGCTCCAGCATGCTTTCAATCAAGCTGGCCTGAGCTCTAGCAGAGACATAGCGGGTGGCAGCCTGGTGAAGCTTATTGGGCTTGGTCATCCCTTGAAAAATCAGGTGTCTGCGAATATACATGGAATAAACCGCATCCCCTTCAAAGGCAAGGGCAATCCCATTAATCAGATTGACATCAATCACGTGTCCACCTTACACCTTCTTTTGTATCCAAGAGCTTGATTCCTTGCGCAGCCAATTCATCACGAATAGCATCTGCACGCGCAAAATCTTTCTTAGCACGCGCTTCCTGACGTTCAGCGATCAAGGCTTCAATATCTGCATCCAAGACTTCTTCGACAAAAACCACTCCAAAGACTTCTAACATCTTGGTCAAGGCATCCTTGACGTCTTGATTGTAGTGACCTGAATTGATCCATTTAGCCAATTCAAAGACGACAGTGATGCCGTTTGCCGCATTGATATCTTCATCCATAGCCGCGATAAACTTGTCCACAAAGCTTTGTAAGTCTGCTGGATCCACTTCTCCTGTGAACGGTTGCTCATAGGTATTTTTCAAATACTTGAGGTTGGTCTCCGCATCGCGCACTGCTTTTTCTGTGAAGTTAATGGGCTTGCGGTAGTGCTGGGTCGCAAAGAAGAAGCGAAGCACTTGGCCGTCGATAGTCTTCAATGCATCATGCACAGTGATAAAGTTGCCTAAGGACTTGGACATCTTGACATTATCAATATTGACAAAGCCATTGTGCATCCAGTAATTGGCAAAAGTCTTGCCTGTTTTAGCTTCAGACTGAGCAATTTCGTTGGTATGATGCGGAAACTCAAGGTCAGCTCCACCACCGTGGATATCAATAGTATCCCCTAAAATCCCCGTTGACATGACCGAACACTCGATGTGCCAACCCGGACGACCAGGTCCCCAAGGGCTGTCCCAAGAAATCTCACCTGGTTTGGCAGCTTTCCAAAGGGCAAAGTCGACTGGATTTTCCTTGCGAGCTGTTTCCTCATCTGTCCGACCAGAAGCTCCTAGCTCTAAGTCTTCTAGAGTTTTATTAGCCAACTTGGCATAGTTGTGGGATTTTTCCACACGGAAATAAACATCCCCTTGGCTCTCGTAGGCATAGCCTTTTTCGATCAAGTCAGCGACAAACCGGATGATGTCATCCATAAACTCGACCACACGAGGGTGGCGGGTTGCAGGTTTCACGCCAAGAGCTGTCACATCCTCACGGAAAGCCGCAATATACTTGTCTGCCACTTCCTGTGGCGTAATGCCTTCTTCTTTGGCACGGTTAATGATCTTATCATCCACATCTGTAAAGTTGGAAATGTAGGCAACTTCGTAGCCACGATACTCAAAGTAGCGACGAATCGTGTCAAAGGCCACTGTTGAGCGGGCATTCCCTACGTGGATATAGTTGTAAACCGTTGGCCCACAAACATACATGCGGACCTTTCCTTCCTCGATGGGGATAAATTCTCGCAAATCACGAGACATGGTATCATAAATTTTTAACACGCTTCATTTCCTTTCTGTTTCTACTCTTTTGGCTTCAAATAAACCACCTGAGTCTGTTTGACAAAGCCAATCTTTTCATACAAGCGTTTGGCACCTACATTGCTGTCTTCCACGGCAATCTGAAATGCCTTATCATTTTGCTCAATGACTTGGTTGACGAGGGATTTTGCCAGATAGCTTCCGTAACCTTGCCCACGATGGACTTCAGCAATCGCAAGTCCATAAAGGTAATTGCATTTTCCAGATACATCGACCGTACAAACGCCAATCACTTGACCTTCTTTGAGTAATATGTACAGCAGACTATCAGGATCCTTTAAAGCCTCTGAAATGTATCTGTGGCTCACTTCCGGTGCTTCCACTTCATCTGAAAAGGTTTGGTGGTGGAGCTGGGCAATGGCTTCAAGATAAGAAGGTTCTGCCAAGAGCACATCGACATCCGAACGGGAATCTAATGCATAAGCGGTTCGATCACGTCCTAACCAGGTTTCTGTCTCTTCATCCTCGTCCAGTCCCCAATTGCTGGCAAAATCAGGATGATTCTCTAAAAAAATACGTTCTGTCTGAAAAGTCACAGACTCAATTGGATAAGATGCCGTTTCTTTCTCAAAACTTCCATACAAAGCACGCGCAATTCCCTGACGACGATAATTAGGATGGACCAGGATCGCCACATCCACATCTTGATCATCCGCATAGACGGTTAATAGGCCAACAAGTTCACCTTTTTCATAATAAAGGAAAAAGGCCAGCATATCGGGGTCAAAATTGAGCATATTGGAGAGATAAGGATCCCGAAACGTTCCGTCATACTTCTGACAGATGGCAATAAGGGCCTTTGCTTCCAGTAGTTGGTGGTCATTCAATGTATTGGTTGATTGAATCACGTAGCGATCTCCTTACAAGCTCGAAGACCGATGGCTAGCTTCCTTAGCTTGCTCCAGCTTGTTCATGTAGTATTCGCGTTTTTCTTCTTCTTGGTGAATGACTGGTTCGTCTTTTCGACCGTGCACCCGCACAATCTTGGCTGGAACACCGACAACGGTCACATCACTTGGTACATCTGAGACGACGACAGCTCCCGCTCCGACTTTGGCCTTGGCTCCGATTTCCACCGGGCCGATGACTTGAGCATGGGCGGAGACCAAGGCTCCCTCACGTACCGTCGGATGGCGTTTGCCGACATCCTTTCCTGTTCCCCCAAGGGTCACCCCGTGGTAGAGCATGACGCCTTTTTCAACAATGGCTGTTTCCCCGATAACGAGGCCCGCTCCATGGTCGATGAAGACACCCGAAGCAATGGTCGCTCCTGGATGGATTTCGATCTGGGTCCAAAAGCGCCAGAACTGACTGTGCATCCGAGCTAGAAGCTTAAAGCCATGATTCCACAAAAAGTGAGAAACACGGTGAGCAGCTAACGCTTTAACGCCTGGATAGGTCAAGAGGACCTCCAGCGAGGTACGTGCTGCTGGGTCATTTTCTTTTACAATATCAATGGTTTCACGCCACCATCCCATACCGTGCTCCTCCTTTTCTAATGATTATTCTGAATCTTTTTGTGTAATGGTAAAGTCTTTTTTAGGTTTGTGGTCTTTATTGTGGTGACGAGGACGATCGCCGTGGCGAGGACCCTTTTCATCTTTTTCTTCTGAATGTTCAGGTTTTGGCGGACGTGGCAATAGTGCTTTCATAGAAGCATCGACACGACCTTTTTCGTCAATCTTGATAATCTTCACATCCACTTCATCGCCAATCGCTACCAAGTCTTCGACACGGTTGGTGCGCGTCCAAGCCATTTCAGAGATATGAACGAGGGCATCTGTCTTGTCAAAGAGGTTGACAAAGGCTCCGAATTTCTCGATCCGAACCACTTTGGCATGGTAGACTTCATCCACCTTCGCTTCACGCACCAAACCAGCAATGATTTCCTTAGCACGGTTAATCGCATCTTGATCGCTCGAGTAGATAGACACGTTTCCTTCTTCGTCGATATCAATCTTAACGCCTGTTTCAGCGATGATCTTATCGATGGTTTCTCCACCCTTACCGATGACAATCTTAATCTTGTCGACATCAATCTTGATGGTATCAATTTTTGGAGCAGTTGGTGCCAATTCTGGACGCACTTCTGGAATGGTTGCTTCAATCACGTCAAGGATTTCAAAACGAGCTTTCTTGGCTTGAGCAAGTGCTTCAGTCAAAATTTCTGCAGTGATCCCTTGGATCTTGATATCCATTTGAAGGGCGGTAATCCCATCACGTGTACCTGCAACCTTAAAGTCCATATCTCCAAAGTGGTCTTCCAAACCTTGGATATCTGTCAATACTGTATAGTTGTTTCCATCTGAGATCAGACCCATAGCAATACCAGCTACTGGCGCCTTGATTGGCACACCACCAGCCATAAGGGCAAGTGTTCCCGCACAGATAGATGCTTGAGATGAAGAACCATTTGATTCCAATACTTCTGCTACTAGACGAATGGCATATGGGAATTCTTCCAAGCTTGGCAAGACTTGAGCAAGGGCACGCTCACCAAGAGCACCGTGACCAATTTCACGACGACCAGGCGCACCGTAACGACCTGTTTCACCAACCGAGTATTGTGGGAAGTTATAGTGGTGCATAAAGCGTTTCTTGTACTCAGGATCCAAACCATCGATGATTTGCGTTTCACCCATTGGTGCCAAGGTCAAGACAGAAAGGGCTTGCGTTTGTCCACGCGTAAAGAGACCTGAACCGTGCACGCGAGGAAGGTAGTCCACTTGTGCATCCAAGGGACGGATTTCATCGACCTTACGACCATCCGGACGAACCTTGTCTTCTGTGATCAAACGGCGCACTTCTGCGTGTTCCATTTGTTCCAAGATTTCAGCCACGTCGCGCATGATGCGATCAAACTCTTCGTGGTCTGCATATTTTTCTTCGTAAACTGCTGTGACTTGGTCTTTAACAGCTTGAGTCGCAGCTTCACGCGCCAATTTTTCTTCAACTTGAACTGCTTTTTGAAGGTCGCTGTTATAAGCTGCGATAATTTCAGCCTGCAAGTCAGCATCTACATGAAGCAATTCAACTTCTGCTTTTTCTTTCCCAACTGCCGCAACGATTTCTTCTTGGAAAGCAATCAATTCTTTAACGGCTTCGTGCCCTTTGAGAAGAGCTTCCAACATGATTTCTTCTGATAATTCTTTGGCACCAGACTCTACCATGTTGATAGCGTGTTTGGTACCAGCTACTGTCAATTCAAGAAGCGAGCGCTCTGCTTGTTCTTGCGTTGGGTTGATGATGATTTCCCCGTCAACATAGCCTACTTGTACCCCAGCGATTGGTCCGTCAAACGGAATATCTGAGATAGAAAGTGCCAATGATGAACCAAACATGGCTGCCATTGGGGCAGAGGCATTTTCATCGTAAGAAAGGACTGTGTTGATGACTTGCACTTCGTTACGGAAACCTTCCGCAAACATTGGACGGATCGGACGGTCAATCAAACGCGCTGTCAAGGTCGCATCTGTAGAAGGACGACCTTCCCGTTTCATAAAGCCACCAGGAAACTTCCCAGCCGCATACATTTTTTCTTCGTAGTTGACTTGAAGTGGGAAGAAATCCCCAGTTGCCATTTTCTTAGACATGACAGCTGCCGTCAAGACAGTTGACTCACCATAACGCACGACAACAGAGCCATTTGCTTGCTTGGCAACCTGACCAGTCTCTACGATTAACTCACGACCCGCAAAAGTCGTTTGAAACACTTGTTTTGTCATTGTAATCCCCTTTGGATTGATAAAATTATACGACTTGCCTACAAAAATCAGGATACAAAGGGCGTGAAGAATCCCGTATGAAAATAGGAGATTGACGCAGTGTGCCACGCACACTAGGAAATCTATCTTTTTCACTAGGGATTTAGCCCGTGTTCAACTATCAAGATACTAAGCCGTTAAGCAACTCAAAGGAAAATAGGAAATCGAACGACGGAGCGAACGCTCCTAGGTAGATTTATCTTTTTCCACAGAGTTGTAGGCGGGTTCAATTACGCATGATAGCATTCGATTGACGCAGCCTATCTGTTTGTTATATCCTCATCTTTGTATCCAAGCACGTATACCTTTTATTTTAACATATTCAAGCCCAAAAGAAAAAGGCTTTGAGGGCCTTTTTCTGTGAATCTTCAGCAAGTTCTATATAAAAATTTTAGAGCTAGATATAGCTTTTGATTATTTTTACGATTTCACGAATTCAGTGCTGTCGACATAAAAGCGTGTTTTGTGGGTTCCACCCTTGTAGTTCTTGTTGTTGCGTTTCAAGACAAAACGTCTGTATGGATCGGAAGTGCCTTGGATAGTCGTTGTCACTTCAACTGAATCTTCATTGACCACCCATTCATCCGGTGAAGGAATTTCCATCGGTGGCATCGCTCCGCCACGACCACCAGCTACAATTTCGTAGAAGGCCTTGTCTTTTGTCGAATAGATCCAGCCGTCCTTCTTTTCGTTTGTCAGTTGGATCAGCTGGTCTTGTGACAGACTACGGATAGAGTCCGAGGTCTCTTCAGCATTCAATTTATTAATGACATCTTGCAAATTATAAGTTCCCGGCGTGTAGGTATTGTAGTAATCAATGAACATGTCTTGTGGGTAACCATCAACTGCACCGTGATCATTGTTCAACTCCAGCAAACGAGTCGGTTGCACCTGAAGTGAATAGGTCAAAGACGCACTGTTTTCAATGATCGAATAGATATCCGCTTGGTCTGCTTTTGATAAGGTCCCAATGGCTTCTTTATCATGTTCATCTGACTTAGCTTCTTCTGTTTGCTCTTTTTCTCGGGCTTTGTCAGATGATTTTTTGACCGATGAAGCCCCCACCGGGCTGTGCTTACGCTCATAGCGTTTTGGGGCGCAGGCTGCTAGGGAAATTACCGAACCAACTGTTAAGAATAAAATAATAAATTTTTTCACAATATCTCCTATTTTTTTATCCTAGTCTATCAAAGGAAATCTATTTACTCAGTATCAATGAAGAGACCACTAGCAAATATAATTTTTTGTTTTTCTAACCTTTTTTAGTCTTCCTTATAGAACAAGTCGCTTTGATCTGAAATAACATTCTGACCCCAATAAATAATATCCTTACTATTATCAACAGAAAAATTTCCATATTTTAATGATGCAGGAAACTCTTGACCTGCTGGGAAAAAACTCATTGCTGAAGCACCAGCTGGGGCAGTTGAATGAACACTACTACTTAAGTATCCAAATTCATGATTAAAGCGGTCTACAACCTGATCTGTTGGTGCACCATTTATCTTTGATATACCGTTATCATCAAATGTTACACTCATTCCTTTCCCATTTCTCCAGGTCCCTGCAATACTTGAAAAATCACCGTTCTGAATTTCTTGAATATTCATTCCGCTGCTTTTCTTACTTGAGCTCACTGATTTAGAACCATCCACCCGCGTTGTGAATTCAAGGGCGATCCAGCCTTGTCCAGATTCCAATTTGCCCCAAGTATGACCATCTGCCTCTACGGTTTCCGTAATGGTGTGAATTCCTTTTGCGATCATTCCTGCAGATGGAGCTGAGGTTGAGGGCTCTTTTCGAATACGGAGATCCGACACACTGACTTGCACTTGGAAGCTTTCCGATTTTTTCTCTTCGGCTTTAGCTGTTGATTTGGAATCCCCTGAACCATCAAATTTTTTCCAGTCTAGCTTACTGAGGTTCAACTTCTTAGCTGAAATCCCAAGAGCTTGCTCTGCTGTTTGGTTTCCACCAATTTGAATGGTTGCTTTCTTTTCTTCCTTGGCTTCCCCTTTTCCTAGCGAATAAAGGGTCAATTCCATTTCTGGATTAAGGGATTGCCAAGTGGCGTAGACGATTTGCCCATTGTCAAAAACATCTAAGCTGGAGCGATAGCCACCTGCAGAAGCTACATAGGCTACATGGAGCAAGGTTGGCTGGTTATCTTTCAAATAATACACAGCAGCAATCGTTTTGCCATCCCCTATCAGCAGTTCGTCATTACCATCACGATTAAGATCCTCAAAAGCATATTGCCACTCATTGGTACTCCCAAGTGTTTGAAGGTTAAAGACATACGCATATTCTTCTGAAGTTGCTTCGATCTTCTTCAGTTCATTTTGTAAAGCCGTTTGGTCCTTAGTATTAATGGCAACCGCATAAGACTTATAGCGATCTAATACCTCTTGATAGTGCTTTTGACCTGTATCCTTCTTCTCTTTTTTGACCGACGAAGAGCTTGCCGTTTTCGGTTTGCTTTGGCGTTCATAACGTTTGGGCGTGCAAGCTACTAGAGATAGCACGGATGCACCTGCTAATAGTGTAATCATAACCTTTTTCATAAAAAATTCCCCATTTAACTATCTTTTTCTTAAAATTATATCATTTTAGGCTGGGTTTCCCCAGCCTAAATAGAATTTTTATTTTGATTCGCGTTTGCGTTTCAATCCAACAAAACCTAGAGCTGCCATTGCTAGCCCCATAAGTCCAAGTGTACTTGTAGTTCCACCAGTTGATGGCAATTTCTTCATATTTGCTTGTTCTTCTTGAGCTGCAACTGGTGTGTTTGCACCAGGAGTTCCTGTTACGATTGGGACGATTGTCTTCATCACTTTGTTTTGAGTGGATTCATGACGAACTGGTTCGTTGTGACGAGTTTCTTCTTCGTGTTTGATACGTTCTTGTTCGAGACGAATTGCTTCTTCCAATTGTTTCGCTTTAACGAGTTTTTGATAAGCTTCGAAGACGCGAGTGTAATCTTCTTGAGCCACTTTCGCTTTTACTTTCAAAGCTTCAAGTTTTGCAACTTCTGTTTCAAGAGTTGCTTTAGCTTCAGCTGTTTTAGCTTTTGCTTCAGTTAGTGCTTTTTCAGCTTCAGCAAGTTTTGTAGGAGCATTCTTGAGCAATTCAAGATAATCTTTTGCGTCTTGTACGGCTTGTTCTGCTGATTTGACAGCTTGTTTAGCACGTTCAACTTTAGCTTTAGCTTCAGTTGTTGCAAGACCTTTTGCTTTCAAATCGTTTTCAGCGTCGATTGCTGTTTTAAGAGCAAGTTTAAGATCTTCTTCTTGAGCAACCAATTTAGCTTTAGCGTCTTTTAAATCAGATTCGCGTTGTGCACGAACTTGTTGCAAGTTTGCAAGATTTGATTTAGCTGTTGCAAGTTCATCTTTAGCTGTTTCAAGAGCTTTTGCAGTTTCAACTACTTTAGCTTGAGCTGCTGGAGTTTGTTCTTTGACCGCAAGCGCGTCATCGTATGCTTTTTGAGCTTTAGCAATAGCATTTTGAGCAGCGTTCAATTTTGTTTGAGCGTCAACTTGAGCTGATTTTGCAGAAGCAAGATCATTTTCAGCAGATTTAACGGCTTTATCCGCTGCTATTTTCTTATCTTTTGCTGCCTGAAGTGCTTGTTCTTTCTCTGCAATCGAAGAAGTAAGGGAGGATTTGTATTCAGCATCAGTACTAATATAGTCTGCCTTATCTTCGTTCATAGCACGGCTTGTTGACAAAATGTGAACCGCACCAGAACTTATACCGATACCAATACCAGTTCCTTGAAGTGTGATTAAATGTTTTGTGTGACCGTTAGATTGGTCACCATCGGCAAACATCATTTTACGGATTGCGCTCGCAATGTCTTGTTTGATATTTAACATAGTGTATCCGTCAAAGTTTTCTTTATGCCATTCTGGTAAAAGTCCCCCAAGAGATTCTCCCGCACCGTATTGTCCAAGAATTGAAGATAGGTGTTCCCAATTTTTAAGAAAATTAAACTTATCTGGTGTCCCTCCATTATCCGCATAGAACTTAGAATATCCATGAGCGATAGTGTCAGCCATTTCTTGACCACCTACTGTCAATTGAAGAGGTTCTATTGTTTTACCTGGTTCGCGTTTAGACCAATATTGTTGGTTAAGGTCATTCAACATTTGAGCCGTAAATTCAGCAAGTTCTTTACGTTGAGCTGATGTAAGATTTGCAAGATCGACGACTTCTTTATTAGAGCCAATGCCTGTTTGGCTATAAGCATCCCAGTCGATTTCTGGTTGCAATTTCATGAACTCATCTTGATGAGCGATGAACCAATCGTAATCTTTGATATCGTGTTTTGCGTATTCGGCAGGAATGACGATTTTGCGGAGAGCTTCATCTTGTTGCAATTTAGCGACTTTTTCTTGATAAGCCGCGTTTGCTTCGTCAAGTGCTTTTTGAGCTTCATCGACTTCAGATTGAGCGACACCTGCTTTAGCTTTTGTTTCAGCGAGAGCTTTTTCTTTTGCTTTTACGTTAGCTTTTGCATCAGCGAGACCTTGTTCAAGCGCAGGAACGTTCTTTTCAGTGCGTTCTTTATCGAGAGCTGATTTTGTTTCATCAATTTTAGCTTGACGAGATGCGTCGAAGTCTTTTGCGCGAGTCAATTCGTCTTGAGCTGCTTTATTCACAGACTCAGCATCTTTCACTTTATTCCCCGCAATCGTCACTGTTTCTTGTGCTCTGGTCAATGTTGTTTCATTTAGAGCTTGTTCTGCCTTCTTAACTTCTTCCTTGGCTGATGCGACTTTTGCTTTTTCATCTTCTACTTTTTTAGTAGCTTCTTCATAAGTTTTTTCTGATTCAGCTTCTGCTGTCTCAGCTGATTTCACACCTTCTTCAGCCGTTTTTACACTTTCTTCAGCTGATTTTACCCCAGCCTCTTTTGTTTTAATGGCTTCTTCAGCTTTGGCAATATTTTCAGGGGTTGCTTCCTTCGCAACTTCTTTTGTTTTTTCATAGGTTGCTGCAGCCGTTTCTTCAGCAGCTTCAGCTTCTTTAGCCTTTTGATCTGCCACACTGACAACCTTTTCTTGTTCCGTTACTTGTTTAGCCGTTTCATCAGCTTTCTCTCTTGCTGTATCGACTACCTCTTTTGTAACCTCAGCAGTCTTATCGATATTTGAAGTAGTTACCGGTGTTTCTGTATGCGGTTGAGCAACTGTCGTTTCCTCAGCTTGTACAACTGAAGTTACAGCAGTTGCAGCAATAATAGTAGCACCGATAGCAATACTTTTCTTTGTTGATTTATTCATAATTATATCCCTTCTATTTACTTTCCTACCTATATTTTCCGGATTTTTTATCTTCCATAACGAATATTCTCAAGTTCACTTGCTACAGCACGTGATGCAGCAGCCGCTTCTTGTGTTTCTGCAATTTGTCTTGCACTTAAAATATTTGCATGTTCTTGAAGCTTGATCATTCGTTCTTGATTAATAATCTGCTCTTTCTCAAGTTCAATCATCTCTGCCTCAAACGCTCGACGTGCTTCACGGTCTAAATATGTATCATATAAATTAATCGCTTCTTTTATATTATCTGCTTTAAAGTTATTAAACGCGTGAATTAGATAATTCACTGCATCTAGTGCGTAATAATCCTTAGGGTACCATCCTTGACCAATTGCTACAGCTTGATTCCGGAAATTTTCCATCAAACGTCCCTCTTGCTGATAGGCCAATTCTAATCGTTGATTTTCTGCAACCACTGCTTGGTAATCTCTTAAATGCTGTTCATTTTTATTACGAATACCTTTATTCACAAACGCAATCATTAATTCCAGCTTATTTTGAATGATGAAATAGGTGGCTACAATTGACACTCCAAGTAGAATTAATGTTATAGGATTAGGAGTCAAAAGTAAACGTAGAGGGAATACAAGTAGGATCCCTCCCATAATCAGTGTCGCTGGATAAATCCAACTATCCTTTGAACCTTTCATACGACGAAACAATAAAAATAAAAATCCTGATAAGAACAAAACTTCAAAGATAATATCACCGATTAATCGATTCACAGCACCAAGTAAGATGACATACAATAAATCCCCTAATAGTATCGAAATACTTGAAAATACCATAATTGAAAAAGCAAGCTTGAGGGATTTATGAGACAATGTGTTATCGTTATATTCATCTTGTTGAATCAATTTGGCTGTTCTCATTTGATTAACAAGTGTAACTTGACGTGAACGAGCTTGAATAAATCCCAATATATTCTCACGAATGAGTTCTAATTTAGAGACAATTTCTTCTCTTGTTTCCATTAATAACCTCCTCTATCACTAATTAGCAACATTTTACTAAAATTTTGAATATAAGAATTGCCACAAAAAATTATTAAACAATCCTTATATTCTTTAGAGCCATTAGTGTTGAGTATTGCATGAAATGCAATACTCTGATGTACTTAGTATATCAGCGAAATTCTAATCCATGCCTTACCTAAATATAGTGGTTAGACTTAAGTTTTTTAATCTTAACTTTTTTCCAGCTCTTTTCAAGATTTTTACACAAGCATTTTCCCCTCTCCCTCTATGTTTCTGTCCTTTTTTCTGCTATACTTAAGGAAGAACACCGATCAAAAGGAGAACACTATGGAATTAAAAAAACGTTCTGAATTTCCCGAGAACGAACTCTGGGACCTCACAGCCCTCTACCAAGACCAGGAAGACTTCTTGCGCGCCATTGAAAAAACACGTGAAGAAATCAATGAATTTGTCCGCAACTACAAGGGCAACCTCCACACTTTTGAAGACTTTGAAGCTGCCTTTGCGGTCTTTGAACAGATTCAGATCCAACTCAGCCACATTGGCAACTACAGCTTTATGCCACAAACCACTGACTTTGGCGACGAAGCTTTTGCGGAAATTGCCCAAGCAGGGATGGATTTCGAAACTTGGGCTAGCGTTGAACTTTCCTTCTTTGATGATGCTTTGGTAGAAGCGGATGAAGAAGTACTCGAACGCCTGGGGCAACTCCCTCACCTCACTTTTGCTATTCGTCAGGCTAAAATCAAAAAAGCTCACTACTTAGGAGCTGATGTCGAAAAAACATTGACCAACTTGGGGGAAGTCTTCTACGGACCTCAAGACATCTACACCAAGATGCGGGCAGGCGACTTTGAAATGGCTGATTTCGAAGTGGATGGAAAAGTCTACAAAAATAGTTTTGTCACCTATGAAAACTTCTACCAAAACCATGAGAATGCGGAAGTTCGTGAAAAAGCCTTTCGTTCTTTCTCAGAAGGTCTCCGCAAGCACCAAAACACGGCTGCTGCTACCTATCTAGCTCAAGTCAAGTCTGAAAAACTGATTGCAGATATGCGGGGCTACGACTCTGTCTTTGACTATCTCTTGGCTGAGCAGGAAGTAGATCGTGCCATGTTTGACCGTCAGATTGACCTGATCATGAAGGACTTCGCTCCGGTCGCTCAAAAATTCCTCAAACACGTGGCCAAGGTCAACGGCCTTGAGAAAATGACCTTTGCTGATTGGAAGTTGGATTTGGACAGCGCACTCAACCCAGATGTCACCATTGATGACGCTTATGATTTGGTCATGAAATCTGTAGCACCTCTTGGGGAAGAATACTCCCGCGAAATTGCCCGCTACCAAACTGAACGCTGGGTTGACTTTGCGGCCAATGAAGGCAAGGATTCCGGTGGTTATGCAGCCGACCCATACCGCGTCCATCCTTATGTCCTCATGAGCTGGACAGGACGGATGAGCGATGTTTATACCCTGATCCACGAGATCGGACACTCTGGTCAATTTATCTTCTCAGATAACAACCAAAGCTACTTCAACGCCCACATGTCGACCTACTATGTGGAAGCTCCTTCTACCTTTAACGAGCTCCTCCTCAGCGACTACTTGGAACACCAGTTTGACGATCCTCGTCAAAAACGCTTTGCCCTAGCTCACCGCTTGACAGATACCTACTTCCACAACTTCATCACCCACTTGCTGGAAGCAGCCTTCCAACGCAAGGTCTACACCTTGATCGAAGAAGGTGGTACCTTCGGCGCTAGCAAGCTCAATAGCATTATGAAGGAAGTCTTGACCGAATTCTGGGGAGACGCCGTTGAAATCGATGACGACGCGGCTTTGACCTGGATGCGCCAAAGCCACTACTACATGGGGCTATACAGCTATACCTACTCAGCTGGCCTAGTTATCTCAACAGCCGGTTACCTGCATTTGAAGAACTCCGAAAACGGAGCCAAAGATTGGCTGGACCTTCTCAAATCAGGCGGCAGCAAGACCCCACTTGAATCAGCTATGATTATCGGAGCAGATATCTCAACCGACAAACCACTCCGCGATACCATCCAATTCCTTTCAGACACTGTCGATCAAATTATTGCTTACAGTGCAGAATTGGGAGAATAAAATTCAAAAAAAGCTAAAGAAGGTTCATTCTTCTTTAGCTTTTTTGCTTTTTAACTCAACTCCGCCACAATGGCCTTAATTTGTGCTGCGGTATGCACTCCTGCTACTTGTTTAACAACCTGTCCATCTTTTTTAAAGAGCAAGGTTGGGATAGACATAATACCGAAAGCACGTGCTGTTTCTGGATTTTCGTCCACATCCATTTTTAGGATTTTTAACTCATCTTCCGAAAGCTCTTCCGATAATTTTTCTAAAATAGGAGCTTGCATGCGACATGGACCACACCAGGTTGCCCAAAAGTCTACCAAGACCAAACCTTCTTTTGTTTCTGCTTCAAATGTTGCGTCTGTAATTGCTTTTGTCATTTTCTTTCTCCTTTAGTTTTGGTACTGCGTCAAATCTTGCTTCATCAAATAGAAGAAGACATCTCCGTAAGTCCCTTGGTAATCCAATTCATGCCCATTATAGGTCAGTTTCACAACAGGATAAAAATCTGCTACCCCAATCAAGCAGGCTTGTTGGGAGCGTTCAAACTCTTCGTAGGAATCAAAATGCATGACTCTTTCTTGTTTTGCACCGTCTAGATATGTAATATCAATCATAGCAATAACCTCTATTTCTTATGATGTATCAATTGTAACTCTAGATATTACATCTGTCAAACAAAACGACTTCCTCAGAATGATGGATCTCGTTCAATAACAAAAAGACAACAAAAAAGCCCTCTGAATTCAGAGGGCTGTTTTGAGCTCGGGCTAAAATCCTAGTGAAAACAAAAAATCTCCCCGAAGGGAGATAGATCTGGTCTATTTTACCTTACGATGCTAGGAACCGTAGCCTAAGATTATACTCGAGTATATCGAGGCAAGGTGACAACGCAGCGTAAGTGAAAAATAGAGCAGATTAACGACGAAGTCCAAGAGAGTTGATCAACTCACGGTAACGGTTAACGTCGTTTGTACGAAGGTAAGCCAACAAGTTACGACGGCGACCGATTTTCTTCATCAAACCACGGTAAGTAGCGTGGTCTTTTTTGTGTTGTTTGATGTGTTCGTTCAAGTGGTTGATTTCCCAAGTAAGGACAGCAACTTGTACTTCTACTGAACCAGTGTCACCTTCGTGACGTGCGTATTGTGCAATGATTTCATTTTTTTTCTCTTTTGAGATTGCCATGATAAGCTCCTTTTCTTTATGCTCTATCCGAGTGGCAGGTTTGGCATATCCTGCTACCAAGAAAGAGTTAGTTGTCTATTCGACCTTCTTATTCTACCAAGATTTCATCTTTCTGTCAAACACTTATGTTTCCTTTGAGAGGAGCTTTTCTCTTTTCTAAAAAGAACCTTGGGAATTTGGACGGTTTGATGGATCATTCTTCAAGTAACTTATTCAAAAAGACAAATATCTCTAGGATATTTGCCTTTTTTCGGTATGAAGCTTATTTCTCTTTCCGTTTACCACGCAAGAGCAAAGCCAAAGCAAAAATTGCTAAGAGGGCACCGAGTATGGTCAACCCGTAAGCAACAACTTCACCAGTTGATGGAAGAATTTTTTTCTTTCCTTCTTTTGGTGTAGTTGGAATTTCTGGTTTTTCCGGTGTGCTTGGCGGCGTTGTTGGTGGGGTTGTTGGTGGTGTCGTCGGTGGAGTTGTTGGCGGTGTCGTTGGCGGTGTGCTTGGTGGTGTGGTAGGAGGTGTTGTTGGTGGTGTATGACGATTGGTTACCGTGAAACCATCAATGTTGCTTGTATAACCTGCTACTGGATCTTCTGTAATCGTGTAGGCAATCTTCTTACCTTCCTTGTATACAGGTAGATCTGTAAAGCTTGCCTGCCAATTATCAGTAGCTGTGATTTCTTTTACAGCTACTTCTTGACCATCCGCAAGGAGACGAACTGTGATTTTTTCAGGACGAAGACCATCTTTATTGTCTGCATCATCCCAGATCTTCTTGACCGCTACTTCCGTTACTTCTGGTGTGCGGCTATTGGTGATCACTACATTTCCCTTGTTACTGTCATCGACCGTACTAGTATAGCCTTTGACTATCCCAACTTCTTTCACTTGGTACTGGATCTCTTTGCCTTTCGCTTTTAGAGGCAAATTGCTAAAGGTATGGGTCCAGTTATTTTTATCAGAAAGTTCCACTTCTTTTCCTTGAGCTTTGCCATCTGCATAGAGCTGTACCTTAATGGCGCTTGGACGTTTGCCATCTTGGTCATTGTTGTCTTCCCAACGTTTTGTAACAGTGACGCTGGTTTTACCTGGCTTGTAGCTATTGATAATGGTTGTTCCATCAATCGCAGCAGAGTAATTGGCTACTGTGTCTTCTGTGACTGTGTAGACAATTTGTTTACCGTGATTGTATTTTGGAAGATTAGTAAAGACTGTCTTCCAATCAGTCGCTGCACTTAGCTCTTGGCTAGCTACTTCTGTACCATCTGCAAGGAGACGAACAGTAACCTTGTCAGGACGAACGCCATCTTGGTTGTCATTGTCCTTCCAAACTTTCGTTACTGGAATTTCAACAACTTCTGGTGTACGAGTGTTGGTAATATTGGTTCCTTCGATAGTTGTTTCATAACCTTCAACAGGTTCTTCTGAAACAGTATAAGCAATAATATTGCCAGCATCATCGACCACATCGAGATTATCAAAATGATAAGCCCAAGTTCCTGCTGCATCTGGTTTCACTTCTTTAGAAGCGACTTTGACACCATTTGCTAGGAGATTGACTGTGATTTTTGATGGACGCTTGCCATCTTGGTTGTCATTGTCATTCCATGTCTTTTGGCCAGAGACACTTGTTTTTTCTTTTTGGTTCACAACATCACGAGAAATCGCAAGGTCATTTCCAAAATCATCCTTGCTAATCTTGATAGGTTCTTCAGAGAGAACATAGCCTGTTGGAGCTTGAATTTCTTGAACCGTATAAGCCTGTTTGATCAAGCCCGTAATGGTGCCAACACCATTCTCATCTGTCGTAATGGTTCCCACTTGCTCACCTGTATCATCTGCTGTCACAGCAAAGACGGCACCGGCAAGCGCTTGACCATTTTCACCTTTTTTATGAATGGTGAAGGAGTACTTCTCACCATTGAAGTCTCCATCAAGGAACTGATACAGAATGTCTGCTACCTTATTTTGCTCCTTGATTTCTGTAGCTGTCATGCTAGCATTGTTTTTATAGGATGTATTGATGGCTGGGACCTTGTCCAAATAGACATCATAGCGAATCGTCATTCCTTGTTCAGGAGCTAGATCGCCAATATGAACTGTTAGAGAACGACCATCAGCGCTGACAACAGGGGAATAATTCTTGGTGACGTTTGTGGTATTTTTTAAATGATAAGCGCCATCTTCATCACTAACCTGCCAAGTTCCTGTATGGATGTTGACAGAATCTGCTTTGATCTTACCATCTGTAAAGGCCAATTGGTCTTTAATGTCAATATTATGAAGGGCTGTGTGGCCTTGATTGATGTTCAAGGTATAGGTCAATTTTAATTTATCATCTGAGTTGGTCCACCCCCACTTGCTAAAGACTTCTGGAGTAGGAGGATTCTCACCTGGATTGACCCCTTTGTAATCGATATTCCCACCCGAAATCACTTTCTTATCGATCGTAAGAGTAAAATTAAGTGTCTTTTGTCCTTTGACGACTTGGTGGTCTACACGCGCAAAGAAACGCAGTTTCCCTGTCACATTGGCCATTCTTTCAGGATAGTCTGTGTAGGTTACCGTGATGACCTTTCTTTGATCGTCTACCGTTGCTGTCGCAACTTTTTGACCACTTGGATCCAGCAGGTCAATGGTGTCCGTTTCAAAGACTTTAAAATCATTTCCAAGTTCGATAACGGTCTGATCTCCCTTTTTTACACGACCATTTGGCAACACAAAGTTTGCTTCAACTTGAAAACTCTCCCAAACACCGAGTGGATCTGTAATCGCTCCACCAGTTGATTTCGAGATGTTTACAGATGTCACAACATCATTGATCGTATCTGCATGGACTTTAGCTGGACTATTGGGTTTGGCAAATCCTAAAGCCGCTAGTAAAAATAGGGCAACTGTTGTCACAACAGAATAGAGCCACTTTTTCATAAACGATTTTTCTCCTTTTTCTACGTTTACTAGATAAGGTATGTGAGTAGAAAAATTATCACTACATATTGTGAATTTATACACAACCTATCTTGCTTCATTATAATCGATTTACTTTGAGAAGACAAGCTAATATATATGCTTTTTGTATTTTAAGTACAATTTTTTGAAACAAAGAAAAAATAGAGAGTAGGACAGAAATCGGTAATTCGTTAGAATTCGATTT
>NZ_KV818846.1:0-11903 GCF_001815045.1 Streptococcus sp. HMSC065E03 | reverse complement strand
AATTTAGAGGCTAGGACTTTTGTCCCAGCCTCTTGGTTTTTTGCTTATAAGGGAACTCCGAAGACCTCTAGGGACTTGAGTTCAGAAGGATGGAGTCTCCGCCATGCTCCCAATTGAAGAGTTGAATCTAGCGTTAGAGGCCCCATAGAGATCCGCTCTAAATCCACCACTTCCTTGCCACAGGCAGCGACCATGCGCTTGACCTGATGGAATTTTCCTTCAGCGATTTCGATTTCGACGTAGGAGCTGGCATTTGCCTCATTCACCTCTAAGATCTGCAATCTCGCAGGCAGGGTCGTGAAGTCTTTGAGGGCAATGCCAGCTTCAAAACGGGCCACATCTGCCTCATCCATGATCCCAGCCACCTGGGCACGGTAGATCTTCGACACATGCTTCTTCGGCGAAAGCATGGCATGGGCGAGCTTGCCATTATTGGTCAAAAGGAGTAAGCCATGGGTATCGATATCTAGACGCCCGACAGGAAAGACTTCCTTGTGATGGGCTGTCTCATCCAATAGATCTAGCACAGTTTGGTGGTGATCATCTTCAGTCGCTGAGATGACCCCAGCTGGTTTATTGAGCAGATAATACACAAAGGTTTCATGGACCAGGTCTTCTCCCATAAAGGTCACCTGATCCTTGTCTGGATCAATCTGCAGCTTTCCTGCTGTCTCTTTTTTTCCATTCACTGCGATTTTCTTTTGCTTGAGGAGTTGCTTGACCTCGGTCCTACTCCCCACGCCGCAATCCACTAAAAATTTATCTAGGCGCATAGTTATTTCCCGCTCTTTCGCACAATCCAAAGGCCAAAAAAGGAAACCAGGATCATGAGGATACCAGAAAATCCAAAAATGAAGACTGGAGCAGATGAGATCGTCCCTAATAGACTAAGGACAAAGGTCGTTGCGATCGAACCTGTACTACATCCCAAAACCGCAATGGACGTTGCCTGGCTCAAGACCCCTGCTGGCATCTTATCAGATAAGACATTGTAAACTGTTGTAAGAGCCACACTGTAGGCGAAGCCAGAAGCAATGGTTACAAGGGCAAGAATCAAGAGATTTGGAGAGACCCCGATCAACATTTGGGCCACACCATAAGCTACTCCCGAAACCAATAATAAACGATCACGGAATAGATAGGTCAAGGGCGAGAAGGCCAAACCTGCCAAGATCCCAACAAATTGCATGGCTGCTAATATAACCCCAGCAGTTTGGGCAGTGCCATGTCCAACTTGTTCTACCACACTTGGAATCCGAACGGTGATCATGACATTGGACAAGACGATAGCTGCCGCAACGACCGCTAAGCCGAGCGTAGTCCGCCATTGTCCCCCCGTCATCTTCACATCCTTGTGTTTTTCCTCCACTGCTTCTGTCTTAGATCCATAAGGCACAAATAAGAGATACAAAAGTAAGATAGGAATACTGATGCCGTAAACGAGAAAGGCAGCCTGCCAGCCAAAGCGAATCAAGAGGCTGACTCCAAAGGTTAAAACGGCCGTCCCAACAACCTCTGCAGAACCACGAATACCAAGAGTTTGGACGCGTTCTTTTCCTTTATAGCGTTCACTGATAATGGCAATGGCAGAAACATTGAGCAAGCCAACCGCCATCCCGAAAATAATCCGAGACAAAAAGACAACTGGATAAGCTGGACTGATTAAAGGAATAAAGCCACATAGAGCGTAAGCAACTAAGCCTGTCACAATCATCTGACGCTCTGAAAAAAGGCGCCCAATCCATTTATTGAAGATGAGTGAAACCATGATCCCTGCAGAAGGAAGCGAGACCAAGAGTTCAATCATGCTGTGAGGAATTCCCTTGTAATAGGCAAACATGGCCGACTGCGCACTCGAAATCGAAAACGAGGTCGTCAAAATAAATGAAAGCGCGAGAATACTCACTTTCTCCATGATTTTTTTCATTATTCTATCCTTTAAACTAATCTTTTTTTCACACTCCTCCTATAATAACACGAGCTAGTGACAGGACGCAATAGATTGAATTAAAAAAACGAAATGATTTCTCCATCATTTCGTTCGTGCTAGCAATTGTGAGGCAAATACTCCCGTTCCAACCATCAAAGCGCCAATCCAGACAAAGAGCAGATGATTGGAGGGAGCTAGTGGCGTCACCAACTGGATGAAGAAAGAAGAGAGGGCTGATCCGAGATTGCAGCCGATCAAGACCAGCGAGGTCGCAAGGTTCAGGAGATTGGTCGGGATTTTTTCAGATAGGTGATAGAAAATACTGGTGACTCCCGTACTGTAAGTAAATCCGGCTAAGAGGGTTCCTAGAACCAAGCTCCACAGCTGTCCGGACAAGCCAATCAAGGCTAGAGCTAGACCGAAACCAAAACACATGATCATGAGCAAGTTCTTTTTGAAAACATGTGTCAAACTGGCAAAGCCTACCCCTGCTACAATCCCTGTCAATTGCATCAGACTCAAGACGGTTCCAGCTGTTGTCGCCGTTCCCATACGAGCGTCAACAATGATATCCGGCACGCGCAAGCTAATAATAGAATTGAAGCAAATGATGATACCAGCAATCACAGCTAGCATTAGACTAAAACGCCATTGAGGGGAGCGAAGACGTGCGGAACCTTTCTTTTTCTCCTTCAAGCTAGCCTGTTTTTGCTCCTTAGGATAAGGGACAAAAAGGAGATAGAGGAGTAAAATCAAGTAACCACCACCATATACGGCAAAGATCGCTGGCCAGCCTAGGGGTAAGAGTTGTCCCACAATAAAGGTCAAGATGGCAGAGCCCACCACTTCAGCAGACCCCCGATAGCCCAGCATCCGGGTCTTATCATTGCCTGAGTAGCGCTCACTGATAATTGAAATAGCCTTGGCATTGATCATTCCTGTCCCCAAGCCAAAGAGCAAACGACTCAGAAAGATGAGAGGATAGTCCTGCACGACCAAAGGCAAGAGGCCACTAGTTGAAAAGAGCAAGAGCCCTGCGACAATCATCTGGCGCTCACTCATCCACCGCTCGATCAGGCTATTTAAAAAGAGCATGGCTACGACCGCAAAGGCTGGCAGGGAAACCAAGAGTTCCACCTGGCCTGCTGAATATCCGAAGTGGCTAAAATAAGCCTTCATAGCCGGCAAACCAGCTGTAATTGAAAAAGATGAGATCAGCATGAGCGACAAGCTCAAGAGACTGATTCTTTCCATTGTTTTTTTCATTTTTTATTTCCTACACTTTACTGGTAACATTTGATTTTACTAGTTTTTCAGAAAAGATTCAAACTAGTATTTTCAATAGAATCCTAGTATAATCAATTTAGAAATAGAAAAACAGGACATTTGTCCTATTTTAGGAGAGTGAGATGAAAAAAATTTCCCCATCTACCAGACTCAAGGAGATCATCACAGACTACCAATTGGACCAGATCTTTCCAGGTGACTGTCTCAGCCAGCTGGACCTCGTTCTCTACCAGGCTGGAGATTATATTTGCCGCCAGGGTTCTGAACAAGATGTCATTCCTTATTTTCTCAAAGGCCGGCTCAAGATTATCCACAGTCTTGAGAATGGCAGCGACACCATCCTTGAAATCCAAGAAAAACCTGGACTCTTAGGAGAGATTGAGCTCCTGCTCGATCGGGTCTGTATCTCATCAGTCATTGCAGACCAAGACTCGCTAGTCGTCCAGCTCCCAGCCCTGCACTTTAAGAAGCGCCTCCTGCTTGATCCAACCTTTTTGCGCTCTACGGCCAAGACCTTGGCTGAGAAATTACACCAGATCAACTATTTGGCTCCTGCCAACTTTCATTATTCGGTCAAGGAACGCCTCGCCTCGCATTTTCTGGAGCATTGCGATGAAAATGGGACCCTCAAGCCCAAGATGAATCAGCTGGCCCTGCGTTTTGGGATCAGCTACCGCCACCTTAGCCGTGTCATCAAGCAGATGATCGAAGAGGGCTTAGTCCAAAGAGAAGGGCGAGTCTATACGATTTTAGATGCAAAAAGGATGAATGATTTGTCCATCAAACATGCGGAAACCATCGACAGATAACTTTAATTTTAGGCTCTTTTGTGTTATCATGGAGGGTAGAAAGAAAGTGAGAGTAAAACGATGAAAGCAATTGAAAAAGTTACAAGAGCATCCCATTTGATTGATATGGATGACATTATCCGCGAAGGAAATCCAACACTTCGAGCTGTTGCAGAAGATGTGACCTTCCCCTTGTCTGATCAGGAAATTATCCTGGGTGAAAAAATGATGCAATTCTTGCACCATTCTCAAGACCCTGTTATGGCTGAAAAACTTGGCCTCCGTGGAGGAGTGGGACTCGCAGCTCCTCAGCTGGATATCTCAAAACGGATCATCGCTGTTTTGGTTCCCAATCCAGAAGATGCCGATGGCAACCCACCAAAAGAAGCCTATAGCCTTCAAGAAGTCATGTACAATCCAAAGGTTGTCGCCCATTCTGTTCAAGATGCAGCGCTTGGCGACGGGGAAGGCTGTCTCTCTGTAGACCGCAATGTCCCAGGCTATGTGGTTCGCCATGCCCGCGTGACGGTTGAGTATTTCACAAAAGATGGGGAAAAGAAACGCATCAAACTCAAAGGCTACAACTCCATCGTCGTTCAACATGAAATCGACCACACCAACGGCATCATGTTCTATGACCGCATCAACCCAAACAACCCATTTGAAATCAAAGAAGGACTTTTGATTTTAGAATAGCGTAACCGACAAAAATACCTAACTGAGAAAACTCTCGGTTAGGTATTTTTTGTTATTTTTTGTCTTGCCTTTTATTCGAAAACTTGCGCATGATGGTACGCGCTATGCTAATGAAGAGGTCCAAGACGATTCCTAGGGTAACCATTCTGACAAACCACACTAATAAAATTGGTCGTCTTACCTTTGCATCAGCATATCCTAAATGATCAAGTGCTACAAACATCAATAGATAGCATACTATTTCTAACGGAATGCGAAGTTTAGCTTTTTTCAGACTGAAGCCTTTCAACCAACCCCATAGTAAATCCCACAACGTCGGATTCTCCTCAGGTTCATCCTCCCAGTAATCCTTGCTTTTCGTTTTCAAATACAAGAGGTAACCCACTTCTGTCAGCAATTGAGTAAAAGCGTAACTGAATAGTATGCTTACGGATACTCCTAGCACCACTCCATAATAGCCAGTAAGGGCCGCTCCTATCATGGAGCAGACGAAGATGATCGTTAGGGCATTGCTACTGTAACTACTTGATTTTGCGAAATAATTTCCCAGGGTTCTAGTTGGTGAAAAGCCAATCTTTAACTGCTTCTTAAGCCAAAAATGATGATAAATAAAGCCCAATAAGGTACAAATCACAAGAAAAGTAATGACGATGAAGCCATATTTCGGGAAACCTACTTCAAATTCCTTATTTGCAAGAGCAGAAACAATGATGAGCAAGCCCATGACTTGGAGCGATAAAAACATTCCTACATAGGTGAATAAGAGTAGAGTCGTTGACAACACTTGTCTTCTATATATAAATGCCCCCATTAACGGCAAGAAAAATGCAATGATATGGTAAAGACAATAGATGACGAGGATATCAAAAAACCAATGACTAAATGGTTTTATACCTTTCGATACATCATACGAATAAAAACAAAGGATTTCAAATGCGAACAGAAATACGCCTGTCCACGAATTGATCATCATAGCCGCTGAAGCGCGTGTATTGGCTAAACTTTTAAAGTAGACTTTGTTCGCCTGCTTAATATCGACTTTCTTTTCATTTTTCATAGCATGCTCCTTTCTAAAAAATTGTTTTAAGGGCCAAAAGCAGATGGACGCTGCTATTGCTTCTGGGTTTTACTCGACTGGATCTACTTGATTTTAGCTTTGAAATCGTCGCCTGGAGCATATAAACCTAAAATAGCTGATGCTAAATACATAAATGAAGTAACAAATAGGACCATATGAACAATTAGATTTGGTTTAATTTTACTCAAAACTGAGTAAATCATTGCACTTGACAAAAACAAAGGAACTATCAACAATAAAAGATTTCTTAGTACTATCCTAAATTTTGCTGGGCGACAATAGATTCTTTTAGCTTTCTTAGAAGCCATCATTCCAGTCTCTATTTTCCTAGTGCTCAGCCAAATACGAAGCCCAACAACAATACATAGAACAAGGATCATTAACACTAGATTCAGTAGATGGGAAGTAAAATATAAATAATCCTCTATCGGAAAAGCTCTACCTAGTAAAACTGCTAAGGAACCAGCACCAAGTGTTGAGATCCCCACTTTAGTCTGAGTTGAAAGCATGTTCTTATCTCCTTCAAGCACTTTCGGAGCTATTGCTTCTACTTCATCCTCTGTTAGCTGATAACCTTTATGAGGGACAAAATAGGTAAACCATGGAAGAAAATAACTTGTTATAATTGGCCGATCGACTTCCATTAAATACCATTCATTCTCTACTTTTAACAAACGATATCGAAAATTCATTTTCGGTAAATACTCGATTTTTGCGGGTTTAAACATAGATGTCTCTTACTTTCTATACTGTTTCATTCTTAGACGGAGAAACTAAACTAACTTTTCACCAGTCTACCACAGCCATAATTATCTTATTTAATCATAACAGAACATACCTTCCATCATACCTGATTTTACTTTGATGATCAAGTTTTGACTAAAAAAGAGGTTGGAAGATTTCCAACCACTCTATCTGTTTTAGCAAGTTAAACCTAGCTTCCTCTTTCCCAGAAGATGGCTAATAAAATCATGGCACCAAGAATCGATGGGATAATCGCTGTACCGTTTAGGCTTGGTCCCCAAGCACCAAAGAGTAATTGTCCTAAAAAGGCACCAATCCAGCCCAGGAACATTTTCCCAAAACATCCCATGCGTTCGCCACGATTGGTGATAGCTCCAGCTAGAAGTCCGATCAAAAGACCGACAAACATACTTCCAATCATAGTTTCTCCTTAAATTGCCCAATCTCCATTGCGGAAGACTGGGACGCGGGTGCCGTCTTCTCGGATGCCGTCGATATCCATTTGGCTTGAGCCGATCATGAAGTCGACGTGGACGTCTGAGCGGTTGAGGCCGGCTGCTTCGAGTTCTTCTTCTGTGAATTCTGCGCCCCCTTCTACGCTGGTGGCATAGGCTGCCCCGATGGCCAAGTGGTTAGAGGCATTTTCATCGAAGAGGGTATTAAAGAAGGTAATGCCTGATTGGGAAATTGGGCTTGGGTCTGGTACGAGGGCACATTCCCCCAAGGCACGCGCTCCTTTGTTTTTGAAGACCAAATCTTTCATGACTTGATCGCCTTTTTCTGCTGTGATATCCACAATTTCTCCATTTTCAAAGGTCACTTTGATGCCTTCGATGATGTTTCCGTTGTAGCTAAGTGGTTTTGTAGAGGTGACATAACCTTCTGCGCGACGGAAGTCAGGAGCTGTGAAGACCTCTTCTGTCGGCATGTTTGGCAAGAAGCCTTCGCCTTGGGCATTGATGGCTCCAGCAGATTCCCAAACGTGGTTTTTCGGCAAGCCAAGAGTCAAATCGGTCCCTGGTGCTGTGTAATGAAGGGCTGAGAATTGTTCCTTATTAAGTGTATCTGCCTTGCTCTTCAAAATAGCAGCATGCTCTTCCCAAGCCTTGACTGGATCTTCTTCGTACACCCGGCAGGTCTTGAAGATTTGATCCCACAGGAGATCCACTGCTTCTTCATCACTCGCCGCATTTGGGAAGACCTTTTTCGCCCATTCTAAACCAGCTGCAGCAGCAACTGTCCAGCTGACCTTGTTGGATTGAGTGGCGATGCGCATTGGTTTCATGGCCATGCCCAAAGCCTTAGCAGAAGCAGAAAGCTTCTCTGCGTCGACACCATTTAAGGCACCTGGATCAGAAGAACGGACACCAAGACGACTGGCCTTGTGTTCCAAGAGGTAGTTCATCTCTGCAATCTTGTAGTCAGGTACATTGTCTAAGCGATCCATCGGTGCATGGAGGAATTTTTCCCGGGTAGTAAAATCATCTGCCCATTGGACAATGACTTCGTGTGCCCCCAAGGCATAGGCTTCCTTCACAATCAAGTGGGCCAATTCTCTTTGTTCCACACCGATGTTCAAGACCAAGGTATGGCCAGGTTGCACGTTAATGCCATTTGCCACCAACAATTTGGCATATTTTTCGAGGTTTTCTTTAAAATTTGGTAAAACCATTATTTTCTCCTTCATAAGTGAATGATCTTCTCCTAGTATACCATAAGTCCATGCAAAAAGGATTCCGCTCCTGCAGAATCCTTTTTCTTGTTCCTTCTAGCTTAAGGAAGAACATAGCCTTGATCATCTACCGTATGGGGATGTTCTGTATTGCCATTCTCTCTCAAGGCTTCCAAATCTTGATCCAAAATCGAATTGTAATCCGTACTACCTTCACGGGTTACCCGAGTCGATACTTGGCGCAAGAGTTTTTCATTAAGATTGCGGACCCAGCGACCATTACTATGGTCATTGGCACGCATATAATTCCCTTTCACAATCTCTCCGTAAAGGGCTTCATTGACTTGGTAGCCTTGCTTACGCAATCCTAACAGACCGATCTCAACGATCTCATTTGGGCTGTAGTCTTCAAAATCAAATGTAGTCGGGATCCGGCTTTGCAGACCTGAATTGACCTGCAAGAAGTCATGCATCTCTCTGGTATAGCCAGCAAAGATAATCACAATATCACGACGATGGTCCTCCATAAATTTGAGGACTTCGTCCAAGGCTTCCTTCCCAAAATCATCATTTGAACCGGTAAAAAGCGTATAGGCTTCGTCGATAAAGAGGACGCCACCTAGTGCACTTTCTAGGACTTCGCGCGTCTTCAAGGCCGTTTGACCTTGGTAGCCTCCAACTAGATTGCTCCGCGATACTTCGATGAATTTCTTCTGCTTAATAACTCCTTTTTGGAAGAGGATATTGCCCAAAATGCGGGCCACGGTGGTCTTCCCTGTACCGGGATTTCCAAGAAAGAGGGAGTGCAAGGTCGTATCTTCGACAACGCCACCTTGTTCAGCCCGTTTTTGATTGAACTCAGCCATGGCTACGAATTGCTCGACTTGCTCTTTCACCTTGGCAATTCCAACCAAACGGTTGAGGGCAGCCATTCCATCTTCTTCCTTATCGGCTCCTGCTTGATACTTACCTTGGTTAAGGACAGCATCGATATCGCTATTGAGAATGGTCTCAATATCATCAGAACCTTGGGCCACCACCCGATCTGCCATGGTCTTGGTCAATTGCTCATCCAGGTTACGGATCCAGCGACCATTGCTCTTATCTAGCGAGCCATCATAGGCCCGTTTGACATGACGCGCATAGTAATCCCGGTCCTCGAGCTTGTAGTCCCCTTTGCTTAAAATCATTTCCCCTAGTTGGACAATCTCATCTCCTGTGAAATCTTCAAAGATGAAATTATTTGGCACCCGAGAACGAAGGCCTGGATTGGTCTTTAAGAACTCCTCCATTTCCTTGGTATAGCCGGCAAAGATAATCATGATGTCGTCACGATTGTCCTCCATAAATTTGAGGATGGTATTGATCGCCTCGATCCCAAAGTCCGCACCGCTGTCCTTTTTATCCAAGCTATAGGCTTCATCAATAAAGAGGATGCCCCCACGCGCTTTTTCAAGTAGGGCCTGGGTCTGTTCAGCTGTTCCTCCAATATTCGAAGAGATCAGATCGGACTCCGTTGCTTCCACAAAACGGAATTCCTCCCCTGAGAGGACACCTGCATCAAAGAGCACTTGTCCCAACAGACGAGCCACCGTCGTTTTCCCTGTACCAGGGTTTCCCATAAAGGCCGCATGCAAGGTTTGCTTTTCAGGAGCCTTGCCACTGGCGATTCGTTTCTTGTTAAATTCCACCATGTTGATCATTTTCTTGATCTCATGTTTAACTTTTTCAAGACCGATCAGGCTATTGAGTTCCTGAAGAGCATCTTGTTTCTTCTCTAGCCCAGAGTCCCTTGCTGTAGTTGATGCCACCGTTGCTTCCGTCGCCTGTCCCGTAGCAACGACTTGCGCATTGCCCTTGGCCACTTCTCTGCCAACAAGATAGTCACAGTCATCCTCGATTTCCTTGGTCAGATCACGCGCATCGCCCTGTCTATAGGTTATGGTGCCTGCCTTCACAAAGGCCCCACCTTGAAGCCGTATATTAGGATCCGCAATCTTATGACAAATCATATGCTCAGCCATCAGCACACTATCATCGAAAACTCCAAATGAAATGGTTTGGGCATTCTCATTCAAGAAGGTCGTTTCCCCAGTCAGGGAAGCAAAGGACTCTTCATAGACGCATAAAAACTCTGTAAATGTCGCTTGGTGAGCTCGGATCATACTATTGTATGAATTGATGGAGGTCATACGATCCGAATCCGAATTGAATTGAACATTGTTATCAAGACAGACTCCAGTCCCCGTAGGTAGCTCAATTTTACAGTTTTCAGACTCCCAAATGACATTTCTCAACCAAACTGGTGGAAAATCCTTTTCCAGATCCCCGCCTGTAATCGTTGAATTTTTTGCGATCACTTCTGAGTCCTTGGCATGGATCGTATTATTCCCAAATTTTTCAATATGGACCTTTTCTAAGGTCAACTTGGATCCTTCTGACAGATCAATCTTAGAAAAAATCGTTGAATTTTGAATGGACAATTCCGATGCTGACATTCCGATGACACTTTGGTGTTTTTCCGGAACCTTCATCCCAACTCCATCCAATGTCATTTCCGAATGCGTATCCATATAGATAAAAAATTCACTATTTATCGGAGTAGTGATTTCAAAATAGACCTGTTTACAGGTGATAGCTGACTCATTCCATAAGGTCAAGGCAGTATAGTTCCCACCAACTTTAAACCACAGATCTTCAAATGTCACCTGAGCTCCCTCTACAAATCGGAAACAAGCCTCAATCGTGTTGTTAAACATGCGTCCATTGCCATTTGGATTTGGAACCACATGCCCCACAAAATGAAGGCTCTTGTTGATCACAATCACCTCATCTGTCGGCCATTGAAAGACATGCCCATTTTCAAACTCGATGGTATCTCCATCCTGCGCTTTTTCAATCGCATCCATAAAGTTCCAACTATTGTTGTAAGGACCTACTAAATATCTTGCCACGCGCTTCTCCTTTGTTTCATCTTTTTGAAAGAACATCCATTGTTTTTCTGCTTCCTGTTTACAAACACTTGTCACTAAAAATTGTAACACAATCCAGATCCAAAGAAAACACTTATCAGATCTGAAAGGACTGAAAAACCTCTATTTTCAAAAGGAAAATAGAGGCTGTCAGTTAATCTTTTAAAGCTGAAAATAAGCCGGCTAGCGCCATTGCTCCTGAGAGCAGGGCGGTGGAAAGGAGCAGGACATTGTCTGCCACTAACGAATCTTAAGCACGCAGGTCCTCCATCAAGTCTGAGACCGATTCAAAGGGCTGACTCATATTCCGATTTTGCTCTACATCCGTTACGACTTGGAGCAACTTACCATGATCGTCTAATTTAACATCAAAAGGTAAGCCCTGATATTGAATAGCCTGACGGAGGAAAATGTTGATAGCTGTGGTCATATCCATCCCTAAATGATTAAATACCTGTTGGGCCTGTTCCTTAACCTCACTATCCAAACGAATACTCATGCTCGTCTTTGACATATTCTCACCTTCTTTCTATAGACTATTTTAACAAAAAGAAGGTTATTGTAAATCCATTTGATATACAACGGATGTCTATAAGCCAAAATATAGTAAAGAAATAAAATTAATGTCCCAAATATGGGAGATCTCAGCCTGAGTTTTAGTTTTAGAATATAATGTTGCTATCATAGATTAAGAGGTGAAAAATATGAACCAGATTATGAAACAATATAAATTACT
>NZ_KV818845.1:8996-13698 GCF_001815045.1 Streptococcus sp. HMSC065E03 | reverse complement strand
GACGTAAAGATGTTACATACATCTACAAACTTGTCGAAGAACCTGTACAACCTAAGGGTAATGTATACGTTCACTATGTAGATGAAAATGGTAACACTATCAAGACTTCAGTAGTGGATGAAAAAGACCAACCAGTAGGTAAAGACTACGATACAGTTGTGGATAACCGTCCTAAGACAATCACAACTGCAGATGGTAAAGTCTATGAATTGGTACCACAAGGTAACTACCCAGTAGGTAACGTTGACGGTGAAGGTCACTTGACAACAACTGACCCAACAACTGGTAAAGTTATCGAAGGTGATAAGAACGTTACTTATGTTTACAAACTTGTGAAGACTCCAAACGTTCCAACACCAAACACTCCAGTGCCACCAACTCCAACACCAAATACACCGGTAGATCCAACACCTAATAAACCAATGGATCCAACACCAAACACACCGGTAGATCCAACACCTAATACACCAGTGAACCCAGTTTCTGAGCAACCAGCTCAACCAGCTCCAGCTCTTGAACAACTTCCAAATACTGGTGAAACAGGATCTGTAGCTTCAGCTCTTCTTGGAGCAGTTGCAGGGGTTGCAGGGGTTGCAGCACTTGGAAGCCGCAAAAAAGAAGATGAAAAATAATCTTCTATCCTAATTTGATTCGGTCATTTCAGGTATGTGGGAAATGAAAAAGGATCCAAAAAGAGAACCTCCGGGTTCTCTTTTTGTGTGCTGTTTTTTATGTTAAAAACTAGTCTTAATGAGTTACTTTTGGGGAAAATTAGTGTATAATAACTCGATATCTTATTTTTAAGGAGCGGACATGTTTTTTAAACGTTCGAAGGGTGATTTTCGCGAAACGGAACGAATCACACGTTATAAATTAATCAAATCAGGAAAGAATTGGGTACGGGCATCTGTCTCGCGGTTAGGCCTATTTCGTGTCATGCGAGGTGGTGTGGATGAAAACATCGTGGTTCAATACGAAGCATCATCACACTCTATGCCTGCGGATCTGGTCAAAGGGATGGTTGTGCTAGGGGCTCTGGCTGGGGCGACAACGGTTGCCAATCCAGTATTTGCCGAGGAAAATGAAATGAATGCGACTGTTGGGTCTGAAATCAGCCCATCGACCGGTGTGGTTGGACAAGATAGCTTTGTCTTGGGAACGACGTCTACCACAGACTCTGTGTCAGCGAATCACTCCATGAGTGAATCCATCTCATTTTCAGAGTCAGCTAGTGACAGCCTTTCTTTGTCTCAGTCGGTTTCTTTGAGCGAATCACATGTTGTTAGTAATTCAGCGAGTCAGTCCACATCAGAATTTGCTAGTAGCACTCTCTCGGAGAATGATGCTATTCATGTAGCTACTCCTGAAACGAGTGAGAAAGTAGCAGAGGCTCAAAACACTCGCTCGGAAGACCAGGTGAAGCGTCTGCAAGTTTTGGCTTTGGATTTATACACCTATCGTGCGCAGGCTTTGGAAATCCCTGGGACGGAATCTGCTATTGAAAGTGGAGATCTGGCTTTAGAAGCTATTCGTACTGGTTTGTCCAATCCCGCAATTCAAATGGATGCTGTAGAAAGTCAAGCAAAGAGTGCTCGCAATCGCTTGGCCAATGCGGTGCTTCGTGCGACATCTGGCCAACGGGATCCACGTAACGGGAATCGTATAGATGCTGATACCAGTCTCCGTGCACCCCAGTATAATTTAGGGCCAGCCAACAATGCCTTGATTTCTGTTTATAACTCTGATTACATTAATCAGGCTTATAATGTTGTGGAAACCATTCCTACACGAAATAGTATTAAGAGCATTGGCTACGCTTCTGGTAGTGATCGTGTGAATGGCATCAATGTGCCTCAGACGTCGGCCTTGAAAAATAGTGCAGTGGCCTTTAATATCATGGGAACTGTTGGGCAGACAGAGGTCGTAACGCCTGGGAAAATTTATAATGTTTCTTTTGTAGTGACCAATACGGCTAGGCAGTCAGTGACACGAACGCTACGCATTCAGGTTTTGCCGCAAAATGATGGCATTCGTAATCCGATTACGGCTGTGACGACAGCGACTTTTGTCAATGATACTACTAACTTGGCCCAGGCTGAAAAAGAGAAGATTTGGGAAGCGTTTAAGACTGCTAACCCCAATATTGCCACTTCAAAGGACTTTAAATCTTATTCCGTTTCATCATCTGGTGTGGTGACCATTACCTATAAAGATAACACTACAAATGATGTGACGGCTCCAGTGAAGCGACTTGCAGCACCAACTGTTGAAACGAGATTATTGGATAAGGCTTACACACAGACGCCTGTAACGGTGACGGGAGCTGAGCCAGGTTCTACAGTCGTTCTATACAATAATGACGACGAAGTGGGAACAGCTGTGGCAGATGCTTCTGGACAAGCGATCGTAACACCGAATGCTCCCTTGCAAACGGGTGGCGTAACGGCTAAGGCTCGCATTCTGTATGGGGACCATGCAGTTTATTCCGATGCCAGTAACATGGTTGCTGTAACAGATGCCACACGTCCTGAAGTGACGGCTAAGTTGACCGTCAATGGTGTGGAACCGAAATCAACCCCTCTTGAAGGTGGTGGGAAGAATTATACTATTTACGCTGGTGATGATGCGGTTGTGACCTTTACAGCGACGGACGATAGTGGCAAGTTGAAAGAAATGAAAGTCGTTGCACGAGCGGATCTGAACGACAATGCATTGAACGGGAATTTCTTTGGTGGCAGCCAGTATGGGACAGGTGATATTGCTCCTATCACGGGAGATATTACGGCTACCAGTGCGAACCCTGCAACCATCACAACGACCATTCATTTGAAGGATGACCTTTACCATACCTACCGAAATACATGGCAACGCAACGTCGCGGCTATTGACAATGCCTCCAATATGAACCGTCCAAACGGTTTGGGTGAGATTCGGATTACCCAAGGGCGTCTCGCTGATCGTACGCCAGGTGTGGCGCCGACAAGCACTATTCAGGTGACGAGTCTAACTGCATTGACAGATGCAGATAAGAGCAAGGTGATTGCAGCTGTATCGGCAGTCAACCCAGAGGTGGCCAACCGGATTAAGTCCTATACGGTTAATAGTGATGGTACAGTCACCATTACTTATAAAGATAGTACGACCAATGTTGTAGCTGTGAAATTGTCAGATAGTGATCACAGCCAGTCTGTATCAAACAGTCAGAGTGCATCTACGAAGACTTCGCAATCGATCAGTCAGTCCTTAAGTGCGAAGCAATCACAGAGCGTATCGGCTCAGCAGAGCGTTTCATTGAGCCAGTCACTGAGCTCGGTTCGCTCACAAAGTTTGTCAGCTTCACTAAGCCAATCAGCTTCTGCAAGTGTCTCAGCTCAAGCTAGTTTATCTCGCAGTCAATCGTTGAGCAAGGAGGTTTCTCAATCTCAATCCGCTTCAACGAGTCAATCTGTATCGACAAGAAAATCTGAATCTGTGAAAGTTTCGGAATCAGCATCCGCAAGTGTCAGTGGCTTGCAGTCTGCTTCGGTATCAGCAAGTGTATCCAAAGTGGTTAGCCAGTCTGTCTCAAGTTCGACATCCGCTTCAACGAGCGCCTCTGTTTCAGTGAGTCAGTCAGCATCAGCATCGCTTTCACAGTCGGTATCAGAGTCACTAAGTCAATCGACTCGCGAGTCGGCTTCAAAATCAGTGAGTCAATCGCAGTCTGAGTCTGCATCAGTATCTTTGAGTGAGTCCGCTAGAAAATCAGCATCGTTGAGCACTTCCGTATTGGAGAGCCAATCTGCCTCTACTTCGGTATCGGTTTCTACCTCTGAATCGGTGTCGACATCCGAATCAGCTTCTGCTTCTGAATCAGTTTCGACATCAGAGTCAGCATCTTCATCAGAATCAGTTTCAACCTCTGAGTCAGTCTCAACCTCTGAATCGGCATCGACATCAGAATCGGCATCAACCTCAGAGTCAGTCTCAGCGTCTGAATCAGTGTCTACGTCTGAATCGGTGTCAACCTCAGAATCAGTATCAACGTCCGAGTCAGCGTCGACGTCCGAATCAGTATCTACTTCAGAATCTGGCTCAACGTCTGAGTCAGTATCAGCCTCAGAATCTGTTTCTACATCTGAGTCTATATCAACATCCGAGTCAGCGTCAACATCTGAATCAGTGTCGATATCCGAGTCAGTTTCAACATCTGAGTCAGTTTCAATATCTGAGTCAGTGTCAACGTCTGAGTCAGTTTCTACATCTGAATCGCTGTCAACATCTGAGTTAGTCTCAACGTCCGAATCGGTTTCAGCCTCAGAATCAGTATCAACGTCTGAATCAGTATCAACGTCTGAATCAGTATCAGAGTCAGCATCTGTTTCAACCTCAGAATCAGTGTCGACATCTGAGTCGGTTTCTGTATCTGAGTCATTGTCAGCGTCAGAATCGGTGTCAACATCTGAGTCAGTTTCAATATCTGAGTCAGTGTCTACATCTGAGTCTATATCAACATCCGAGTCAGCGTCAACATCTGAATCAGTGTCGATATCCGAGTCAGTTTCAACATCTGAGTCAGTGTCAACGTCTGAGTCTGTGTCGACATCTGAATCGGTTTCAACGTCGGAGTCCGTGTCGACATCTGAATCGGTATCAACATCCGAGTCAGCGTCAACATCTGAATCGGCGTCAACCTCAGAGTCAGTCTCTACTTCAGAATCGG
>NZ_KV818845.1:6214-8896 GCF_001815045.1 Streptococcus sp. HMSC065E03 | reverse complement strand
CAACCTCAGAGTCAGTCTCTACTTCAGAATCGGTCTCAACGTCTGAATCGGTCTCAACGTCTGAATCAGTCTCAGCGTCCGAGTCAGCATCTACATCAGAATCAGTATCAACATCCGAATCGGTTTCTACATCTGAGTCAGTTTCAGCCTCAGAATCAGTGTCTGCTTCTGAATCGGCATCAACATCGGAGTCAGTCTCAGCGTCTGAATCTGTGTCAGTGTCCGAGTCAGCGTCAGAATCAATCTCAACCTCAGAGTCGGTTTCAACGTCAGAATCAGTATCAACGTCTGAGTCGGCATCGACGTCTGAGTCGGCATCGACGTCTGAGTCAGCGTCAACCTCAGAATCAGTCTCGACCTCTGAGTCAGTTTCAGTCTCTGAATCTGTATCTACGTCTGAGTCAATTTCAACCTCAGAGTTGGCATCTACCTCTGAGTCAGTTTCTGTATCTGAATCAGTCTCAACGTCTGAGTCAATCTCGACCTCTGAATCATTGTCAGCATCGTTGAGCACCTCAGTATCTGAAAGTCAGTCAGTCTCTGCTTCAGTGTCAGTTTCGACTTCAGAGTCGGTTTCAATGTCAGAATCAGCCTCTGCGTCCGAGTCAGCGTCAACTTCTGAATCAGCCTCTGCGTCCGAGTCAGCGTCAACTTCTGAATCAGCATCAACCTCTGAGTCAGCATCAGATTCCGAGTCAGTCTCAGCGTCGGAATCAGTGTCAACGTCAGAATCAGTGTCTACATCTGAGTCAGTCTCGACGTCTGAGTCGGTATCTACATCTGAGTCAGTGTCAACATCCGAATCAGCTTCTGCGTCTGAGTCAGTGTCAACTTCTGAATCAGCCTCTGCTTCTGAATCAGTCTCGACCTCTGAGTCAGTCTCGACGTCTGAGTCAGCGTTAACCTCAGAATCGGTGTCTACCTCAGAATCGGTGTCTAAGTCCGAGTCAGCATCAACCTCTGAATCAGTATCTACGTCTGAGTCGGTGTCAACATCCGAATCAGCCTCAACCTCTGAGTCAGTATCAGCATCCGAATCAGTTTCAATATCCGAGTCGGTTTCTGCATCCGAGTCTGTCTCAATATCCGAGTCAATTTCAGCCTCTGAGTCGGTTTCAACATCCAAATCAGTGTCGACCTCAGAATCGGCATCTGCATCTGCATCAGAATCAGTGTCAACATCCGAATCAGTCTCAACGTCCGAGTCAGTTTCAACGTCTGAATCAATATCGGCTTCAGAGTCAGTTTCAACGTCCGAATCGGCATCTACATCAGAATCAGTTTCTGCATCTGAGTCAGCGTCAGCCTCTGAATCAGCGTCAGCCTCTGAGTTAGTTTCAGCCTCTGAGTCGGTCTCAACGTCCGAATCAACATCAGCATCCGAATCGGTTTCAACCTCAGAATCAGTTTCTACATCTGAGTCGGTTTCTGCATCCGAGTCTGTCTCAACCTCTGAATCAGTTTCAGCGTCTGAGTCGGTTTCAACATCCAAATCAGTGTCGACCTCAGAATCGGCATCTGCATCTGCATCCGAATCGGCATCAACATCCGAATCAGCTTCTGTGTCTGAGTCAGTATCAACATCCGAATCAGCTTCTGCGTCTGAGTCAGTATCAACATCCGAATCTGCATCTGCTTCTGAATCACTCTCGACATCCGAATCAGTATCAACGTCTGAGTCAGTTTCAACGTCCGAGTCAGTATCAACATCCGAGTCGGTTTCTGTATCTGAATCAGTGTCTACGTCTGAATCGGAATCGACATCCGAATCAGTTTCTGCATCTAAGTCGGTTTCTGCATCCGAGTCTGTCTCAACCTCTGAATCAGTTTCAGCGTCTGAGTCAGTTTCAACATCAGAATCATTCTCAGTCTCTGAATCAGCCTCTGCGTCCGAGTCAGCGTCAACTTCTGAATCAGCGTCTGAGTCAGCGTCAGCCTCTGAGTCAGCATCAGTCTCTGAGTCGGCCTCTACGTCTGAGTCGGTTTCAGCCTCTGAGTCGGCCTCTACGTCTGAGTCGGTTTCAGCCTCTGAATCAGTATCAACATCCGAGTCAATTTCAGCCTCTGAGTTGGTTTCAACGTCTGAATCAGTCTCAGCGTCTGCATCGGTTTCTGTATCCGAATCAGTGTCTACGTCCGAGTCGGTTTCTGTATCAGAATCAGTGTCAACGTCTGAATCAGTTTCTGTATCTGAGTCAGCATCAGCCTCTGAGTCGGCCTCTACATCAGAATCAGTCTCAACCTCTGAATCGGTATCGACGTCTGAGTCAGTCTCAACATCAGAATCAGTTTCAGAATCCGAGTCAGTATCAGAAAGTCAGTCAATTTCAACGTCTGAATCAGTGTCAGCGTCTGAGTCGGTTTCAACGTCCGAATCAGTCTCGACTTCTGAATCGGCATCAACTTCCGAATCAGTTTCAACGTCCGAATCAGTATCAGCGTCTGAGTCAGTTTCAACCTCTGAATCAGTCTCGACATCTGAGTCAGTCTCAGTCTCTGAGTCAGTATCTACGTCCGAATCAGCGTCAGCCTCTGAATCTGAGTCGGTATCAGCATCAGAATCAGCCTCTGCTTCTGAATCAGTTTCAACATCAGAATCAGTCTCAGAGTCCGAATCAGTTTCAACGTCTGAATCGGTTTCTGTATCAGAATCAATCTCGACATCAGAATCATTGTCAGCAT
>NZ_KV818845.1:5865-6114 GCF_001815045.1 Streptococcus sp. HMSC065E03 | reverse complement strand
GAATCATTGTCAGCCTCTGAGTCGGTTTCAACATCGGAATCAACTTCTGCGTCTGAGTCAGCCTCAACGTCTGAATCAGTGTCTACTTCTGAATCACTTTCAACGTCTGAATCAATCTCGACATCAGAATCATTGTCAGCATCGTTGAGCACTTCAGTATCAGAAAGTCAGTCAGTTTCTACTTCAGTTTCAGTCTCAACATCTGAGTCAGTTTCAGTCTCTGAATCATTGTCAGCCTCTGAGTCGGTT
>NZ_KV818845.1:4897-5765 GCF_001815045.1 Streptococcus sp. HMSC065E03 | reverse complement strand
AGCCAGTCAGTCTCTACTTCGGTTTCAGTTTCGATGTCAGTATCTGTATCTGAGTCAGCATCGACATCGGAGTCAGTTTCAACGTCCGAATCAGTGTCAGCGTCTGAGTCAGTATCAACATCCGAATCAGTCTCAACCTCTGAGTCGGTCTCAGCATCCGAATCAGTCTCAACCTCTGAGTCGGTCTCAGCATCCGAATCAGTTTCAACGTCTGATTCTTCATCGACGTCTGAATCAGTTTCAACGTCCGAATCAGTGTCAGCGTCTGAGTCAGTTTCAGCATCTGAATCGGTATCTACTTCAGAATCAGTTTCAACGTCTGAATCAGTATCAGCCTCAGAATCAGTATCTACATCAGAATCAGTATCTACATCTGAATCAGTTTCAACGTCTGAATCAGTTTCAACGTCTGAATCAGTTTCAACGTCTGAATCAGTATCTACATCTGAATCAGTGTCAACATCCGAATCAGTCTCAGCGTCTGAATCGGTCTCGACGTCAGAGTCAGTCTCGACGTCAGAGTCAGTCTCAACGTCTGAATCAGTTTCAACGTCTGAATCGGTCTCAACCTCTGAGTCAGTTTCTACCTCTGAGTCAGTGTCTGCATCAGAATCGGCATCTACTTCAGTTTTAGTTTCGACATCAGAGTCGGCGTCTACGTCCGAATCAGCATCTGCATCTGAGTCAGTGTCAACTTCTGAATCAGTATCAACGTCTGAATCAGTCTCAACATCTGAATCGGTATCAACCTCCGAGTCAGTATCAGCCTCTGAATCGGTATCTACTTCAGAATCAGTTTCAACGTCCGAATCAGCGTCAGCCTCTGAATTAGCATCAACGTCTGAATCAATCTCGACATCAGAATCAT
>NZ_KV818845.1:0-4797 GCF_001815045.1 Streptococcus sp. HMSC065E03 | reverse complement strand
GAATCATTGTCAGCCTCTGAGTCGGTTTCAACATTAGAATCAACTTCAGCGTCTGAGTCGGTTTCAGCCTCTGAATCTGTCTCTACTTCTGAATTAGCATCAGCCTCTGAGTCATTGTCAGCATCGTTGAGCAGTTCAGTATCAGAAAGCCAGTCAGTCTCTACTTCGGTTTCAGTTTCGACATCAGTATCTGCATCTGAGTCAGCATCATTGAGTACCTCTGCCCCTGAATCAACTTCAACATCAGTAAGTACTTCAGTTTCAGTGAGTCAATCACAATCAGGATCAACATCTGGTAGCGGTTCATACTCTAACTCAATGAGCCAATCAATTTCTCATTCAGAGTCATTGTCTGCATCCGAATCAGCAAGTGGATCACAAAAACACAGCCAGTCTGTGGTGCTTCCAAATACTGGCGAAACAGGATCTGTAACATCAGCTCTTCTCGGAGTAGTTACAGGGTTAGCTGGAATTGCTGGACTTACCCGACGTAAAAAGAAGGGGAACTGATCTAGTAGGAAATATCATTTTTTTCGAGTGAATCTCATAGGAGATTCACTTTTTTTCTAGTAGAATGAGGTGTTTTTAATGTGTTACAAAAAAATTTGAAAATTAAACGATAATATATAAGTTTTTTGTAGCAAATTACTTGAATCTACGTAGTATTGCTGTATAATGAATAATGACTACAATGTAAGGGGAATATCATGCAATTTAAGCGTTCAAAAGGAAACTTTCGTGAAACAGATCGTGTCGTACGCTTCAAATTAATTAAATCAGGAAAAAATTGGCTTCGAGCATCAACAGCTGCTCTAGGCCTCTTTCGCGTGGTGCGTGGGCAAGTGGAGGAGACCATCATTGCCAACGTGCAGCAAGATCAAATAGAAAGTCATAAGCATAACCAAGCCTTCTTAAAAGGTTTGATTACGGTAGGGACTGTTTTTGGGGGTGCTGTGATTGCTACGACTGCTAAGGCGGAGGATGCAACATCACTTGCACCAACGGTTTCTGAGACAAAAGAGGAAACCTTGGCAGAAGTGGATAGTGTTGTCTTAGCGAAAACTTCAAGCCAACCTTCAGAATCCAGCTCTGTTTCAGGATCAACCAGCCTTTCTACATCTGTGAGTGCATCTGCTTCGATCAGTGAATCCGCTTCTTTATCCTTGAGCGAAGTTGTATCAACTGCATTATCAACGGCACTTAGCGAGTCTACCCAAGCTCTAGAGTCAGAAGCAGGTATTGAAGAGCCAACTAGTTTAGAAGAAGCCACTGTTTTAGAACAAAATACCTCTGAAGCTGAATTGCTTCAAGAAATTGCAGGGAATTACGCATCTAAAATGACGGACACCGATCGCCGAGCAGTGGTCGAAGCGGTCATTAACAAAGTGCAGGCTGAAGTGGCTGCAAGCAATAACTTGATCCACACCAATGCCAGTGCGCAAGCTTATGCTGACCAGCGCGATCGTTTGGAGAAAGCTGTCGATGAGATGATGACGACCTTGACAGCTGCAGGTTTTGTGGGAAATACGAATATAGATGGGAAACCTGCGATCTCTGCTCAGTTGGCTCCTCTAGCTGAGGAAACATACTTGGCTGATGATGTATTGGATATGACCCCGAACCCAGAAGATCCCAATGGTGCGAGTGTAGAAGATCCTACACTTGACACACCAGGATATGCTAAGGATCCTCATCTAGATAAAGATCTCTTAAGATTTTCGCCTGAAGAGTTGAAAAATTTTTTAGGTGAACCCTACACCAATCGTTATACATTTGGTATTTGGGACTTTGTGAATAAACAAGGAGAGTCACTTGGTTACTATGCGACTATGTCGATTGATATCAGTGAGATAGATCCGGAAAAGCATAAGGCAATGGATGTTTATTTCCGCATTGTCCGAAAATCAGATGGGGCTGAAATTTTTTCACAAACTGTATCTCCAGAAGGATATGGCCAAGATATTCAATTACCAAAAGAAGTACTAATTGGTCAGGCTCCCCTTGGGAACAAGGTTTTTAATTCGGAACCTTCTACAGGTAATGGGACCTTTGGAATGCTGACGAATTTTATTCCGGAACAGGCTTTCTTATTCCGGAGTATTTATGATGTCATGACGCCTGAGAATCAAGGGCAATTGATTAGGACGTATCCTAGTATCAAAATTCCATCTATGATGGGACAACAATCGACCTTCTATAGAGAAGTGGACCCGAATGGTAGATGGTTTAATGGGCAATATGAACCAACGGGGAAAGAAAGATCCTTACTAGAGTATAGAATCTACGGATTGGAAGGCCAGCATTATACAGCTTCCAATCCACGCGAATTTCCTGGTTATGTACAGGTCCCAGCGCACACCGTGTTCCCGAATCGTAAAAGTGGGGTGTTCGATAATAGTAAGAATGGGAAATCAAGAATTGAACTATTAGGGGATGCGCGTGAGCATTTCATTAAAAGTGAAGTTGTCACCCTTAATCAAAATGGTGATTATTCTCTTCGCTACTATGTTTTAGATCCTTCTAAAATACATGATGTTAGTAGTGGTGATGTAGGAAATGCTAAGGTAACCGATGTATATACACTTGTTTATGAAAAAGAATTTAAACAAGATAATACGGATAACCTTTCAGATTTAGGTGGAACTCGTAAAGTTGAAAGTAAAAACAAGGACTACTTCCTAAATGTCACACCAAAACGAATAGATTACCAACATTTTGAGTTGGATATTACAGGTTGGTTCTCTAGTAAGGAGACAGTTACATACACTGATGAGAAAACAGGAATAGAATATACTGTTCCAAAACCATTCACGGAACTTCCAAAATCGGCCTACCTCGATAAAAATACGACCATGGTCGTTGGAGAAGATGCAACACCTCAAGGAGCAGATGGTTTTTCCAACTTCAAACAAACGATCAAAAAAATAGTAGATTCATACCCCTTAACGAGTGTGAATTATTACTATCGGAAGATGACACCGTCAGAATCTACTTCACAATCTCAAAACTTCTCGATTTTAACTTCAGAGTCACTAGTTTCAGAATCCATTTCATCTTCTCAATCTGTTTCGGTCAGTGAGTCCGTTTCCTTGTCACAAGCATCTAGCTCCGCCAGTCAATCAGATTCACAGGTTTCAACCTCGATTTCCTTGTCACAATCTGTATCGACAAGCGAATCCAACTCGTTGATCCAAGAATCGATTTCAGCAAGTCAGTCGGAATCCTTGGTTCAAGCCTCGGTCTCTGCTAGCCAGTCCGATTCGTTAGTACAAGCCTCCGTTTCAGCGAGTCAGTCCGATTCGTTGGTACAAGCCTCCGTTTCAGCCAGTCAGTCTGAGTCGTTGATTCAAGCATCAGTTTCTGCCAGTCAGTCCGATTCGCTTGTTAAAGAATCTGTATCCGCCAGTCAGTCAGACTCCTTGGTTCAAGCCTCAGTTTCTGCTAGTCAATCAGACTCGTTGGTTCAATCGTCGGTTTCAGCAAGCCAGTCAGAGTCCTTGATTCAAGCATCAGTTTCCGCCAGTCAGTCAGAGTCGCTGGTCCAAGATTCAGTTTCCGCCAGCCAATCAGATTCATTGATTCAGGAATCTGTATCAGCGAGTCAGTCCGATTCCTTGATTCAGTCATCTGTATCATCTAGCCAATCAGAATCCTTGGTTCAGGCATCTGTTTCAGCTAGCCGATCCGAATCGTTAGTACAAGAATCCGTTTCTGCCAGTCAATCAGACTCGTTGATTCAAGAATCCGTTTCAGCTAGTCAGTCAGACTCGTTGGTTCAAGCGTCCGTCTCAGCTAGTCAGTCAGAGTCACTGGTTAAAGAATCCGTTTCTGCCAGTCAGTCAGAGTCGTTGCTTCAGGAATCCGTATCAGCCAGTCAGTCCGAGTCACTGGTTCAAGCCTCCGTATCTGCCAGCCAGTCAGATTCATTGGTACAAGCCTCCGTTTCAGCTAGCCGGTCAGAGTCATTAGTTCAAGCGTCGGTTTCTGCAAGTCAGTCAGAGTCACTGGTTCAGGAATCGGTTTCCGTCAGTCAGTCTGACTCGTTGCTTCAGGCATCTGTATCTGCCAGTCAATCAGATTCCTTGGTTCAAGTCTCGGTTTCAGCCAGCCAGTCTGAGTCGTTGGTTCAGGCATCTGTATCGGCAAGTCAATCCGACTCGTTGGTTCAAGCCTCAGTTTCTGCCAGTCAGTCAGAGTCGTTGCTTCAGGAATCCGTTTCTGCCAGCCAGTCTGATTCCTTGGTTCAAGAATCAGTTTCTTCAAGCCAATCGGAGTCGCTGGTTCAAGAGTCGATTTCAGCGAGTCAATCAGAGTCATTGATTAAAGAATCTGTATCAGCGAGTCAATCCGACTCACAATCAAAAGCAGCATCAGCATCTAAGAGTGAGTCTGAAAAAGCCTCGAAATCTGTTTCGTTGAGTCAGTCGGTATCCTTATCTAATTTAGCATCTAGATCAATTTCTGTGTCTCAATCGCAGTCAACATCGGCGGTTGGATCGGAGGAAGTGGTTTCTCAACTGATTTCCTTGTCACAATCTATTTCGATGAGCAAAAAGCTGTCAGAATCCGTTTCAGCCAGCCAGTCTGAGTCGTTGATTCAAGCATCAGTTTCTGCCAGTCAGTCAGAGTCACTGGTTCAAGAATCAGTTTCTGCAAGTCAGTTAGACTCGTTGGTTCAAGAGTCAGTTTCTGCGAGCCAATCCGAGTCGTTGGTACAAAAATCAGTTTCCGCGAGTCAGTCAGAGTCGTTAGTACAAGAATCCGTTTCAGCAAGTCAATCTGAGTCCTTGGTTCAGG
>NZ_KV818844.1:167877-193063 GCF_001815045.1 Streptococcus sp. HMSC065E03 | reverse complement strand
TGGTTGTCGTTGGCTCTGCAGTAGTCGTCGTTGTTGTTGTTGGCTCTGCAGTAGTTGTTGTCGTTGTCGTTGGTTCTGCAGTAGTCGTGGTGGTGGTTGTTGGTTCTGCAGTAGTTGTTGTGGTTGTTGTAGTCGTGGTGGTTGTTGTAGTTGTTGTAGTTGTAGTTGTTTTTTGGTCTACAATATTCTTAGCTACAGGAGCTTTTGGTGTTTTGAATTCACCAGCTTCAACTACAGTATCAGCTGCCAACTCATAACCTTCTGGAGCTTTAACTTCTTTAATGATGTATTTGTCACGCAAGATGTTCTTAACAGTGAATTCACCATTAGCATCTGACTCAAACTCACCAATGATATCTTGGTTAGTTGCACGGATAACTTGGAATTTCGCACCTTTAAGTGGAGCACCGTTTTCGTCTACTTTTTTCACTTGAATGCTAAATTCGTAACCGACACCTTCACCACCAGCGATTTGGATGTTTACTTTACTATTTGAAGGGTACTCCTCTTTGTTATCACCTTTGATTGTCGCTGTATTCTTAATTTGTTCGCCGTCAACAGTTTCATAGTTAGCAACTGCTTCATATTCTACTGCAAAGTGATCGTTAGCAGAAATATTACCAAAGTCAATAGAGAATGACTTATCTGTTGCATTTACTGTATAGTTAGCAGTAACGTCTTGTTTATTTGTAAGCGTCCATTTACCACCACTGTATACCCAAGTACCTTTGAAGATTTTGAAACTGCCAGCTTTGTAGGTAACCCCTGCTGATGCTATTGAATCTGAAAGGACTGCATTGTTGATTGCTTCGTTAGTTCTGTTTACAGAGATACGGAATCCAAGGTTTTTGTGATCTCCATTATCCCAACCAGATTTGATGATTGTGTAACGTTTACCTTCACCAACTGTTGTACTTGTTACTTTACCGTTGAATTTTACATTACCGTTAACAGAAACCTTAACAGGAACTTCACCATCATTTGGGAATTTATCTTTGTTAACACCAGCGTAGAAGAAGAATGAACCTGAAACGTCATTTTTCGTTTGAGCGAAATCTGTGAATGTCAAGACAATCTTACCAGTTTTTGCATCAACTTTTGCATCGGCAATCTTTTTACCAGTGATTGTATCGTTAATTTCAAAATCCTGAGACTTGATATCGATTGGTCCATCGATAGTGACTTCAGTTGTATCCCCTGCTTTAACATTTTTTCCTTCTAAAGCAAATTTTGCATTCAGACGGAAAGTGTCATAACGACCTAGACCGGTTGCTAATTCTTCACCTTTGCTATTTTGGATCTTGATCTCCGTGATGACATCGACTTTTTTAGACGTTTCCGCCTGTACAGTTTTAGAAAAAAGTGTCAATGACACAATCAATAGCGAACAAACTATTGACAAATAAACTGCTAACTTTTTCATTTTTTCTCCCTTTCTAGGCTGATTTTTTATAAATCAACGCATATAATATAGCAAAACATAGTGAGAAAGTCAAGATTATTGAACAAAAAATCCATCTTTTGTATATTTAAGGGCTATTTGGCTTCTGAATTTTTCTAAGTAACTCTTCCTCTTTCAAACAGTTATTTTTCCAAAATCAACACATCTTTTGTAGATAAGTTGCTTTCTTTATACCCTGATTCTTTATAGAGATTTAGAGTGGCTGTTTCAGAATAGCCATTTTTTTCCTCTTGCATTTCCCTTGGAACTACCACTATGTCAATCTTAGAATCAAGCTTTTTGTCATTATGGTAGAAAATATCATACAATCTTTCATGGCTGCGAAGACTCGGCGTATAGCCACCTGCTGCTAAGACCGCTTTATCTTTAGGGATAGCCTGCAGGGTCTTTTCGAGCCCATCAAAATAGTCTTTGCGTGTTTGATAGTATTGGATTTCAAAACTCCAATTATGCGTGAAACTATATAGAATGGCGCTTGAAAAAATGATGGAAGAAGCTAATAGAGCCACCAATACATTATCTGATGCCAACTGGTTCTTGCTTAATTGATCGATAGACAATAAGGCCATCAAAAATAGAAGCGTAACCGAACCATAGCTATACTGAAAACCAATATCATATTGGTAAGGCCAATCCATCAACAAATTAATGAGAAAAAGGGGCAGCATCAGAAAATAGGTAGACCAACGTCGCTGAATCAGTGGTAAAAAGCTAAAAGGAAATAGGACCAAAAAGAGGTAGCCAAGCCTTTTCGCTGTAAATAAACTTCCCAAAACATAAAGCGGATTTAGGACTACATTTTTCACAACCATCAAGAGGCCGTTTTCCCCACTCAATAATAGATTATTGTATCGGGAAACCATGGCTCCCTCACCATATCTTGCTAAGAGGAACATGGCAAACGCAAAATAAAGTATCGGTAAGGCAAACATACTGAGATACAACCACTTTTTAAACTTGGCCTCAAAGGTAAAACGATGTTGAAAAGTAAAATAAAGTCCTAAGGACAGCACGTAGACAAAGGCATCCTCTTTCACGAAAAGGAGCAACAAGGTGAACAAGATAGTTCTTCCACGCCACTGAGAAATCAGGCTGTAGAACAACCAAAGTATCAATGGAGGCAAAAAACAATTTTCATGCAAATGGAATCCACCACTCGTTGTCATGACCGGAGTCACAAAAAAGAGGGCAAGCACGAGTGGCTTCATGACTTTTGGCAATTGTATTTTCTTTAGAATCAAACAAAGCGGGATAACTGCTGAAAATACAATCACTGTTTGAGCGATATCTAATGTTTCCACATAAGGAAATAGCATATAAAAGGGCAAGATCAAATAATAAATAGGAGAAATATGGACTCCAAAATGCGATAAGGCCCTATCTCTTTCAAGGGTGGTAACTTGCGAAAAATCATGTCTCATTCTCTCAAACATCTGTGAAAAGATTCCAATATCAAAAGAAGAGACCGCATTGGCTTTAATCTTATAATAGGCAACAATCGATAGATAGAGCACATAGAAAATACCACCTATAATTGTCACCACTGTGAGTCTTCGAACCCAGGTTTCATTAACTTTAGCCAAAGAAACCTTTGAGAGAAGAAAACCGATCAGGACGGCAACGATAACGGCTACTAATACTGGCCAAATCAAAGTAGGCAACTTCGATTCAGAAATCGTAAACGTAAAGATTCCCAGTTCCTTATCTTGAAGATTGGCACTGGTTTGTAGCAACAATTTCGGAAAAGACAAGACATCTACCGCTAAGAAAATATAAGCGATTGTTTCTTTTCCTAAATAAAAATATAGAAACAAGACCAGTGAGAGCAACACTAGGCCCAATGACATAAAGAGACTCGGACTTTTCAAAATAGAAATAAATAGGATACCTGCCACGAACCAGAGATTCAATTTTTGTATGCAGATATACTTCTTGCTCTCCGTCAAAAACCAGAGAATAGGATAACTAATGAGCAAAGCAAGGACTGTATGGCCCCATCCCACTTTACCCAGTTCTAGAAACAATTCCTTTGTTGAAAAACTCAATAGATTGACCATCATGGCCACAAAATAAGAACCTAGAAGCAACCATAAATAGTTAAGGTTCATTGTCTTAGCAAGTTTCATTTCTATCAATACCTCCCAATTGTAGTTCCTATTCTAGCACAAAACCCTTACTATTTCTAGATAGTAATAACCATACCAAAAGAGAGGCTGATACCAATTCAACCTCTCTTTTTCTTATAATTCCTGTAATAAATAACGGAAGAGTTCTAAATTTCCTTTTTCTTCATTGACCAAGTATTCTGGATGCCATTGCAAGCCCATAATCCGATGGCCGTCTACTGCTTCAATCGCTTCGATGGTGTGATCGCGCGGATCAAAGGCGGTCGCACGGAAATTTGGTGCAAGATCCTTGATACTTTGACGGTGCACGGAATTGATCCGACTAGCCTGACCAAAGAGTTGCTCCACCACACTACCTTTTTTAGTCTCGATAGAATGGGAAGTCCCAAACGGAAGTCCTTGCCAATGTCCCTCGATCTCTTGATTGAGTGTTCCTCCAAAAGCCACATTGATCAACTGAACCCCACGGCAGATTCCTAGAACCGGTTTGTTTTGGCGAACCGCTTCCTTCAGCAGGGCAAGCTCAAATTGATCCCGTTCGATATTGTAATCATCGCTTTCGATGGTTTTTTCTTCGCCATAGAGACTAGGATCGACATTTTGACCTCCACTTAGGATCAACTTGTCAATCGTTTCAACATAATCCTTAACTAAGGAAGGATCTCCCATCGGGATGACCATTGGAAGTCCACCTGCTTGACGGATCCCTTCCGCAAATTGACTAGACACGGAGGAATGAAGGTTTTTCCCTTCCGGGTCAACCGGACAGAGATTAGCGGATACTCCAACAATTGTTCTGCACATATTCATTCCTCCTTCATTTTAACTACTATTTATCTTACCACCCATTAGTGATCGTGTCTAATATGTATTTTTTAAAACCGTGATAGATTTTATTTATCACCTTCACCTTCCTCACAAAACAATTGATGATCATACAAGTTTTTTTACCTATATTATGTTAAAATAGAGAGGAAAATAGAATCGTCCTTCAAGGCACACATTAAGCCGTTTCGAAGGCGCAAGCGCTAGATTTCCTAGCCTTGTTGAAAAAATAGACATAGAAATGGAAGATACAATGGAAAAACAAACCGTTGCAGTATTGGGTCCTGGTTCATGGGGAACAGCCCTTTCACAAGTCCTCAATGATAACGGCCATGAAGTCCGTCTCTGGGGAAATATCCAAGAACAAATCGATGAAATTAATACCACTCATACCAATCAACGCTATTTCAAAAATATCGTTATTAGCGATCAAATTACCGCTACGACTGATCTGAAAGCAGCTTTGGACGGTGTGGATGCTGTCCTCTTTGTCGTTCCTACAAAAGTGACCCGCTTGGTCGCTAAACAAGTCGCTGAAACACTGGATCACCCTGTCACAGTCATGCACGCTTCTAAAGGGCTAGAACCTGGCACACACGATCGGATTTCTCAAATCCTTGAAGAAGAAATTCCTGCTTCTCTTCGCAGTGAGGTAGTGGTCGTTTCTGGACCGAGTCATGCAGAAGAGACCATCGTACGGGACATCACCCTCATTACAGCAGCCTCAAAAGATTTAGAAGCTGCACGCTATGTTCAAGAACTCTTTAGCAATCACTACTTCCGCCTCTATACCAATACAGATGTTATCGGAGTGGAAACTGCTGGAGCCTTGAAGAATATCATCGCGGTCGGAGCTGGAGCCCTGCACGGTCTTGGTTATGGTGACAATGCCAAAGCAGCCATCATCACGCGCGGTCTCGCTGAAATCACGCGCCTTGGCGTTAAGCTCGGAGCTAGCCCATTGACCTATAGCGGTTTATCTGGGGTCGGTGACTTGATCGTTACCGGAACTTCTGTTCACTCTCGTAACTGGCGAGCTGGGGATGCTCTCGGACGTGGCGAAAAATTGGAAGACATCGAAGCCAACATGGGCATGATCATCGAAGGGATCTCTACGACCAAAGTCGCCCACGAGCTGGCCCAAGAATTGGATGTCTACATGCCGATTACACAAGCCATTTACCAAGTCATCTATGAAGGAAAAGATATCCGCGAAGCCATCCACCACATGATGAGCAATGAATTTAAAGAAGAAAATGAGTGGAAATAAGTCAACCACCCTAACATCAATCCTACCTTTTAGAAAGGAAACTATATGACTAAAGTTAGAAAAGCAGTCATTCCTGCGGCTGGTTTGGGGACACGCTTCCTCCCAGCTACCAAAGCTTTGGCAAAGGAAATGTTGCCAATCGTTGACAAACCTACGATCCAATTTATCGTCGAAGAGGCTCTGAAATCTGGGATTGAAGAAATCCTTGTCGTAACAGGGAAGGCCAAACGTTCGATCGAAGACCATTTCGATTCTAACTTCGAATTGGAATACAATCTCGAGCAAAAAGGCAAGACTGACTTACTCAAGTTGGTCAATGATACAACAGCGATCAATCTTCATTTCATCCGCCAAAGTCACCCTCGAGGTTTAGGGGACGCTGTTCTTCAAGCCAAGGCCTTTGTTGGAAACGAGCCTTTTGTCGTTATGTTGGGAGATGACCTCATGGACATCACTAATGATGATGCCTTGCCATTGACCAAACAATTGATGAACGACTACGATGAAACCCATGCGTCAACCATCGCTGTGATGGAAGTCCCTCACGAAGAAGTTTCATCTTACGGTGTGATCGCACCTCAAGGAGAAGGTATTAACGGTCTTTATAGCGTTGAAACGTTTGTCGAAAAACCAAACCCAGAGGACGCTCCAAGTGATCTCGCTATTATCGGACGCTACCTCTTGACTCCTGAAATCTTTGATATTCTTGCAAATCAAGAACCAGGTGCTGGCAATGAAATTCAATTGACAGATGCAATCGATACCCTCAATAAGACCCAACGAGTCTTTGCCCGTGAATTTAAAGGCCAACGCTACGATGTAGGTGATAAATTCGGCTTCATGAAAACTTCGATCGACTATGCCTTGAAACACCCTCAAGTCAAAGATGATCTCAAACAATATATTATCGACCTTGGAAAAAAATTAGAAGCATCTGAACAAATTGCAGACTAATCATTTTCAAATCTGCAGAATACAAAAGAGACTGGCCATATCATGTAAGAGCTTTGCTGCCTTACAATGGTCAGTTTTTTTATATAAAAAAGAGGCTGGATAAAAATCCGGCCTCTTTCGTTTCATTGGACTTGGTCCAATTCACTTTTTATTCTTATTGTTTAAGGATGAACATTGTAAGAATAATTGGTATTTGGGAAAGTTTCAACAGTTGCTTTTGCGAAAGATGAACCAAAACGATTGTTCTCATTGCCGCCATTACCAGCTGAAACTGCTTCGGATGGATCTTGAGCTTTTGCTTCTGGTTTCACAAATGTTTCAACTTTAGTAGAAACATAAGATTCTTTATCTTTTGTAGCTGCATAACCGAAGCGGTTATTTGGATTGCCTTCTTCATTGACTTTGGTTTGAATTGGCTGAGTTTTTTCTGGCTGTACTGGTTTTTCCGGTTGAACTGGTTTCTCAGGTTGAACTGGTTTTTCAGGTTGAACCGGTTTTTCAGGTTGAACTGGTTTTTCAGGTTCTGGATCTTTGTAATCATCTGGCTTAGAGGCACGATATGGATCATCCTTACGACCTAGCTCAATCAAATGTGCATGCATATCTGCTTCATAAGATTTGAAGTGTTCAAATAGTTTTTTAGATAGCGCAAGAGCATTTGCTGTAACTTCGTCTTCTACTGCTTTAGCAGCTTCCGGATTATCTTTCAAAGCTTTATATTTCGCATCACTAGCTTCTTGTTCGATGATCAATTGTTTTTCAAGAGCTTTCCAGTGATCTTGAACTGATTTTCCAAAGACATCTTGGTTATTGATCGCCATGTTGTCAATGTGCCATACTGTCCAATACCATGAATTTGGATCATAAGTTGCTGTTTGAGGTTTGAAGGCTTCGTAAGTATCTTTTAGATTACCATAGAATGGAACATAAGGAGTGTTCCGAGATGGTCCCATACCAAGCCATAAAGTACCACCAAATGATTTTGGAAGATTTGGATTGATTTGGTAAACATGGGCATCAATGACGTTTTCGTTTCCTAAAGCATACTTGTATTGGTCTTTACGAACAGCATCATTGCTACCATTATCCCCTTGTTTCTTGACACCAATTTGATCGTCTGGAACAAAACGACCATTCAAATGTTCAAAACGGTTGCGTTGGAGAGCAAAGGCATCTTCCAAAGTAAATTTCTTGTTTGGATCTGTTGGTGAGCGGAAGAGTTCGTATTCATCATCTTCATAAGTCACTTTTGATTTTGGATCCAAAAGAGTGATTCCTGCGTAAGTACGTGAACGGTCTCCTTCAGCATATTTTTCTGGTCCATAAGATTTAGCGATATGGAAATTGCCATCTTTATCAGTCTTGTAACTACCTGATTCTTTAGCTACTTTTTCAACATCTTTTGAAGCAATAACATTTTCAGTGTCATTCAAGTTTACATGGCCAAGGTAGTAGGTATTGGCAAAAACTGCATATTTATCTTCTGGAACTTTAACAGCTACATATTGGTGCCCAGAAAGAATTTCCATGTACCAAGTTTCTTTCTGATCGGCAATAACAACTGTATTCCCCTCAGCTGAACCTTTTTCTTCAATGACTTTCGCAAGTAGTTCGATTCCTTCACGAGCAGACTTAACGCGTGGTAAAACCACGTCCAACATAGCAGCTTCTGGAATTCCCTTTTCTGTCAATGGGTCAGTCTTCAAGACTTTTTTATTTGGAATTGCTGTAACAGTTGAGGTCATAGAGACGCCGGCTTCGTTAAATCCATGTTCACCAAAGGCACCGTTACTACCATCTCCACGAGCAGAGTCATAAGTCGCTGTGTATTTCATTTCACTGGCAGCATGTGGATAGGTAAAACCATTAGATTCGTCTTCCAGTTGATCCCCTTCCTTATAGTTCTTCGCATCAACAACTACAAAGTTTTTGTTGTGCTTTCCACCATTTGGATAGTAAGGGTAGTCTTCTGTCCGACCAAAGAGAGTGGTCCCATCCTTGGTCAATTGGCGACCAATGATAAAACCGCAACAGGCTTGAACAGCTTGAATCGGTAGGAGTAAGAGTGTCATCACTACCAATGAGAGTTTTAACAACCATTTTTTCATGGCAAATCTCCTTTGTTTTTGCACTACTTTTGACAAAATAGCACTATTTTTAGTTTTTATATCTCCAGTTTACACCTTTCTCAACCCTTTTGCAAGCGCTTTCTAATTTGCATTTTTATACTTTTTTACCCATGATTACCTTCTCTATGGACCTAGCAATAGAGGGATCACTTGACTCTTGCAAACATATTATAATAAATATATACAATTCTTTGCATTTCAAACAATTTTCTGTTAGTTTACGATTGCACTACATTTTTTAGGAAAAAAAGAGAGTGGGACAAAAGTCCTAGCCTCTCAATTGTTTTTGGATGTCGAGCAAGATGCAGTGGTTGAGTGGGCTCTAATACGCTGATTTCATCAGCTTTTACAGCCCTACTCAACTGTGCGGATGTGGGACGATGAAATCGAATTCTAACGAATTACCGATTTCTGTCCCACTCTCTCTTAAAATAGATTCAAGATTTTACCTAAGAAATAAAGCAAAAGTAAGAGATAAGATAGGGCTGCACTCATCTGATAGGTTCGGTTCATAAAGCGAGCTTCCCCTCTTACTGGAAAGACATAAGCTAACATGACCCCAGCTACTAAGCCACCGATGTGCCCCGCCATACTGATCCCTGGCATGAAGCTAAAGATCAAATTGACCACAATCAAGCTGGTATAGGACTGACTCAAGTGGCGAATATAGGGACTTTGGACAATAAAGCGCAGAGCACCAATGGTCCCAAACAGTCCAAAGAGGGCTGTAGAAGCTCCTGCTGCAATCACATCTGGCGTAAAAATAGCAACAAAGACATTGCCCATCATGCCTGATAAGAGATAAAGAGCTAAGAAAGCCTTCGATCCAAAGAGATCTTCTGCCAAACGTCCCAAGTAATAGAGGGTGATCATATTGAGCACAAAATGTTCTAGGCCGATATGAACAAAAGTAGCTGTCACGATTCGCCATAACTGGCTTGGATCGACTTTCACAACCTCTCCAATAATCCCACCGCTATAGTAAACAGCAGCACCTGTTTGGTAGTCGCCTCCAAATCGGATAAACATGGAAAGAAAGACTGCCGTTGTCACGAGCAATAAGAGGCTGGTCACAGGATAACGACGATCAAAGAGTAACTTCATAGACTAGCACCTCCTGAACTGCCTGATCAAACGTATCTGGCTGGAAATCCTTCTGCTGGATGGAATAAATCGTACTAACCGTTTTTCCAGTATAATCTGTTAAATAACGATCATAATAGCCACCACCATAGCCAATTCGGTAGCCTTTTGACTGGAAAACCAAGCCTGGTACATGGATCAGATCAATCTCTGACTGATCCACAAGCTTCCCTTTTTCATTGGGCTCCAGCAAACCAAAGCGAGTCTTTTCTAAAATGTCAGGATCGTATTCCACAAATTCCATCCGCCCTTGTGGATAGGTACGGGGAACACAGACGCGTTTCCCAAGTTGAAGAGCTGCTTGGATCAAGCCAGCTGTGGAAACTTCATGGTCAAAAGACAGATAGGTCGCAAGGGTCTTTGCCTCTTGAAAAGCTGGTAGCTCCAAGAGGCGCTGAGTCAGCTCTTCATCTGCTTGAGTTTTCACGGATTCTGGCAACTGTTTCATGGCTGCAATGGTTTCTTTTCGTAGTGTTTTCTTCATGCCTACTCCTTTTGTCTAGCTTTAATTGTATCATTTTTTAGGAAAGATCCGAACAGTTTTTACACGACAAAGAAAAAATCCAACTCCAGACGGAGTTGAATCAATCCTTTATTGGTTGGCTTTCATTTTCAAAAATTCACCAATGTTTTCCACAGCAAAGGGAAGGGCTGCTTCATTTGGGCTCATCTTTGGATGGTGCAAGGCATAAGGGGTATCAATCCCCAACCAGAACATGACACCAGGGACTTTGCTCAAGAGAAAGCCGAAGTCTTCTCCTGTCATCGCAGGCAGAATATCAATCAGGTTCACGTCTTCCTCAGCTGTGAAAAAGTCCATGAGTTCTTTGGCCAATTCTGGTTGGTTTTCCACAGGCAGGTAGCCTCCTTGCTTGAGTTCCAGGTCCAATTTCACATCAAAGGCTGCTGCAACTCCTTCTGCAATGGCTTTGACCCGTTTTTGAGTCAAAAGATTCATCTCCATGGTCAAGGTCCGAATAGTCCCATGAAGGAAGGCTGTCTCAGCAATCACATTATTGGTTGTTCCTGCATGCATGGAACCAAAGGTCACCACAGCCCCTTCAATCGGATCGACATTTCGACTCACGACCGATTGGACTTGGGTAATGAAGTAAGAGGCTGCTACAAGAGCGTCATTGGCCTCATGTGGAAAGGCGGCATGCCCTCCCTTTCCTGTAAAGGTGATCTTGACTTCACAGGTCCCTGCAAAAAGAGTACCCGTATTGGTCGCAATGTCCCCCACCTTCAAATCAGGGCGTACATGCAGACCATAAAATTCATCAGGGAGCCAGTCGCCAAAAGCATTGTCCTTATACATGAGCATTCCACCAGCTTCGTTTTCTTCAGCCGGTTGGAAGAGAAAGAGCAGGTTATTTTTTGGTTGTACTTGGACCAGTTGATCCAAAAGTCCAAGGGCTGTCGTCATGTGCATATCGTGACCACAAGCATGCATCCGTCCTTCATGCTTGGAGGCAAAATCAAGGCCCGTTTGTTCCACAATCGGTAAGCCATCGATATCCGTCCGCCAACCAATAGTTTTTTCAGGAGCAGACCCATGGAGATACACCAGGATCCCGGTCCGCCAAGTCCGTTGCTCTACAAAGTCTTTGCCTTCTGTGATCTCTGCGATTCGCTCTAAGAGGTAGGCTTGGGTTTCAAATTCTTCTAATCCAATTTCAGGGATTTGGTGCAAATCCCGTCTGATTTTGATTAAGTCCAATGTCATAGTTGTCTTCTTTCTATTAGATTAGAATAGAGGCCTTGCGGCCTCTACTATCAATATCTTATAAATTACGCAAGGCGTCTTCTAGTGCTGTTTTTTGTTGTGTTTTTTCATCGATTTCCTTGATGATGCGAGCTGGGACACCAGCTACAACCACATTTTCAGGGACATCTTGAGTAACGATAGCTCCAGCGGCAACGACGGATCCGTTCCCTACTTGAACCCCTTCAATCACAACTGCATTGGCACCGACCAAGACATTGTCACCGATCCGAACAGGCTCAGCAGAAGCTGGCTCAATGACACCCGCAAGAACGGCACCTGCACCGATGTGGCTGTTTTTACCAACTGTTGCACGACCACCAAGGATAGCCCCCATATCAATCATAGTTCCTGCACCGATTTCAGCACCGATATTGATGACAGCCCCCATCATCACGACAGCATTGTCTTCGATGGTCACTTGGTCACGGATGATAGCGCCTGGTTCGATACGCGCATTTAGATAGCGCTTATCAAGCAAGGGAACAGCTGAATTACGGCCATCTTGTTCAACCACATAATCCTTATTCTCTGTTAAGTTGGCAAGAAGGGGCTCGATATCTTTCCAATCACCGAACAACACATTACCTAGTTTTGTGACAGAAGCAGGAACAGCTGTTGCCAATTCCCCTTCAAAGGTTACTTTCACATTTGTTTTCTTTTCTGCATTTCCAATAAAAGCGATAATTTCTTGTGCAGACATTTTTTGTGCAGTCATGAGATTCTCCATTCATTTCAATTAAAGGTATCCATATTATACCACAAACCCAAAGAGATGAACACCTAAGGCGACGTGGTTGTAGCCTGATCCTCCAGGCCTGTCATTTCACTGATGGTGCGATTGCTTCCAAAGTGAATAATGACTGAGTGCGAATCAGAAAGTTTATAGTAAAAGATTAAGAAGGACTCTGAACTCATCATACTCGACCAAGAAACACGGCTAGGAATTCCGACTGTATTCACAAGATCTGCATAGCTGGTTCCTATTTTAATATTGGCAAAATTCTCTCTATTCAAACTGCCATTTTTATTGGCTAATCGCTCACTGTTTAAGTTCTCAAAATTAAGAGAAGATAGACGGCTACTAATCATATTTGAAAGCAAAACAGATACAGAAGAAGGGGATCCTTCAACCTCATAATCCAAGCTTGTCATGAAAGGACCGACACTACCCTCTTGGTAGGTTTCTTCCCCACTACTAGCCTTGCCCAGTACAGCTACCACATCCTGCGGAGACAGATAAGTTGAAGAGGTACGACCTTGATCCCCCTCACTTAAACCAGGAATCAGGGAAATCGCCTTCTCATAGGTCACTTGAAACTGAAATTCACCTTCCGGTGCAATCAAGGTACTCGTACCACTCTTCAAGGTTTCCTTTCTGGTTCCATAAGACCGGCCAGGACTTCCGTATTCACTAGTAGTAGAAGAAGGATGTTCCTCACTATGGATACCTCCTGAAGCTAGATAGGCAAATAATCCCAGCATGGCCAATAATCCAAAAAAGGCTGCCAGCGAAGACCCTCCACTATTAGAGGAAGGAGAGTAGGTTTTCGCCCTATCCGATTGGGAGTCTAGTACCGTTTGTCTTGGTTCTGAATGCCTGCCTCCCCCTATTGAAGCCAGGTCAGCTTCTGAAATCAAGCGGCTCCCACCCTGGTGCTCTACTTTTTTCTCAGCTGAAGGAGACTGCCCTATTGTATCTTGTGCTGGTGTTTCTGACCTTGCTTCTTCTGTTAGTGGTGTAGCAAGAACGACCTGAGCTGATTCGTCTTCAGGTGTAGCAAATGAGCCTTCCTTTGGATCATACGATTCCTTCTTCACACCAATCGCTGGTTCGTCTTTTCGTTCCTCTTCTTGTTTCACCTCTTCCTGAAAAGCAGGGACTTCTAGCACTTCTGGCTCTTTTGCGAGCGTATCTTCTAGCTTCTCAGGACTTCCTTTTTCTAAGGGTGCTTCTTTCGGCTGGCCTTTCGAAAACCGACTCTGGTGCTCATTTCGTAGATGCGACCAGTCTTTATTTCCCATTGTCCCCTCCTTTTATTTAAAATGCTTCGGCTGATTTTTTTACTGTGCTGTAGATGTAGAGGAAGCTGGTGTGGTCGCTACCTCTTTCGATTTGATATCCTTGATGGTTTGCCGGCTATCAAAATGGATTTGAACCGTTTGAGAATCCGATAATCGATAGGTAAAGGAAGGCGCTTCCCCGTAACCTAAAAGCCCAGATACATATATTTCATCCGGAATCCCTACTGTATTGAGTAGGTCTAAATAAGGCATTCCGACCTTGATAGTGGCAAAATCGTCCTTCATCAAGCTCCCATTCTTATTCGCAAATCGGTCACTTTTTAAGTGTTTCAAACTTAAAAGAGAGATCCTGTAAAAGGCACCTGTTTTTTCAAGAAGAACCTTCCCATCTGCATCCTTTGATTGGTAATCTAAGGTCAGCAAAAAGGGACTAGAACTGCTACCACTATAGGTTGCTTCCCCACTCCTCGCTTTACCTAATGCTGCAACGACATCTTGTGGGTCTACCGTCCCAAAAGAGGTCTTTTTTTCTTCCACTGCAAAATTAGGAATGAGAGACATAGCCTTTTCATAGGTTGGCTGAAATTGAAATTCATTAGCTGAGGCGATATAAGAACTATTTTCACTGGTCAGATATTCCGTTCTGATACCATCACGTGATAAACCATTGATCCCCTCACTCGAAGAAGATGAAGAAGAGCTTTTATTAACTTCGTTTTGAAGCACAAACACAAAAGCCATAAACAAGGCGAACCACCCAAAAAATCGCAAAAGCGAACCAATCCCCTCTTTTGAGGAAGAAGGGGAAGACGCCATTGTATCTGAATGGCTTCTAGTATCCTGATGATTGTCCATCCCTATTGAAGCAAGGTCAGCCTCTGAAATCAAGCGGCTCCCACCCTGGTGAGAGGAAGCTGCCTTGATGTCTGTCCGTTGATCGTCCAATGATGTCTCCCTTCTTATATTAACACTAATTTCTTGCCTTTTTTCTTGAATTCCATCACCACTTCTGGCTGCCCTGCTACCTGGTAAGTCGCGCGATAGCCCATACCGCCATCTGGCATTTCCCCCCAGACCAATCGTTGAGGATTTCCTAGTTTCTTAATGAGATGGGCGAATTCTGTACCTTTTTTCTCTTTTTCAGTAGTGATTTCTTTCTCACTGCTTGTCTTCTCTTTTGTGTCCAACAAATTCGTCGCATCCACCATCGTCAAGCGATACCCCTGGTCTTGCTCCTGTTCAAACCACAAGGTTACACTTTTCTTGCCCTGATCGGTTTGCTTAGCCGCATAGGTCAAGACAAGAACCGTTTTATCCCCTTGGGCTGTCTTAGTGTAGCGAACTTTTTGAGTTTTTCCCCATTCCGTCACAATTGTTTCCAAGCGGGTTCCTGGTTGCTGACTCTGCTTAAGACGGACTTTCAAATTCGCCACAGCTTCAATGGTCCATTTAAACTGCTTGATTTCTTGTTCCTTGCTGACCAAATTCTTGTAATCCTTTGGCTGGAAATGAGTCAGTGTTTGGTCTTCCTTGGTATCGGTTCCCTGCTCTTGCACCTGGATGCTTGCAATCGCAAGTAAGAGTCCTAAAACAAAACACAAAAACGGCAGTAAGAGTTCTTTTCGATTCTTTTTCATCCACTCGATCATCTGCTTCACCCCTTCTTCGTCAAATGATACTGACCACTCTGGTCGCGTTCAAAAGTCAAAGAGACCAGTCCATCTGTCACCTGATAAGACAGGGCTAGGACTTGCTTGTCCTTTGCAGAGGTCAAACTAAGAGAATTGGGAAGACCTGATTTTTTCAAGACATCTTCTACTGCTGTCCCCTTTTCCTTTTTTCCATCTAGCGTCTGATAGCCTGTAAAATCTGCCAGTTTTAAGTTCTTTTTGCTCTGATAGTGAGCCGATTGGGGCGCAAATCCTTGAATCGAGCTCAAATAAAAGGTATCATCCTGCTTTTGAAATTCTATGGTATAAGGATGAATCCCCTGTACAGGAGCCCCATAGCCTAGCTGGACTTGCGCTCCAAAACTCGTATCTTCTTGTGTAAAACTCGCTGCTTTTCCAAATTTTTTAACGAATGCAGACAAAGTCACCCAATTTTTTTGTGTCTTTCCTTCTCCCCTTGCAAGGTCCAATGACAACAAGTCTTCTAAAGCCGGCTCTTCGGAAGAAGACGCAACAAATTGCTGGCTGTCTGCTTGCATGCGAGACAAACTCAACAAGCGATCTTTGGGCAAAGTTTTCACTGGATGAATCATAAACACCAAGCAAACACCAACCACAAAAGCCAGCAAAGCACTTGCAGCTTTTTGGAGGATCCGCTTATGATGTTCGATCCACTGTTTCATTTCTTCCATCCTTCATGCTCTTTCTATTCAAACTCTTTCTATTGTATAGAAAATTAGCGTATTTGTCTCGTCTTATCCCAAAAAAGAGGCGCTTGCCTCTTTCTTTTATTCAGTGATTTAATAGCTGTCTTTACTACTCAAGAGGAAATCTCCATTTTCTTGGCGAATAAAGGTCAAATCTACATAGTCCCCGTTTTTCTTTTGGAAGTCCATGACCAATTCTATCTCGTCTGAATCATCAGATGAACTCACCGTCAGATTGACTGCATCACCGTATTTTTCTAAAAGCTCTTTGTAAGAGGTTCCTCCAGCACCGGTCTCACTATTTCCAACTTTGAATCCATCTGCAAAGTTGTCCTCAACCGTAAGATTTTTCCCAAATTGGTTAAACTCAAATTTGACAAGCTGTAATTCTTTTCCTTTCTTAGAGTAGGTCGCTTTGACCTCTTTATTATAAGAGTTATCATCCCAGAATAATTTCAATTCTCCACTATCAAATTGAACAGAACTAGCCTTTCCATAAGCGTCGACCATTTCCTCAGGACTCTCCCCATCATCCTTTCCAGTCAAAAATTGAAGTTGCTCGATATCAGACTGCTCCCAGCTAAAATCGGCTTCCGCATCTTCTGCGGTCAACTGGTCCAAATCAATATTGGATGAAGAACCAGACTGGTTGCCTGACCAAGAAGTGTGCTTTCTAGATGGTGACGTGCTAGGGCTGGCATGACCAATCAAATAGCCACCGACACCACCGATAAGAAGCCCCACTAAAATTCCAAGAGCAAAACGAATCGCCTTCTTGTCAGCAGTATCCATCGGTCTTCCAACAGGAGAAAGAGGAGCTTGTGGAATAGGTGTCTCAGGAACAGGCACTGTTTGCGGACCAATTGGTTCAGCTGCCATGTTTTGAGGAGCTTGAGGCGCAGGCTGGAATGGAGGAGTCGGTTGGGGAGCGGCAACTACATCCGGATGTTCTCCAACAGTCACTTCATCCACCTTTGGAAGCTCCACTGCTTCTGACATAGCTAGCTTGTCTGCCTCTTCTTTCATTGCTTCCGTCTCCGTCACTGAAAGACCACTAGCTTCTGGAACGACCAAGTCTTCGGCTTCTTCTTTTGGGACAAAGGCTGGCGCAGCCACATCAAATTGAGGCGCACCCTCTACGGGAGTATGCTTCATAAATTGTTCTTGATCTTTCTCGGACATTTCGAATTCTCCTTTTTATTCTTCTCTTCTACTATAACATAAAACCAAGCAAGGACCAACTCCTGTCTTGATGGACTAAAAAAGATCGGAGAGATATCCGACCTTTTAGATGCTTATCTTAAAATTTCTTGCGAAGGGAGACAATAGCAATTCCTGCAAGTGAGAGCAAGCCCAATGTTGCCAAAACGACACCTGTTTCTTGACCTGTTTTTGGCAATAAACGGCCAACTACAGATTTGCTTGAGTCGCTTGAATTTGAGGAAGAACTAGAAGAAGAGCTTGAGCTCGATGAAGAAGTTGAACTTGAGGAACTTGAAGATGAGCTGCTTGAAGATGAGCTCGATGAGCTACTTGAGCTTGAAGACGAACTACTTGAGCTACTTGAACTAGAAGATGAGCTACTTGAGCTTGAAGATGGGCTTGTTGTACTTGGTGAAGTGGATCCTCCTGTCTCAGAACCGTTATAGCCTGCAATGAAATTACGATAAATTGGGTTTGAACTTTCAAGTGAATCCACCATCAAGCGTCCTGATCCATCGTAAGCAAGGGACACTGTTACTTCCCCTTCTCCATTATCCAACTGTTTAAAACGACCATCATCCTTTGTGGTTTGACGAATGTAGAGTTTAACAGTCCCAGAATTTAGTCCAGAGAGATCCACATCATCAAATGCGATGGTCCCATCTGCTGTATTTTGCCCTTTAGCAACGGTCTCTTCTTCGCCACCTTCAGATTTGTAGATCAATGCAAATTGGTAGGCTCCTGCATCATGCGCACTTTCTTTCTTGCCTTCACGCGCTCCCACTACATCGACACGACCTGTTTTCAATTTCAAAGAAAGCTGATTCGATTCGAAACCTTCATATGTTGGTTTTTGAACAAGGTCTAGCTGACCATTTTTGTACTCATAAACCGCAGCTTTTGTATTCGCAGAAACTGGGTGAGCAACAGCCATTCCACCAAGCATAGATGAAAGTAACAAGAATTTAGCCAATTTCTTTTTCATGATTTTCATTCCTTTTTCAATTATTTTCATTCGTCTTTCAATTTATAATATGAAACAACAAATGACAACTTTTATATTCAAACAACTTTTTATATTAAAGGATTTGAGTATAAAATCCGTGCCTGTAGCTATTGTCTAGCTAGAAACCCTGTATCATCAGTATTTTAGAAATGAGTTTAGCAAATGATCAAGAATAATAACTAGTTAGTGTTTATATAATTGAATCTTAAGGGAAAAATTATGAAATTATTTTACAAGTAAAAAAACGACCTCTTGAGAGATCGTTTTATCCAGATGTTGCTACATTTTCAAGTCGGTATTCCCCTTGCTGATTCTTTTTAAATGATAAGGTTATTTTTCTTTGATCTGTTGTAAAGTATAGAATATATATATAACTATTTTCCCCTTCATACAGGTTGTTACTGTAACTATTCTTAGGAATTCCAAACTGACTTATAGCCTCCATTAACCCAATCCCTTCCTGGCCACTTTTAGGTAAATAAGAACGATATTCTTCTAAAGTTTTATTCGCCATGCCCGCTTGAGCTTTAGTCACTTCAAGATAGACACGCTCAACACGACTTTTTCCTTCAAACTCATTAATAACAATTTTGAAAAAACCCTGTTGGTCAGAAAGCTTATAATAAAAGGTTACTCGTTCTTTCCCCGAGGAATTATAATCAAGTAAACCTGCAAACGCCTTTCCATATTTCTCAATTACTTCTGAAGATGTTATCGTTGGCTTCTTTGTAGCATCCATTAACTCAAAAACTTCATCAACTGAAAAAGCTCTTACTTGAGATGGATCAACCCACTCAGAATTTTCTTTTTTTAATATATATCCAATTTTTTTATTCTCACTTTTGCTTGCTTGAGTATTTGAAGGGCTGGTAGAAGATTTCTTATTTTGATATCTTTCCGAAGATCTTATGATCTTATTTACGGGTTTATGAACGACTGTTTTTTTATAATACCAGACTCCTATCAGAAAAAATACGAATACAACGATCACTGAAAAGAGTACTCGGATTATGTTACGTGAAATCCGAAATCCTATTTGTTTCTTTTGATCTTCAAAAATCGCTCCTTGAGGTCCTTCATCCGAAAATGCACTCGGAAAAGAGTACAGATTCCCATGATTCTTAGACCATTCACGTTGTACTTTTCTTCCTCTTGACATGTCGTACTCCTTAACTTTATTATCTTACCCTACTATAGCATAAATCACCTGAAGGCGCCAATTCATCACTAAATGGGGAAATAGACACAAAAAAACGACCTCTTTCGAGATCGTTTTGTCTGTCGATTAAAGGCGAGCGTTGAGTTCTGCTCCAAGTTCTTCAAATCCTGGTTTACCAAGAAGGGCAAACATGTTTTTCTTGTATGCTTCAACACCTGGTTGGTCAAATGGGTTGATGGCGTTCAAGTAACCTGAAAGGGCGATGGCCAATTCGAAGAAGTAGATTGTGTAGCCAAGAGTGAAGGCATCTTGCTCAGGAAGAGTTACGTACATGTTTGGTACGTCACCGTCAGTGTGGGCAAGAAGAACACCGTCAGTTGCTTTTTTGTTAACGAAGTCAACGTCTTTTCCTTGAAGGTATCCAAGTCCATCAAGATCTTCTTCCAAAGTAGGGATGATCACGTTCTTACGAGGTTTGTCAACACGGACAACTGTTTCAAACATGATACGAGTTCCCTCTTGGATAAATTGACCCAATGAGTGCAAGTCTGTTGAGAAGTTAGCTGAAGTTGGGTAAATACCTTTTTGGTCTTTCCCTTCTGACTCACCAGCCAATTGTTTCCACCATTCTGAGAAGTATTGAAGAGATGGCTCGTAGTTTACCAAGATTTCAGTTGCATATCCTTTACGGTAAAGGATGTTACGAACTGCTGCGTATTGGTAAGCTTCGTTTTCAGCAAGTTTGTCTGAAGTGTAGTCTTTACGGGCAGCGTTAGCACCTTCCATAAGTGCTTTGATGTCAGCACCTGATGCAGCGATTGGAAGCAAGCCAACTGCTGTCAATACTGAGAAACGTCCACCGATGTCGTCTGGAACCACAAATGTTTCCCAACCGTTCGCATCTGCTTCAACCTTAACAGCACCTTTTTGGCGGTCAGTAGTTGCGTAGATCCGTTTGTTAGCTTCTTCTTGACCGTATTTCTTCACCAAGAGTTCTTTGAAGACACGGAAAGCGATGGCTGGTTCAGTTGTTGTACCTGATTTAGAAATCACGTTGACTGAGAAGTCTTTATCTGCAACGTACTCTACCAAGTCAGCAAGGTAAGTAGATGAGATTGAGTTTCCAGCGTAAAGGATTTGTGGAGCTTTGCGTTCTTCTTTTGTTTGCAAGTTTGCAAAGTGGTGGTTCAAGAAGTCAATAGCTGCTTTCGCACCAAGGTATGATCCACCGATACCGATAACGACCAAAACATCGCTGTCTGCTTTGATTTGCTCAGCAGCTTTCAAGATGCGGTCAAATTCTTCGCGGTCGTAGTTTTCAGGAAGGTCCAACCAACCCAAGAAGTCGCTACCAGCACCTGTTCCTTTACGGATCAATTCATCAGCTGCAGTCACTTGTGGTTGCATGTATTCCACTTCATGTGGGGCAACAAATTTACCCAAAACTTTTGAGTAGTCAAATTTAATATGAGACATGTTATTCCTCCAAATTTTGTTCTTCTCTATGATATCGCTTTACACGGATTTAATCAAGGAAAACCATCCTGTAAAACGTTTTCATTTGCTAATTTTTTTATTTTCACAAATCAAGCAACGACGCAATAGCAATCGTTTGCATGTTTGCACTATTTTTGGCTAGAAAATCAAAAAAAGAAGCTTCTCACGAAACTCTATTTTTTCTCTTTTATTCTTTGAATAGGAAAGTTATTTCCACATGACTCTGGTGAGTGATAGCCCTCACGTCGCTTCGCTCCTCAGGGTCAATATCTCTAAGCTCGGTTGCGCCTTACAGGCTTGATTCGTTAAGAGCTTTTATAGGTTTACAGCTTTTTCTCTAACGGGAAAAACTGCATCCATTGCTCTAGGATTCGTCTGCGTCCCTTGGACTTGATTCATTTTGCGCTATAGCCCTCACGTCGCTTCGCTCCTCAGGATCAATATCTCTAAGCTCGGTTGCGCCTTACAGGCTTACCTCACTAAGAGCTATAGAAAAAGAGCACACAGTTCACTTCGCTTAGGGCTGCTGGATTCCTCCCCTGACCCGCTTCACGCAGAACTGTTGCTCCGATAGGTATTATATCATAATTTGTTCGATTTGCAAAGGTCCGGTTTTTATTCTTGTGTTTCGGCCTTGGCTGCGAGTTTGGCTTGTTCTTTTCGTTCTCGACCTTGGCGGAAGAAGGTCTGCATGATGGCTGCACATTCTGCTTCCAAGATTCCTGTTTCTACTTCGACTCGGTGATTGAGGCGTTCATCTGCCAAAATGTCGTAGAGACTACCTGCTCCACCGAACTTCTGATTGGTCGCCCCGTAAATCACCTGGGGAATCCGAGCTAGACCAATGGCACCACTACACATGACACAGGGCTCAATCGTGACAAAAAGCGTCGTATCCAGCAGGCGCCAGCTATTTTCACGCTGATTGGCCTCCTCGATCGCCATGATTTCCGCATGCATGACCGCCCGCTGCAGCTCCTCACGCGCATTATGTCCACGCCCGATAATCTGACCATCCTTGACCAAGACACAGCCAATCGGTATTTCATCATTGGCGAGGGCAATCTCCGCCTCCTTCAGGGCTTCCCTCATAAACATCGCTTTTTCCTCTATCGTGTAGTCCATCTCTTCCTTCTTCCTTTTAGTTTCTTTGTTCATTATACCATAGGCAGCTTACGACTCAAAAAAAAAAGCCGCCGATTGGGCGACTCTTATGGGAGATTATTATGAAAAAGTTTAGGAGGTTTAAACAAAGTTAGGAGGTCTTTGTTTATGCTTCTAGTATAGCTGGCCTATCTTAAATAAAGCTTAAGTTCTCTGAGTATTGATGATTTTGGAAATATCACCACTTAGAATCTCAAAAATATCTGACAAATTGCTGGCTTATTACTATCCGCTTTGTCGCAGAACCAACTATTGTGGCATCGCTCATCCTTTACGTAACTCAAGGATTTGGTCATAGCGCTCTTCTTCATCAATATGATGGGCTATTTCTAGTACCGTGATCGGCAAAGAAAAGATTAGGTCTCTAACCAGACGACTATTTTTTTCGTCCAAAGCTGATGTCACTTCGTCCGCTAATAAAATATCCTTCTCGCGTAAGAGAAAACGAGCCAACTCTAATCTGACACGCTGACCTCCTGAAATGTTTTCACCATTATTATGAATTTCTACATTCAAAATATCCTGAAATTCATCTATTAAGCCAACTCGGTCCAATACCTCCAATAATTCATGGTCCTGAAAAGGCTGACCAAAAGTTAGATTATAGCGGATAGTATCGTTAAACAGGAAGGGATGCTGGCTAATTAAACCGATATTCCCTTGGAAATGACTCGTTATTTGATTTCCATCATACTGAACGAAAATGTCACCCTCATCACATACTTCTTCTCCTAAAATCAAGCGAAAAAGAGTCGTCTTTCCAGACCCGCTCGGTCCTTTGATTAAGACCTTCTGACCTACTGAAATCGTCGCCGTCAAATCAGAAAAAAGCTGACGTTCAGCAAAACTTTTTGAAATATGATTTAAGCGCAACGATTCGAGATTTTCAACAAATTGATCCTTTGTCTCTTCGAAATCAGGTTCTTCCTCGATAATCTTAAACAGGCGGTTCGCAGTCGGCAAGGCACCTTGGAGATTGGCTGCACTGTACATCAGAGTTTGGATCGGTTCTACCAGCATCCCCGCAGCAACATACATAGAGATGAGGCTTGTAATAGAAATAGAATTTCCCTGTAAACTCAAATAAAAGCCTAAAGCAAGAGGAACAACCTGACTAAAAAAGACCATAAATCCATTAAAGAAAAAAATAATATTATGTGTGAAACAAAATCTTTGGATGGCTTTTTGATATTCTCCGTTTAAATCATTCACGCGCTCTTCATTCAGCCTCATGGCCTGATTAATCCGTAAGGTTTGGCTGCCTTGCATACTATCCGAGACAAGCCCATGTAATTTCGTTCTAAGCTTGGACCAGCTGTCTCCCGAATCTTGTAAACGACGATTCATGATGAACTGAGGAATAGGTCTCATAATCGTAAAAATGACAAAAATAAGTCCTAAGAGAAAATTTTGTGAAACAATATAAATGGCTGTAACAAGGGCGACAAATCCCCAACTCACCATAACATTTATATTTTCCAAATAATTATCGCCCACATATTCCATATCTTGAGTTAGCAGACTAACTTTTTCATCATTGGAAAATTTAGGATTCAATATGACTTTCTTAAATAAAAGGGCACGGACACTTTTGTTGATTTCTCTTCGGAATATATTGTGCGAATGGTTTGAAAACAGCATCAGACTATAAATAACAAGATAGACAGACAAACCAAATAAAACAAAATTGAGAATTTTTCCATAAGAAAGGCCGTCTTGATCTAACTTCAAGGCCTTCGTTAAAATCAGAGGTTGCGCCAACACCAAACCACTATTCACAATACGCCCTAAAAAAATAGGAAAAAGATACTTCTTATCAATGTACTTATAAATATTTCTCATAATTATCATCCATCAAAATAGAGGGCTAGCACAACCCTCTTCTCTAATTTATTTAAAATCGTGATTATTTACAATCACAATTATAGTTAAATACTCTAGGTTTAGCATTCATTTTGTCATCGAATTTGTTATTCACTTTAACCTTCACCGAAAATTACAATCTCCATGTGTCAAAATTGTTAGTTCCAATAATTCAGCATCTGTATCGCTTATTTTAGATAGATACTTTTCGACCTCATACTCACCCTCACTTAAATATTTATTTTTATCAAGATAAGCATGAAACTCTTTCCTAATCACATCATTGCTGTCGACTACTCTATTCAATTCATTCGTAAGAAAAAATGAATGATTGGTTTTAGTATTAAAATACAACGTACCATCATCAGTACTATATTTTAATATATATCGTGACAAATTCATATTATCACCTCTTAATCTGTGTGACTTAACCTACAGTAAGTGTACGCCGATAGAAATATTAAATCAAGCAATATTCAGCAGATTAGAAAAGTTCCAACTTTTAATATTTTGGAAAAGGTTATCCTATAAAAGCTGCAATTTCGCCAACTTCTTGAGCAATATAGGTGGCGCCGGCTTCTTCCAATTCTTCCCTGCTTCCAAAGCCATAAAGGACACCGATAGAATCAAGCTTTTGCGCTTGAGCGCCAAGCACATCGTGCTCCCTGTCTCCAATCATGATGGTATGCGCCAAATCTGTAATCCCATTTTGCTCCAAGGCATACTGGATAACATCGCTTTTTTTACTACGTTTTCTATCCATGGTCGCACCAGCGACAAAGTCAAAATAATCATACAAACCAAAGTGTTTGAGAATTTGAATGGAAAATTCTTCAGGCTTTGACGTATCTACAATCAACTGTTTGCCAGCCTGCTTGAGAGAAGCCAGCAAGTCAGGAACGCCTAGATAGACCTCATTTTCATAAAGGCCTTTTTCGGAAAAATACTCATGATAGTAGTCAATGGCCTTTAAACATTCTTCCTTAGAAAATCCATAAAAGCGCTCAAAAGACTCCTGCAAGGGCGGACCGATGAAAACTCTCAATGCTTTCTTGTCTGGCACTTGAATCCCATATTTTCCTAAGGCATAGGCCACCGAGTTGGTAATCCCTAGTTCTGAATTGGTCAAGGTGCCGTCTAGGTCAAATAAAATCGTTTGATACATTTTTTCCTCTTTCTGCTTTCAAAAAGAGGCTGGGACAAAAGTCCTAGCCTCTC
>NZ_KV818844.1:145056-167777 GCF_001815045.1 Streptococcus sp. HMSC065E03 | reverse complement strand
GAAATCGAATTCTAACGAATGACCGATTTCTGTCTCACTCTCTTTTTTAAATTATTTACTTGACCAGACACTTTCAAGGATATTGGTTTGGTCACGATCTGGTCCGACTGAGAAGGTTGAAATGCGCACACCAACCAATTCACCGATCCGGCGGACATAGTTGCGGGCATTTTCTGGAAGCTCATCCAAGTGGCGCACACCGGTGATGTCTTCTGACCAACCTGGCAATTCTTCATAGATTGGTTTGCAACGTTTGAGTTGCTCCAAGCTGGCTGGATAGTGATCAATGCGTTCGCCATCTAAGTCGTAGGCCACACAGATTTTCACTGTATCTAGACCACTCAAAACGTCAATGGAGTTGAGGGAAAGGTTGGTAATTCCTGATACGCGGCGGCTGTGGCGCATAACAACGGAGTCAAACCAGCCCACCCGACGCGGACGGCCAGTCGTTGTACCGTATTCATGCCCCACTTCACGGATCCGGTCACCCACTTCATCAAAGAGTTCCGTAGGGAATGGGCCATCACCAACACGGCTAGTGTAGGCTTTACATACACCGACAACCTTGTCGATCTTGCTTGGACCGACACCTGATCCGATAGTCACCCCACCTGCGACTGGGTTTGAAGAGGTTACAAATGGATAAGTTCCTTGGTCGATATCCAGCATAACCCCTTGAGCTCCTTCGAAGAGCACGCGCTTGCCGTTATCCAAAGCATCGTTCAAGATGACAGAAGTATCGGTTACATATTGCTTGATTTGTTGACCATATTCATAGTATTCTTCGAAGATATCGTCAAATGACAGAGCCTCTGCATCATAGAGTTTGGTAAATTGACGGTTCTTTTCTTCCAAGTTGATGCGAAGACGTTCCGCAAAGACGTCGCGGTCCAAAAGGTCCGCAATCCGGATTCCCACACGCGCAGCCTTGTCCATGTAGGCTGGTCCAATCCCTTTGATGGTCGTTCCGATTTTGTTGTCGCCTTTAGACTCTTCTTGGAGACGGTCCAATTCGATATGGTAAGGAAGGATGACATGGGCACGGTCAGAGATGCGAAGGCTGTCCGTTGATACTCCTTCTTCATGGAGATAAGCCAACTCTTTGACCAATGATTTAGGGTTGACCACCACGCCGTTTCCGATGACAGAGATCTTTTCAGGGAAGAAGATACCAGAAGGAATCAAGTGCAACTTGAACTTTTTGCCGTCGATTACGATGGTGTGTCCGGCATTGTCCCCACCTTGATAGCGAGCAATGACTTCTGCATTGGCTGATAGGAAGTCTGTAATCTTCCCTTTTCCTTCATCACCCCATTGGGTTCCTACTACAACAACTGATGTCATAATTCTTTTTCATATACCATAGATAGTTCCCTATCTATGCCTTTCTTCAAACTAGGGGCAGGAGTCTCACCTGCAAGTTTGTCTTACACTCTATTATAAGCAATTTTTGATGTTTTTTCAAGATCCACTCAGCTATCGTTTATTTTTCTCCTTCCTTTTTAAACCAACTTCTCTATGAAACTCGTCTTTTACTTGGAAATTGCTTCTTTCTAGAAATAACGTTCGGAATTTTCTTTTCTTCTTGCCCTTCTTCTGAAACGGCTGATTTTCGGAATTCTCCTTGCCCCCACTTTGCTTGATTTGTGCTAAAATAGTAGGTATGGACAAAATTATTAAAACTATCTCAGAAAGCGGCGCTTTTCGTGCCTATGTACTAGACAGTACAGAAACTGTACGAACAGCCCAAGAAAAACATCATACACAAGCTAGCTCCACGGTCGCACTTGGCCGTACCCTCATTGCCAGTCAAATCTTGGCAGCAAACGAGAAAGGAGATACTAAAATTACGGTCAAAGTCCTTGGGACTAGCTCACTTGGAGCCATCATCACCGTGGCAGATACCAAGGGAAATGTTAAAGGCTACGTACAAAATCCTGGAGTGGATATCAAGAAGACGGCAACTGGTGAAGTCCTGGTGGGACCATTTGTCGGAAACGGAGAATTCCTGGTCATCACTGACTATGGTACGGGAAATCCTTATCACTCTATGACCCCTCTTGTCACCGGTGAAATCGGAGAAGACCTGGCCTTTTATCTGACGGAAAGCCAACAAACACCTTCTGCAGTTGGACTCAATGTCCTTTTGGATGACGAAGACAAGGTTAAAGTGGCGGGTGGCTTCTTGCTTCAAGTCTTGCCAAATGCCAAGGAAGAAGAAATCGCGCGCTTTGAAAAACGCATCCAAAAAATGCCTGCTATCTCCACACTTTTGGAATCTGAAGACCATATTGAAGCTCTTCTTTCTGCTATCTATGGAGATGAACCTTTCAAACGCCTCTCTGAAGAAGAACTTCGCTTCCAGTGCGACTGCAGCCGTGAGCGTTTCTTGAATGCTTTAGCAAGTCTGCCAGCTAGTGATCTAAAAGAGATGAAAGATGAAGATCACGGTGCAGAGATTACCTGCCAATTCTGCCAAACACACTACCACTTTGACGAAAATGACTTGGAGGAACTCATTCGTGACAAATCTTAATACACCATTTATGATCGGGAATGTCGAAATCCCTAACCGTACCGTCCTAGCCCCAATGGCCGGAGTGACCAACTCAGCTTTCCGGACCATTGCCAAAGAACTGGGGGCAGGGCTCGTTGTGATGGAAATGGTCTCTGACAAGGGAATCCAATACAACAATGAAAAGACGCTTCACATGCTCCATATCGATGAAGGAGAAAATCCTGTATCGATCCAACTCTTTGGAAGTGACGAAGATAGCCTCGCACGCGCAGCTGAATTTATCCAAGAAAATACCAAGACTGATATCGTCGATATCAACATGGGTTGCCCGGTGAATAAAATCGTCAAGAACGAGGCTGGTGCCATGTGGCTCAAGGACCCAGACAAGATTTACTCCATCATCAATAAGGTTCAATCCGTCCTTGATATCCCCCTCACTGTAAAAATGCGGACGGGTTGGTCAGATCCTTCTCTAGCAGTTGAAAATGCGCTCGCTGCTGAAGCTGCAGGTGTCTCTGCCCTTGCCATGCATGGACGGACTCGGGAGCAAATGTATACGGGGCATGCGGATCTTGAGACCCTTCACAAGGTTGCACAGGCCCTAACTAAGATTCCATTTATCGCAAACGGAGATATCCGTACGGTTCAAGACGCCAAACAACGGATCGAAGAAGTCGGTGCTGATGCGGTCATGATTGGTCGCGCTGCTATGGGCAATCCTTATCTCTTCAACCAAATCAATCACTACTTTGAAACAGGAGAAATCCTGCCTGATTTGACTTTTGAAGACAAGATGAAGATTGCTTACGAACACTTGAAACGCTTGATCGATCTCAAAGGTGAGCACATTGCCGTTCGTGAATTCCGCGGTCTCGCTCCTCACTACCTCCGTGGTACCTCAGGTGCAGCCAAACTCCGTGGAGCCATCTCGCAAGCCAGCACTCTGGCTGAGATTGAAGAACTCTTACAATTAAAAGCATAGAAATACAAAAAACAGGACCTCATGTGAGGTCCTGTACTATTTTTAAATAAGTTAAGCAATTCGGCAAAGAAATATAAATATGTTTTAATTTTTTGAGCGAATCAAAAAAATACCGAAACTTTCCGCTGTGAGAAAAGTGCCTGAAACACGATTGTTTCAGGCACTCGGGAGTTTTGAGACCTTAGGCTCAAAACTAAGTCATGGAACTTCTTCGAAGTTCGCTGACGTCCGTACTCACCTAAGGAAAGTTTCTAAGATGACTTTGTCATTAATCTAAAACAGGACCTCACACGGGGTCCTGTTTCTATAGATTGTCTGTTTGCAGGCCAAGTTGTTTGACCCTTGCGGTGTAGTAGGTCATGATCAAAAAGAGGTTGGCTGTGATCAGCCAGATGGCCCATTGGTGAATGAAATGCATGAGGATGGCTACGCTAATAGCTCCAGCAACAAAGCTTCCAACAACAATCCCGTAATTCATGGCCTGACGCCGATACTCGTCCAAATCTCCCTTTCCTCGAGTGATTCGGTACAAGGCCGTCAGCATCTTGCGGTAATTGCCGGAAGTCATAAAGATCACATAAGGGTGATTTTCAATGAGGCTCCCTGTAAAGGTCAACATCATCATCCCTGTTCCAAAAGCAATAAAGGGAACTTCTACAGGTGGCATGACAGACACCAAGGGAATCAGGAGTGTCACCACAAACAAAGGAATTAACATCTTGGTCCGCCAAAAGGCTGTCTTGCGATACTCTTTGATATGGAGGGCAACCAAAAAGCCGATCGAGAAAAATAAAATAGATGAAAAACGCATGATGGTATTTTCGACACGGGGATCGTGCCAATCAGCGATGAGAAGCAGGAGGTTCCCCGTTTGGGTCGCGACCAAACTCCGATAGTGCATGTGGCAAAAGACATCGAGGCCTCCTCCGATAAAACCAAGCAGAGCCCCCATCAGTCGTGTATTTTGTGGTAAAATTATTTTTTCTTCCATAGTCTTGTCTCTTTTGATTTCAATTATGATTATTATACCACTTTGCACACAAGTGGAGCAGGAAAAATCAGAAAAAGCCCTTGGCTACTACTAGTACTAAGGGCTGGTAGAATGAACCCAGCTCGATCTATTGTTTTAGGCGATAGGTCTTGCGTGGTTTTTTCTTAGGTACTCGCTTGACACCCACTTCTTCCACGAATTCTCCGAATTTTACGAGGAAGTTATTACTAACGATGGGACGTCCAGGATTGATCAGATTGACCAACTCAGTTGCTTCATAAACGGTGAAAGGCTCCTCTAGCAGATAGAGGAAGGTTGGATTCCAGTCTAGACGCCCCTGAATCCGCTTGATCGATTCTTGAATAATCTGGTAGTGGTCAAAGGCAAAATCAGAAGCAGCTAAGGGTTCTCCATCAAGCAAACACTGGGACTTTTTGAAATCGACATCGAGAAAAACGACTTCCTTGGCATCGTCACCTGCATGGGCTAAGTCTACTGCTTCTGCTGGCAGATAGACCAGATGGGCGATGGTAATGACCCAGCCTCTGGGGTCCCGCCCAGGGGTGGAAACGGTCATGAGCTGCTCCACCTTATTCACTGGCAGATCGAGCCCAACTTCTTCTTTGACTTCTCGGATACAGGCATGAGTCGCATCTTCATCCTTGTTCACAAAGCCCCCCACCAAGGCGAGGCGGTGTTGATAAGGGTGGGCCTTGCGACGAATAGCCAAGAGCTTGAGCTGGCCTTCAACAAAACAGTAAGCTACCATGTCCGCTGTGACACTTGGAGTTTCATAAGCCGGCAGGTCTTGCTCCTTGTACCACTTGAGAAAGTCTGCTTCACTAGCAACCGTCTCAAAATACTCTTTCTCCGTCATTCCTGCTGGAATTGAGAGACTTGCCATCTAAGCCACCTCCTTCTTGAGGGCTTTGGTCCATTCTAAGAAGAAGGGAACGCTGGAAAGAAGCAGGAGATAGATCCATTGAAAGGCTGTGCGTCCTACAAAAAGGTCCTTCCATAGAAGTTTCATAATATTGACAAAGCCTTGCTTTTTCGCTTCTCGGTGAACATTTCTAAAGTCTTGGCTAAAAGTTGCGAATTTTTCAGATAGGTTTTTCATAAGCTGCTCCTTAGTCGGCTTGGTAAATGGCATCGATCACCTTCTTAGCTTCTTCGTAGTTGCCGAGGTAGTCTGATGCGAGGAAAGTGGTCGGAATGTTTCCTAGGTATTGCTGGCGCAATTGGTCCAGGTAATTTGAAAAGCTGGTGCGGATCTCTTCGTCAGCCATGGTCATGTCTCGGAAACCATCATTGACATAAGAACCGATCGGCTGTACAAAGAGGATCAAATCCCATTTTTCTTTGGACAGAATACTGACAAAGAGGTTGTCGAAGGTATCGGTCATGCTGGTATCCTGACCTTCGACCTCCATGTAGTAGTCGTAATAACCCTTGGTCACCAGGGAATTGGTATCTGCGATGACAAGGCCTCTATTGGCACTACTATCGATGAGCTTAGAGGTTTGATCATACTGTCCTAAGAGTAGATAATAGTAATCTTTTGGCGTGAGCTCATCATCTCGAACATTGTTCTTGATCTGGTATTCACGGGCATACTCAAGACTAACAGGTGCATCGTAAAAGCGGGCTAAGTCCTTTGCAAGGGTCGTTTTCCCGTTGCTGGCGCTCCCCATGATCAAGACTTTTTTCGTGAACTGGCGACGGAAGGGCTGGGCAATGTATTTCCAGTATTTGCTGGGATTTTCCCGGATCATGGTAGCAGAGATCCCGAAGCGACGCTCTTCTAAGTGAACTTCAAACCCTCTAGCTTCCACCTCTTCCTTGTAGGCTTTCTCCCCTACATAAAAGATCAACTCTTCTGTCTCTGTTTGATACTGGATGGTGTCTAGGGCTGTCTGTAACCAAGGCTCCCAGCCCAAGGGATAACGAGGAAGTTCTGTCTCATCTAACTTATAGACTTGGGTCAACTCATCATTTGAGAAAGCTTCGCGGATATAACGGAAGCGTTTTTGTAAAGTCAACCCGACTTCTTCGCCACGATCCCCTTCGTAACCAGAAACGATGACACGAACGCGATCACACTGACGCTTGGCCCGCTGGATCAGGTCAATATGCCCTTGATGAAGAGGCGCAAAGGTTCCAAAAACCAGGGCAATTCTTTCTTTATTCATACTGCCTCCTTTTTATAATTTTTTATAAATAAGTTTTCTTTATGTTTTTATTATAAACTATATTTTCTATCTGTCAATAGTTTTTTATAAAAAAGTATATTTTTATTCAAATCAACAAAAAAAGATCTGAAAAGAGAAGCTTCTCCTTTCAGATCTTTCGAATTTTATTCACGAGTGAGGGAGTGGCTAACACCGTCTTTAAGAACCGTCACACTAGATACAGAGCCATCTTTTCCAACTACGATATCTAGAGTCGCCGCAGACCCATCGCCTGCTGAGAGATTAGCATGGTAATGACCATCATCCAAGGTATAGTTATAAGCGCTGATACCATAGGCTACGGGTTGGCCCCCAGGCAGTTGGATGGTCACTTGACCACCTTGGCCAATAGTGACTCCAGTGTCGCGTTTGTCAGACCAATTCCCAGCTGCTGCAGAGAAATCCCCTGCTGCCACAGAATAGACTCCCTTGTATTGGGCATTCTCCGTAGCAGAAGCTTGCTTCTTAGCCTGGGCATGGCCGTCTTCTAGACTTGGCAATTTTGCTTTCGCTGGTGTTGCTGGAGTGGCTACTTCTTTTGTTTCTTTTGTTACGGGTGCTGCTGGTGTTGCTTCTTTAGCTGGAGCAGGTGTTTGACTAGCTGCAGCTTGGTTATTTTTGCTACCAACAGTATGACTTTCTTCTGATTTGCTATCAGAGGATGAAGAGGCAATCGGATCCTTGCTAGTGATCACTTTTTTCTTAGAAGAAGAGCTAGTTTGTTTGACTTGACTGGTCTTTGAACTGCTTGCTTCTGAAGTTTTTTCTTCTTTATTCCCGCCACAAGCTCCTAGGAAAAGACTAGCTGTCAAAGCTAGGGCTGCTAGGGAAATGATTTTTTTGTTTTTCATAACAGAACCTCTTTTTGTAACATTTGTAATATTTTGTAACATTATTGTAACACTGTTATATGAGGCTGTCAATAGTTTCTCAAATATTTTTCTAATTTGAAAGAAGTTTTAGATAAGTTCCTAAACTTTGCAAAAAAAGCCGGACATACTGTCCAGCTTTTCTTATTTATACACTTCTTGATAGAATTCGATCTTGTCCCCTTTTTTAACGGTGGTTTCTGCAGCACCTTTTGGAGCCATTTCGCCATTGATCTTGTACATCCAGTAAAGACCTTTGGCTTCATCTTGGCTGTGACCGTCAATCGAGGTGATCATGCCATTTTTTTCTTCAATCTTGTAGTTGGCTTTGAGCACTTTCATGAGGTTGCTCTCTTCTGCTACTTTCAAGGTTTTCGATTGCGCTTTTTGACCTTCTGGCGTCACGCTAATCGTAATCGAAATTTCGTTTTTCTTGGCAACTTCTGTGCTAGAAGCTGTTGTTTGATGGTTTGTGCTATGAGACGAAGCGCAACTCGCTAAAAGAAGAGCTGCAAGTAAGGTCATCAAGCTAGAAATGGTTTTTTTCAACATAAAATCTCCTAAAGATTTGATAGATAATGGGATAGAAAATGATCGTCGACAGAGCATGGGCAAGGTTAAAACTAAAACCATTGACCAAAGCATAGGTCCACCAAGGAATATGGTATATCAAGGCATAAACACTATCGATCAAGACCCCATAAGCAAAGGACAGTAGCCCCACAAAAAGGATCTGAAGGATAAAGGGCAACCACTTGTAACTGATATGCCAAAGGAGCATCAAGCAGCCAAAGGCGACAATCTGAAAGAACACAATCAGGCTCATCCCCAGGAAAAAGGCGGAGACAAACATGGTGATCATCATCACAAGAAAAGCAAAGCTATACCCTTCAAATATCACCAAGAGAAAAAAGATAGCAGAAATAGGTTGGACATTTGGAAAAGGGGCAAAAGCCTGACGTAGGGCGACACAAAGTGCCGCCAAAAGCGAAATACGGGTTAATCGCTGAAGCGTCATGACGTCCTCCTAGACAATCTCGAACTTGATCGTTCCGGCTGTCGTTCCAACCTTGATGGTTTGCCCTTCTTGGGCTTGACCTTTCAGCAATAGCTCTGCTAGTTGATCTTCCACTTCGGTCTGCAAGACACGACGCAGTGGGCGAGCTCCCATTTCTGGATCGTAGCCTTTGGTTGCTAGCAACTTGAGCGCTGAAGGCTGGAATTTGAGGGTCATGCCTTGTTCTGCCAAGGTCGCGATGAGCGGTTTGACCATGACTTTCACTACCTGCTGCATGTCCTCGCTTGAGAGACTATGGAAGACCACCTTTTCATCAATCCGGTTGATAAACTCTGGACGATAGGTCTTCTTCAACTCTTCAAACATGCGTTTTTCCATATTGGCTTGGTCAAAGCGGATATCTTTAGCACCAAAGCCAACTGTCTTATCATCCCGCAGGGCTGTTGCTCCCAGATTTGAGGTCATGATGATAATGGTATTGGAGAAGTCGATCTTCCGGCCTTTGCTATCGGTTAAGACTCCGTCATCCAAGACTTGCAAAAGGACATTGAAAATGTCTGGGTGGGCTTTTTCCACCTCATCAAATAAGAGGACCGAATACGGTTTGTTGCGGACTTTTTCGGTCAACTCGCCTCCTTCTTCGTAGCCCACATAGCCTGGAGGGGCACCGTTGAGGCGGCTCGCCGCGAATTTTTCCATGTACTCACTCATATCAAAACGGATGAGGGCCGATTCATCATCAAACAGAACCTCCGCCAAAGCTTTGGCTAGCTCTGTTTTTCCGACACCGGTAGGTCCTAGGAACATGAAAGAACCGATCGGACGCTTGTTGCTACGGATACCTGATTGATTGCGTCGAATAGCCCGACTGATACTCGAAACGGCTTGGTCTTGACCAATCACGCGCTTGTGCAATTCTGCTTCTAAGTTGAGGTACTTCTTGGCATCGGTTTGAGTCAGTTTTTGAGTTGGAATACCAGATAATTGGCTCAAAGTCACCAAGACATCTTGGTCAGTGACTTCTTTTTTGTAGACAATGGGAGCGACCTCTACTTCTAAGAGCTGGGCTGCTTTCTTCCACTTGCCATCCATCAAGGCCCGGTCTAAGGCAGTCAACTCTTCTTTTACGTGACCGTTGGAATCGCGGTTTTGTACGGTAGCTGCCGCTTCATCCAAGAGATCAATGGCTGAATCTGGCAATTGACGGCTGGTCAAATAGCGGTGGGCATATTTGACAGCTGTTTCGATCGCTTCATCGGTAATGGTCACATGATGGTGGTCCTGATAGGTTTCTTTCAAGCCTTGGAGAATTTGGATGCTATCTGCAACACTTGGCTCTTCAATGGTGACTTTCGCAAAACGCCGAGAGAGGGCTGCGTCTTTTTCGATATGCTTTTGGTACTCATCTTGGGTCGTCGCTCCAACTGTACGCAAGGTTCCTCGTGCTAGGGCTGGTTTTAGAATATTGGCTGCGTCTAAGGTCGAATCAATACCGGATCCTGAGCCCATAATGGTATGCAGTTCATCGATAAAGAGAATCACGTGACCGTCTTCTTCGATGTCCTGGATGATATTGTTCATCCGTTCTTCAAAGTCCCCACGGAAGCGCGTCCCTGCAACGACATTCATGAGATCCAATTCCAGAACACGCATCTGCGCGATTTCAGCTGGTACATTGCCACTAGCGACACGCTGGGCCAGACCTAATGCAAGGGCTGTTTTCCCGACCCCTGCTTCTCCCACCAATACAGGATTGTTCTTCGTCTTGCGGCTGATGATTTGGATCATGCGTGAAATCTCTGCATCCCGGCCGATCACAGGCTCAAGCTGGCCTGCACGCGCCATTTCTGTCAAATCACGGGTATAATCTTCAAGACCTCCACTGGTACTTGGGGGCATGCCCATCATATTTCCCATGGTTTGGCGGTTAGGGTTTTGGGCCCGGTAGAGGCTCCGGATGGCTTTGATATCATTCTTGTCCCAGCCTGCCTTGTCTTCTAAATTCTTGCGAAGGGAGGCAATAGGAACTCCCTTGTCTTGCTCTGTAAAGGCAAAGCCGGCAAACTCCATGACTTGGCTCGCCAAGGTCCCACGGTCTGCTAGAAGAGAGAGGAGCACATGCTCTGTTCCCAAGGTCTTGGCATGAAGGACCTGGGCAATCTCTCTTGCGTGCTTCATAATGGCTTCCATCCGATAAGAAAATGGGAAGATTTCATACCGATTGTCGCTTTGAAAAGCTTGGCCTGTAATATGCTCCGCTGCATCCTGAAACTCATCGATCTGCATAGGATAATCGTTCAGTACAGAACCTGCCACGCTATAGGGATTATTGGCCATAGCCGTCAAGAGATGCCAAGTATCTAAGGTGTTCCCCTGATAGTGGCCTGCTAGTATTTGGGCCGCTTCTATACTTTCTAACAGTGCTGTTGAATAGTTCATCTAGTCGGTATTTCCTTTTCTATCTACTTGTTGAATGATTTTTTTCAGCATCGTTGCTCGTAGGATGAGAACATCTCGACCTAGGACCTCATCGGAGGTTGTCGCAAGCAACAGCTGAGCCTCACGTTTTGTCAATAATTTTTCTTCATAGAGCATCTGGAGGATATCATTAAAGACCTGCTGGCTGATGGTCTCTCCAATATTGGCTGCCAAGTCTTGGAGCATCTGATGGTGATCTGAAAACTGGACCTTGCCAATGCGGATATAGCCACCCCCACCGCGCTTACTTTCTACAATATACCCTCGGCTTTCGGTAAAGCGGGTCTTAATGACATAGTTAATCTGACTGGGTACAACCTGAAAGACATCGGCTAACTCACTTCTTTTGAGCTCTGCCATGCCAGCTTGAGCCAGCAAGGCCTTGATATAAGCTTCAATGCTATCAGATGTGTTCTTATTTGCCATGATGCTCCTTTCTGACTTGTTTTTTTCTAGATGGATGCTCTGCTCTTCAGCGCATAAAGATGCCCTTGGAGTGTTCGTTTTGATCATTGACCTTATTTGACTATTATACAATTTTTATGGCTGTAAATAAAGCAAAGACTCTATGGAAATAGGAATCTCTTAAGAAGACAAAATAAAAGAGGCTAGTGAGAACTAACCTCTTATGAGAAGAATCAACTACTCTTTGCGACGAGCGAATTTCTCACCTCCACCCAAGATACCTAGACCAAGCAGGCCGAACCAAGCGAACAAACCACCTTCTTTCGTACCGGTTTGAGGTAGTTTTCCTTCCGGTTGAAGAGAAGGGCTTTCTACCTTTTCTTCTACTGGATGGTCTGCCGTCAAATTAGGAGTTGCTGGCGGAGTCGATGCTTGTAGGAGCACTGGAGTTCCTTTTTCTTTTTTGTCGTCTGCTTGAGAAAGAGTCGCAACTTCTAGCTGCTCCTTACTTGGAGTTACAGGTGTGATTGGAGTCGGTATCTCAGGTTTCAAAGAATTTTCTTCTGCTTCCTTTGTACCGATTTCTGTCAGCTGGTCCTGGGCTTCCACTTCGACAAAGGCATCGACTTCTGTCCGAATTTCTTTGCCTTCTTCTTGTCGAACCTCGATCAATTTCAATCGGCGTCCGACCTTCCCTGCTTGAAGGATCCGGCTTTCGCCCTTGGCCAAGTCCTTGTTCTCACGTGTTTGACTCTCAAATGGAATCTCCTCCGCTTCGATGAGAAGTTCTGGCTTTTCAAGAATCAAATCCCGAACACCTTCGTCTGGGCGTGTCTGCGTCAGCGGTTCATAATTGTGAACATCTCCTAAGATGGTTTCAAGGGCTTCGACTTGATTGGCTGCAGCAACCAAATCTGGTCGCTCTTGATCCAACAACTGAGTCAAGTCCGTCAATTGTCCTTGAACCGTCGGTTTGAGGTCTGCTTTCAAGCGATCGAGAGAAGTAGCCTTGATCTTTTCTACTCCTTCTCTGATGATCTGTTGCAGCTCTTCTTGACTGAGCAGCTGACTATCTTTCCCTGAGAGGACAAATCGGTCCACCTGGATAGCTCTGGACGACTGAGGATCATTGAGGGCTGGATCCAGATGCAGGCGTAGCTGGTGGTAGCCTTTTGCTAGGCCTTGTAGATTGACCAAACTCTGGTCGAGCTTGCGTTGATCTCCGTAGCCACTGAAATAATGATCGCCTTCGATCTCATAATCATGGCCACGACCTTCTTCGAAGGCTATTTCTTTTCCATCCAGGGTGACGCTGTAGAGACCATGACTTGGGTCGACCACTCCTCGAACCTCCACACCTGTGCCCTTAAAGGTAATGGTCACTTCAATGTGTTTCTTGCCTTCCTCATCGGTCACTTGGTTAAAGCTCGACCAAGATTCTGTGCCATTTGAAAAGTCTTTGTTGTCCGTCTCATGGTGCCAACCCTCACTGTAATGCAGTTTCGGATCTTGGTCATCCACTTCTTTGCGATTTTCTGGCAACTGGTCTTCATTCATCACTTGGACTGTCAGTTCTGGAATAAAGCCGACCAAGCTTCCTTGATCCGGATGGAGCAATTTGACCTTAAAGTCATAGACGTCGGTTGCTTTTCCCGCAAAATCAAGGGTTGGAACTTGGACTGTTTTTTCTGTCTCGCCATCTGCGAACTCAAGGGTGACGTTGGTATCTTTATAGACCTTGCCATGAACCCCTGTTCCTGGTTCTGTGATTAATTTCAGACTGGCACTTCCTTTAGAGCCACCTTTTCTCTTGACGACGATTTGCGCTGGGTCGCCTTTCTTAACAGCTAGGGTTGGCTGAGCAAATTCAAAGAGCCCCTTTTCTTGGTTATTGAGAGCATAAATCCCTTCCGTTGCGATCGCATCTCCCTTGCTATTGACTAAGGTCAAGGTATGAGATCCTGCTGCCAAGTCCGGTGTTTCATAGACCTTTTGGCTGCGTTTGCGGCTTGGACTTTGGGTATTGACCGTCGCTAGCTTTTGGCCATCGACATAGACATCCATTTCCCCATGACCAGGGTCGACGGTTGCGACGACATAGGCCTTGGTGCCTTCAAATTGATAGGTCACCGAAGCTCCCTTTTCCTTAGTCCACATAGAGGTGCCTCGAACACCTTCTCCCTCTTCATTCCATTGGCCATTGGCCCGCTCAGCTGTCCGGTCAGAATGATAAGTCAAACCAAGCGGATAGCCATCGGTTTCTTCAATGCTGGCTGGTGTCTTATAGACAGAGACACCGTTCAAGATTGGAGTGGCTTGGGCATCAGTGATGGACACCCGGATATAGCGACTATCAACTGGTTGCCCTTTGATCAAACGGCGATACCCTACGGTTGAGCCAGCCCCATAAGGAACCCATTGCCCATTCACTGCCACATCAATGGTGAAACCAGAAATCCGTTGGCCTTTCTCGATGGTTTCTTTGAGCTCTACCACATCAAAGTGTTGCTCTTTTCCAAGATCAAGGACAAAAGAGCCGGTTTTGGCATCATCTGCAGGTGCCCAACTGGTCTTTTCATCGCCATCTGTCAAATGGCTGGCCTTGTAGAGAGGATTGCGCCGTGTCGAGTCAGCTTCTACCAAAGCTCCTGCCGCATAGTTCACACTGTAGAGTTGGTCCAAGGTCTGGCGGAATTCTTTCAAACGGGCCACATCGGCCTCCGCAAATTTTCCGTCTTGATTGGGTGGAATATTAAGCAGAAGCGGAGTGCCACGGCCGACCGATTTGAAGTAAATGTCCATCAATTCGCGCAAGGACTTAGGCTCTTGATTGTCATGGTAGAACCAGCCGGAGCGAATAGAAACATCGGCTTCTCCCACTGAGTATTGCTTCCCTTCCGGATCCCCGTGATTGAGGTAGCTGTTGGATGGATTGTTGCGGATCTTATCTGGATTGACCTTTTGCCAAACCGGATCTCCAGCAATCCCCTTTTCATTTCCAATCCAACGAACATTGGTCGGCTCAGCTGAGAAGATGGCAATATCCCCTTGGGCCTTGCGAATGGCTTCAAACCACTTGTCAAAGGTATAGGTGACTTTTTGAGCCCCATCGCCACGCGCTCCATCCATCCAGACTTCTACGAACTTACCCTTGTTCCCATATTTTGGATCTTCAAGGATTTCCTTAAGCTGGTTGAGATAGTATTCATTGTATTGGTCCTCTGTATCCACATGGTAGAGCGGGCTGTGGGCATCCCAAGGAGAGAGATAGACTCCCATGTCCATATCATACTTGCTGGCAGAAGCAGAAACCTCGGCTAGGACATCACCTTTTCCCTCCTTCCAACCACTTTTGGCAATGGTATGGTCGGTGTATTTGGAAGGGTACAAGAGAAAGCCATCGTGGTGCTTGACGACCATGATCGTCCGTTTAAAGCCAGCATCTTTCAGGGTTTTGATCCACTGATCGGTATCCAGATGCTCTGGATAGAAATAATAAGGATCTTCTTGCCCATCTCCCCACTCACGATCGTAGTAGGTATTCATCCCAAAGTGGATGAAAGCTGCTAGTTCTTCGCGGTGGTATTGCATCTGAGCCTTGCTTGGAAGTGGTCCGTAATCCGCAATCTCAGTCTCCTCGTTTAGAGAAGTGGCTGGTTGGCTTGCTTCTGTCCCTTGACTGACTGTGCGATTTTCTTTCTCACTAGTAGCTGCTGAGGGCTGTTCTGATTCTTCTTGGTGCTCGTTCACAGTTTTCTCCTCCTTTCCTTGATCTCCTGCATTGCTTGTTTCAACCCGTTCTTCACGCGGTTCATTATTCTCAGCTTGTTCCTCTGCGTAACTGGTAGTAGTTCCTAAAAAACAAGTCGCTACGACTACCGAGCAGACACCTACTGAGAGTTTACGAATGCCAAATCGATTTCTCTGATCAACTAATCTTTTTCCCATATTCTATTCCTTTATGTCACCAGGTAAAGAGGGTGGGGCCTCCCCATCCTCCTTCCTTTACCTGTGAACTTTTCACCGTTTTTTGCTAGTTTCTCTAGCTGTTTTACTTGGCCTTATTGGCTCTTTTTTTCTGATCGTCCAGCACAGCACTGGCAAGGCCTGCCGCTAGGATTCCAGCAACGAGGCTTGCGACGCTTTCTTCCGTTCCTGTATTTGGTAATCTACCTTCGGAAACTGGAGCAGCTGAAACTGCTGGTGTTTGAGTTTCTTTCTCGACTTCCTTCCCTGCTGCATCTATCCCTTCCTGGCGCACCGCTTTGACCTCAAGAGATGCTTGAGGAGTTGCGATAGCTACTGGTCCTTCTGAGCCATGAGGGCGCTCTGGGTTCGGAAGCGGTTGTGGTTCTGGCTGCGGTTGCGGCTGTGGCTGTGGCTCTGGTTGTGGAGTGTCTGGAAGTACCTCTTTCGTGCCCACCTCTGTGATCTCTGCCACTGGATCTAGTTCTACAAAGGCATCTAGTTCCTTCCGGCTTTCCACACCATTTTCTTGAGAAACTTCCACCAAGCGCAATTTGCGGCCTTTTTGACCTTCTTGAACCACACGTTTCTCACCTTTTGGAAGATCCGCATTTGGACGTTCTAAGCGTTCAAAGTCCATCTCTTCTGGCTCAATCACCAACTCTGGTTTGGTATGAACCAGATTCTTAACCCCTTCTTCAGGAATGGCTGAGCCTGTAGGTGCTTTTGCGGAGAGAGAAAGTTGATATACTTTTTCGAGCTTGCCATCTTCTGAGACAACCTTGACAAGAATCGGAGCATTGCCACTTTTAGCATCCACGACTGTAACGGCTGTCCCATTCTTGCCTTGTGCTGAAACGATTGGACGGTCTCCCTCATACTCTAGATGATAATCTGTCACATCTGGTTTAAAACCTTCTAGGTCTTTGCCATTCACTTGGATCGTAACATCAGTTGTTGCCTGGGCCTCTTCTGTTGGAGCATAGGCGCTCAATTCAACGATTCCAATTCCTTTTAGATTTTCATCACGGACCATTCTTAAACGGATGGCTTTGGTTCTGGTTTCGTTGAAGCTGAGGTTAGAGATATAGCCCGGTTCAAAGGCATAATCCAAGCTATACGGGATTTCTTCCCAGTTAGAGGCCTGGTTAAATGGATGATCTGGAAGATTCTTCAGATTGCCATAATCATCCGGAACATCAAAGTCTGGACCAATGTAGCGTTCAAGAACCGTTTTCGTTGGCAGACCTGTTTCCTGATCTGCAAAGAAGTCGACCGCTACTTTATTGACCAATCGCTCTGTTACCTGGCCATTTTTCTTGAAGATGAGACCAGCAAAGGCTTCTGTTTGATCCGGCTCTCTCTTCCAGTTGGTCCAACGGTAGTACTCGTTGTAGCCACCATCATTGATGTAATCGATATAGTCGATTTGATTTGGATCGAGATCGTTGGTTTCACTAGCAAATGCTCTGGTATCCTCTGCATTGTAGTCACGGTTCACAGAGAGGATTTCTCCTGTCTTTTCTGACACCCGGACGGTCAGCTGAGCTGTCAGATCATAACCGAGGACCTTTCCTTCTAACGTGAAGCTGCCTTCATGAGAAAGTGCATCAGCTGGGATAGCCTGCCAGTCCACCGTCAGTTCCTTGCGTTCATAACCTGTGTCCCCTTTGAAGTAGACACCTACTGTAGATGGTAGAACCAGATCTTGACCGACTTTCACAAAACGTCTGCCTGCTTCTACTGCTACTGGGGTAGCTTGTTTCAGTTTTTCTGCATCACTTGTGAGATGGAGGCGGTATTCTTGTAAGATAGTACCATCTTCCGCTTTATGGACGACACGGATTGGCTCACCTTCATGGACGCTTGGCACAACCGTTGCAAGACCGTGATGGCTAGCTGTCGCTTCCACTTGTGGATAAGCCCGATCACGCGCATCGATGTAGTAATCGGTCACACTTGGATTAACTCCTGGTAAAACCTCACCGTTGACACGAATGGTCACCTGGCTCTTTTCTTCTGCCGCAACCTTATTGGCAAATACCTGAATCTCTGAAATAGAGCTACCACGTTTGCCTTCTGGTGTCTTCATGCGGATCCGAACGGCATAGGTGTCGACTTTATCAAAACTGAAATGATTCATCTTGCCAGCTGCTACCGGTTCTTCAACGGTTAGGTTGCTGACTTCTTTCCAGTTGGCTGGATTGTTAAATGGATGGTCTGTTTCGTCTTTGACGCGATTTGGATTGCTTGGAACAGTTGGGATTTGTTCCCCTGTATAGTACTCAATCACATATTCACTTGGAGCTCCAACGCCGTGGTCTTCGTGGAAACCAACATGGAGATTGTCCACTGCTCGCTTGGTCAAGATACCAGAATCCCCAAACAAGATACCAACCGAATCTTCCGCATTGTTACGACCCCAGTTGGTCCAACGGTTAGCCGGAGCATCGGTAAAGGAGATGACCTTGTCATTGACCTTAGCAACTGGATCTGCATCGTTAGAGTCACTTGCAAAAGCGAGTGGCAAGACAGATCCTGTCCATTGCTCTGCAACGTTGGCACCCTTAACCGTGTTTGCGGAAACACGAATATGAAGACGTGTTGGAAGAGCCGTTCCTTCTACACGACCAGAGAGGACAACTTCTCCTTCTTGGGCCAAGAGTTGCGGATCGACCGCATCCCATGCCACCTTAGCAGTATAGGTCTTAACATTAGAGTGATAGGTCCGCACGCTTTCTGGAAGGGCTGGTTTTTCTCCGACTGGAGTGGTGGTGCTGACTTCTTCTACAGCGATAATGCCTTCAACCGTGACTTGAGCTTGGGCTTCTTTCTCCACACCCTCTACATGACCGGTGACTGTAAAGCTATGGTAATCCTTGACTTGATCTGCGGTCACAGCATCCCAGGTCACGCGTTTTTCTTTCGGGAATCCCTTGTCATACTCAACCAAGACAGTCTCTGGAAGAGCTGGCAAAACGTTTCGATCGGTGCTGATTCGTACAGGACGCACCTTGACAACCGTCTTTTCTTCAGGATTTGGCGTGATGGTAAAGCTGACTTCTCCCGTTTGTCCTTGGTAGTTGGCTTCTAAATGAACCAATCCTGCTTCCCGCAATTCCAAACCTTTATTGGTTGCGACTGCTTTTCCTCGGCTACCAGCTCTTGTCTTCACATCGATTTGATCTGCTTGGAGACTTGCCTGGCTACCATCTTGGTAATGGGCAATGACTTCAAGTGGTACCGTTTGGTCTTCCTTGAGTTCCTGTCCTTCTGGCAGACGCAATTCTAGGCGCTCGATCTGTGGACTTTCTTCTTGGAATTGGACCACATAGGTCTGTACAGCTCCCGTATCCTTAGCAGTCACATAGATTTGAGCTTTCAAACCATTTTCACGGTTAGCTTGGAGGACCGTCACTTGGGCATTTTCTGCACTTGCTGTGACTTGACCTGGCTCTTGCCCATAAGCGAGGGAACGGAAAATGGTATGGTTGCCACTACCAAATTTTGGAAGAGCTACTCCATCTAGCTGAACCGTTGGTTTCTTAGCCTTGGCTACTTCTCCTCCTGCAACCACTAGTGTCGCTTGGACCGTTTCCCCATTGCCTAGGAGTCCTGTCGCTTTCAAGCGTGCTCCTGGTGTGGACAACTGATCTTCTTGACCAGCTTCCAAGGTCCAGTGATCGACCTCATAGTGAGCAGTGGTCCCATCGGTAAAGACTAATTGCACAGCCTTATCCACTGTCGTTAGATCTGCTCCCTGTGGGATTTGTTTGATGACTGGAAGGACTTGTTCCACGCCGATCACATCGACCAGAGCTTCGACCGTGCGTCCTTGAACATGACCTGTCACACGGACTTGGCCAACACGACTATAGTCTGCCGCATCCCATTCAACGGCTTCTTCTTGGGCCTTGCCATCGCTATAGACCACATTGACCTTACTTGGTAAGGTTGGTTTTTCTCCTAGATAAGCACTTTGTCGAACAGGTTCCACACCTAATACAGTGCGTTCTGCTTGGTCCTTCTTACCTGTAAAGAGGCTGACTTGGTCTGATTGCAAGCGATCTGAGTCTGCATACAGAGTAAAGGCACCCGCCTGCTCAGTTGATTTGACAATCACAACCCCTTTGCCGTTGAAGGCTTTGCGTTGCCATGAGCCATCTTCCTGCGCTTTGTAGCGTTCACGGCTGGCTTGTTCCCCATTATCGACACCGACAATTTGGCCTTGTCCATGCAAATGGAAATGCACCAAATTATTGGCAGTTGGCACCACACGACCTGCTTCATCGACGATTTCGTAGGTAATATAGGTCAAATCCTTACCGTCCGCTGCGATCGCATGTTCTTCTTTCAACAAACGAACACCCGCAGCCTTGCCGGCTGTTTCGACTTGATCTTTCGCGATCACTTCTCCTGCTTCGTTGCGCGCAATAGCTTCTACTTTACCTGGTACATAAGGGACCAACCACTCTAGATAGAGTTCATCCGGATTTGCCCCTTCTTGGTAGGTCCGGCCATCAGCTGTAGTCTTCTTGGTAAAGGTCTTGACTCCTTGTGATTCCCCATTGACAATCAATTCCACACTGTGGGCATTGGAGAAGGTCCGAACAGGAATCCGTCCTTCTTCATCCATGACACGATTGGCTAATTCTGGATTGTCCCAGTTCCAATGTGGCAAGAGATGGACCATTGGATGTTTCTCAGCTGACACCCATTGACTTTGGTAGAGATAAAAATCATTCTTTGGAAGGCCGGCAGTATCGACAATACCGAAATAAGAACTTTTTACAGGTGTGTCATTTTGGTTGTGCCATGGTGTTGGCTCGCCGATATAGTCCGTACCGGTCCAGATAAATTGTCCTGCATAGCCGGCATGATCACGGTCAAAGGTCCAAGAGGCGGTCGCTGTCCGACCCCAACCAACCCGGTCATTGCCGTAGTCTGATTGTTCATAATGGCGGTCTTCTTGGTTGCTTCCTACCCATTCTCTTTCAGGGTGATAGTAAGAGCCCCGTGTCCGCGTTGCAGAAGAGGTTTCAGAACCATAAATGAGCCAGTTTGGATGTTTGGCCCGTAAGCTTTCATAGTTGGCTTCTGAATAGTTAAATCCAACCGCATCAAGCTCTGCTGCTACCTTTTCATGGCCTCCTGAGCCATCACCAAAGCGGAATTTATCAGCTCCCATGGTGACATAACGGGTTGCATCCACGTCCTTGATGGTCTTGACTAACCGACGAACAGTTGCGACAGATTTGTCTGAACCATCTGCTTCACCGACTTCATTACCGATTGACCACATGACAATGGCTGGATTGTTCTTGCCCCGCTCTACCATGGTCCGTAGATCGTAATCGGACCAAGTATCGCCTTTCCGAGCTTCTGGGTGAGTGGCATCCTTTTCAAAGAAACGACCGTAATCGTATTGCTTCTTGCCACCATACCAGGTATCAAAGGCTTCTTCTTGGACCATCAAGCCCAACTCAGCCGCAATTTTCAAGGTTTGTTCACTGGCTGGGTTGTGAGTCGTCCGGATGGCATTGACTCCCATGTCCTTCATCTGTTTGAGACGACGGTATTCAGCCTTGTAATTTTCCTCAGCTCCAAGAGCCCCGTGGTCATGGTGAAGAGATACCCCGTGGAATTTCGTCGCCACCCCATTGAGGAAGAAGCCACCTTCTGGCGTCCAGTTGAGATAGCGATAACCAAAGCGTTCCTTTTGCACATCTACCAACTGCGAATCCCGATAGATACGTGTATACAAGGTATAGAGAGCTGGATGATCCGTTTTCACATCCCAGAGGGTTGGTTTTTCAACATGCAAGGTTTGAGAAAGGTTGATCTCTTGACCTGCTAAAACAGCTTGTGCTTCACTGCGCGTTTTTTCGCTCACCACTTGGCCATTTTGATCGACAATTTCATATTCCGCATAAATACTATGGGCTTGATCATCTTGGTTGACAATGCGGCTCTTCACTACTGTATCCACTGCCCCATTTTGCTGTTTTTCCAACTGAGGGGTCGTAATCGTTGTCCCATACTGCGCTAAATGAACCTTATCCGTTACACTCAGCTTAACATCCCGATAAATCCCGCTACCAGAATACCAACGGCTACTTGGTTGTTGATTGACCACATGAACGGCGATGGTATTCTCGCTTCCATCCGCATTCAAATAAGGAGTAATATCATAAGAAAAGGCATTGTAGCCATTTGGATAATGACCAACGAATTGTCCGTTTACATAGACTTTGGAATCCATATAAACCCCGCCAAATTCCAAGCGGACCTTCTTATCTAGATCCTTGTCGTCCAAACGGAAGGTCTTACGATACCAAGCATCCCCTCCGTTTAATTGCCCCCCTTCATTTTGAGCAGGAGAGTTGTGATCGAAATCAAAGAAAATAGACCAGTCATGAGGAAGATCTAATTTTTTCCAATCCTTGACATCCACTTGACGCCCTTCTGCACCAGGAGCTGCATTTAATTTAAAATACCAATCTTTATTAAAATCACGTTCTCGATCTTGCACAATATCCTCCGCTACACGATTTTGATCTGGAGCAGCTGTTTCTTCCGTTCCTGTAGCACGCTCAGATGAAGCTGAAACGGGCTGGCCTTCGCCTTGAGGCGCCGGCTTTTCCTCAGCTCTGGTAGGGGTGATGACAGCTGGAGCTTCTGAAACCCTTGCACCAGCTCCAGGAACTTCCGCTTCTGAGTTTTCCGTCACAACACTTGGTGTCTCAATCGAAGTCGGTTCACTTTCGAGGGCTGGCTTTTCTTCCGCATGGACCCTTGAAAGACCCAAGGCAGAAATCCCAATCACAACAGAACAAGCTCCAACTGAGAGCTTACGAATACTAAAAACAGGACGCTTTTCAAAAAAAGACTTTCCCATAAAAACCTCCTCTTAGGATTAACAATTAAATTTGTAAGCGCTTTCTTCTGTCTGCGAACACTTACAGAAAATCACATATTAACTATACCAAAAAAATAGGAGCGATAGGCCTCGATTTCGCTCCAACTATAGTTAGATTAAGAATTCCTTTAATTAGTGGAAATCCCCTACGAGGCAAAAAATAGAAGCCAACGGCTCCTATTGAGAGCATAGACAAACTGTTCTTTTTTACAAATCTTATAAATTCTATAATATAAAAAAATTTATTCGTTAGAATTATTCAATCATCTACTGAAACTTTCCGCTGTGAGAAAAGTGCCTGAAACTATTCAGTTTCAGGCACTCGGAATTATTGAGACCTTAGG
>NZ_KV818844.1:133163-144956 GCF_001815045.1 Streptococcus sp. HMSC065E03 | reverse complement strand
CACCTAAGGAAAGTTTCTAAGAAGACTTTGTCTTCAGTCTGAAATAGAAGCCAACGGCTTCTATTTTTTATGATCTTATAATCCTGGTTCTTGACCAAGTTCAGCAGCCACCATCCAAATGTTCTTTTCAAGTTCTGCTTTAGCCCCAACAAAGATATCGTTGGTTACATCGTCGCCTTCAGCATCGGTAACATCCAAAGCTTTTTGGTAAAGGCCATCAAGGTAATGGAAGATTTCAAGAACACGTGTCAAGCTTTCTTCTACATTTTTTGTAAATGTTCCACGGCGTTCTTCAATATTGCTGTGTTCCAAAAATTCAGTCATGCTAGAATATGGCGCACCACCAAGAGTGATCAAGCGTTCGCTCACTTCATCTAAGGTTGCATCCAAGCTGTCCATGTATTCGTCCATTTTTGGATGCCAAACCATAAAGCCACGTCCACGCATATACCAGTGTACTTGGTGAAGGGCAATGTGAGCCACGTAGAGATCTGCTACGACTTGGTTCAAGAGAGCTTTTGTTTCTGGAAGAGTTTCTTTATTTGAAGGTGCAAAAGTTGCTACATCAGTAGCTGCTTCATGTTTCATAGTTGTCATGTCATTTCTCCTTTTTATAATGATTCTAATTAACTATGTCTTTATTATATGCTTCCTCCACCAGAAAGTCAAGATAAAAGATTAAAAAAGATCATAGTTGTCAATTGAGAAAAGATACGATAGAATGAAGAAGACTAATCGAAAGGCTTGACTAATGAAATATATCTTTACCTTCCTGATCTCCATGGTGCCCCTTGTTGAATTGCGCGGGGCCATCCCTTTTGCCATTGCAAATGGTATTCCCTTATGGACAGCGCTCCTGATCGGAGTGATCGGAAATCTTCTCCCTGTCCCTCTGATCTTCTTTTTCGCCCGCCATATTCTTACTTGGGGGGCAAAAAAACCAATTATCGGAGGCTTTTTTAGCTGGTGTCTCAATAAGGGCCATAGAGGCGGACAGAAATTAGAAAAAGCTGCAGGAGACAAGGGAATCTTCTGGGCCTTATTGCTCTTTGTTGGAATCCCTCTTCCGGGAACTGGTGCCTGGACCGGTGCCCTTGCAGCTTCTATCCTTGACTGGGACTTCAAACGCAGTAGCCTCGCAGTCATGCTCGGAGTGATACTAGCCGGCCTCATCATGGGAACCCTGTCCCTGCTCCTAGGAATCGATACCTTCGCACATTAAGCAAAAGACTGAAGCAACGGCTTCAGTTTTTGCATACAAAAAAGAGGCTTCCGTTCCTCTAAGAGTATAGACAAACTGTTTTTTTTTAAAATCTAATAAATTCTATAAAACAAAAAAATTTATTTATTAGAATTACTCAGTCATCTACTAAAACTTTCCGCTGTGAGAAAAGTGCTAGAAACAATCATGTTTCTAGCACTCGGGAGTTTTGGAACCTTAGGTCCAAAACTAAGTCATGGAACTTCTTCGAAGTTCGCTGACGTCCGTACTCACCTAAGGAAAGTTATTTAGATGAATTTATCTTACAAAAAAGAGGTTTCCTTCGAAACCTCTTATTTTTTTATTCTTAGTTGTTAAGAGCTGCTGCCATTGTAGCTGCAACTTCTGCTTCAAAGTCATTTGAAGCTTTTTCAATACCTTCACCAACTTCAAAACGAACGAATTCGATAACTGAAGCATTTACTGATTCAAGGTAAGCTTCCACTGTCTTGCTGTCATCCATGATGTAGACTTGTGCAAGAAGAGTGTAGGCTTGGTCAACTTTTGTGTTGTCCAAGAAGAAGCGATCCATTTTACCTGGGATGATTTTATCCCAGATTTTTTCTGGTTTACCTTCAGCTGCCAATTCAGCTTTGATATCTTCTTCAGCTTGAGCAACCACTTCGTCAGTCAATTGTGCTTTTGAACCGAATTTCAAGTGTGGAAGAGCTGGTTTACCAACCATTGCACGGCTTTCGTTATCTTGGTCGATGACGTGGTTCAATTGTGCCAATTCATCTTTCACAAATTGTTCATCCAATTCTTTGTATGAAAGAACAGTTGGTTTCATTGCAGCGATGTGCATTGAGATTTGTTTAGCAAGTGCTTCGTCTCCACCTTCGATCACAGAGATAACACCGATACGTCCACCGTTGTGTTGGTAAGCACCGAAGTGTTGTGCATCTGTTTTTTCAAGCAAAGCAAAACGACGGAATGAAATTTTTTCACCGATTGTAGCTGTTGCAGATACATATGCAGTTTCAAGAGTTTCACCTGAAGGCATTGTCAAAGCAAGAGCTTCTTCGTTGTTAGCTGGTTTACCTTCAGCGATCACTTTCGCTGTTGCGTTTACCAATTCAACGAATTGAGCGTTTTTCGCAACGAAGTCAGTTTCAGCATTTACTTCAACTACTGCTGCAACGTTACCATTGACATAAACACCAGTCAAACCTTCAGCGGCAACACGGTCAGCTTTCTTAGCTGCTTTAGCCATACCTTTTTCGCGAAGCAATTCGATCGCTTTTTCGATATCACCTTCAACTTCAACCAATGCCTTTTTAGCGTCCATGACACCGGCACCAGATTTTTCACGCAATTCTTTTACAAGCTTAGCTGTAATTTCTGCCATTTTTGTTCTCCTATATTTTTTAATAAAATAAGAGGGTCGGGCTGAGCCCTGCCCTCTTAGGTTCGTTACTTATTGAATGAAATTAAGCGTTGTCGCCTTCTACAACTTCAACGATTTCTTCGATTGAATCAGCTTGACCTTCAGTAGCTGCCAATTCAGCTTCTACTGTAGCAACACTGTCTTCACCTTGACGTCCTTCGATAACAGCGTCAGCCATTTTCGCAGTGATCAATTTAACAGCGCGGATAGCGTCATCGTTCGCTGGGATGATAACATCGATATCATCTGGGTCAGTGTTTGTGTCGACCATCGCTACAACTGGGATACCCAATTTCTTAGCTTCTTTAACAGCGATTTGTTCTTTATGTGGATCCACAACGTACATTACGTCTGGAATACGAGGCATGTCTTCGATACCGCCCAAGAATTTTTCAAGACGAGCGCGTTGTTTGTTCAACAATGCAACTTCTTTCTTAGGAAGAACTTCGAAAGTTCCATCTTCTTCCATGCGTTTGATTTCTTTCAAACGAGCGATACGTTTTTGGATTGTTCCCCAGTTAGTAAGAGTTCCACCCAACCAACGGTGGTTGATGAAATATTGACCTGAACGAACAGCTTCTTCAGCAACAGCATCAGCAGCTTGTTTCTTAGTACCTACGAACAAGATCACTGCATCGTTTGCAGCTGCATCACGCATGAAGTCGTATGCTTGGTCAGCGTATTTTACAGTTTGTTGCAAGTCGATAACGTGGATTCCGTTACGCTCAGTGAAGATGTACTTAGCCATCTTAGGGTTCCAGCGACGAGTTTGGTGACCAAAGTGTACACCAGCCTCAAGAAGTTGTTTCATTGAAATTACTGCCATGAGTAGTTTCTCCTTTTTTGTTTTTTTCTCCTCTCTCAGACGTCAACTTGCAGCACGACCACAAGGGCAACGGTGCCACAATGGATCCGAGATGAGTATTTGCTGTCTTAGACAACTCTATAAGTATAGCAGAAATCCCTAGAATTCGCAAGCTATTTGAGAGATTTTTTCAGCATTCTTCATCTGTAATGATTTGAAGGAAAAAGTTTTTCTTGACCTATCTTGTTTTTTAGGTTACAATATTATATGTTACGGCGGTATAGCCAAGTGGTAAGGCACGGCTCTGCAAAAGCTTGATCGTCGGTTCAAATCCGTCTACCGCCTTGATAATAAAATTTTTTATCATCTTTTATCTTTTAAAAATTCCCCTAGCAATAGGGGATTTTTTGTTTCCATTTGCTCCATTCCTTGATTGTTGATATAATAAAACCTCGCCTGATTGGCGAAGCACATTAGAAAGGGTATTTATGAAAAACATTCGTTTCTTTGCGATCGGCCTTCTTTCACTAGTGACACTAGCCGCTTGCTCACCTGCCAATTCTGCGCAACCAGCAAAAACAGCTTCTAGCTCTAGAAAACCGATCAAACAATCTTCTACCAAAGCATCATCTAGTAAATCGTCGAGCACTTCTTCAGACAGCAGTAGCTCAGATGATTTTTCAGGTCGCTTCAGCTTGGATCCAGATGATGGCGCATCTCTCCAATATGTGCCAGGAGCTGCATCCATTCCTGAGATCGAAAAACTCAAGAACCTCCACCCTACCACCGGTTTTGTATTGAGAACCGAAGATGGACAAGAGGTTGGTGGGCCAAAAGAAAGAAGCAGTTACGATGACGTAGTTGCAGCCTTTGGTCAACCCGTAAGTAGCACAGACAGTGCGAATCCTGGTGATGGAGTCAATGTTTGGGCAACAGACAATGGCGATATCATGGCTTTCTTCCGCAATAATGTGTTAACAGATATCACCTTCCGACTAAGAGGGGGCGATGCCAACCACCAGTCTACTGGCAGCATTTCCAAATCCGATACACCAAAAACGGCCCTCGAACGTCTCGGAAAACCCTATGCCATTATGCGTTCAGAAAATGGGACCAGCTATGTCTATAAAGATAGCAACGGAGATGAATCTAGCTTCTCTACACAAGGAAATAAGATCTTCAATGTTACGTCTACTGCAGAAACCAAGCAGTTAAAAAAGATCACTGGCCTGGATAAAAATCAATAACAAGCAATCAAAAGGGGCTGGGACAAAAGTCCTAGCCTCTCAATTGTTTTTGGATTGTCGAGCAAGACGCAGTGGTTGAGTGCTCAAAGCACTGCTTTGAGGTGGCGGATAGAACTTGCGAAGCAAGTATCCTAAGTCTTTGTTCGCTTTTTAAGCTTCAAAGATGCCCTATGTTGACGGAAACTATGTTTCCTTTATCTGCAACCTTCAACAGTCTCCCAGACTGTTGAAGCTGTCCCACTCTCTCTTTCTTACAATTCAGCAATTTGGTTCAAATTCACTTCTGCAACCGTATCGTTACCGAACATAGAAATGACCATTTTCACCTTGTTGTTATCAATTTCAGTGATCTTACCAGTATAGTCTGTGAAGGCACCGTCGATGATACGAACTGTATCGCCTACCTTGACATCCAAATCAAACTCTTGAACGGTTTGACCCATAGAGAGCAAGATACTGCGGATTTCTTCTTCCAACAATGGAGTTGGTTTTGAACGGTTTCCGTGGGATCCAACGAAACCAGTAACGTTCGGGGTATTACGGACAACAAACCAAGCTTCATCTGTCATGACCATTTCTACCAAGACATAACCTGGGAAGCGGTTTTCTTCGATTTCTTTTGTTTTACCATTTTTCTCAACTTGTACGGTTTGAGTTGGAATCTCTACGCGCAAGATGTTTTCTAACATATTGTAAGTTTGCGCACGTTGCAAAAGATTCTCTTTTACCTTGTTTTCATATCCTGAGTAGGTTTGTAGTACAAACCAGCCTTTATCAAAACTGTCCATTTGGGCATCCTTTCTTTCTGTTTAGCCTGCTCGAGCTTTTGTGAACATACTAAAAAAAGCCTCTTGGCTTTCCTTTTCCTAACTTCATTATACCACATTTTGCAGGAATGCAAAGAGGTTTGCTGATTTATTTTTAAGAAAAGACCATAAAAAGCAGGACCCTTGGGATCCCGCATGGCTTCTTTTCTTAAAAGAAATTGATCATGTGCAATAGGCCACGTGCAATGACTTTGTCGAACAAATAAATCAATGCTACAAAGAAAGCGGTGTACTCAATCACTGAGATAAAGTTTTTCCATCTTTCCTTGCGATTTGGCCAAGTTGTATCTTTTAGTAAGACGAAAATATCTTTAATGAATTTCACAACTCTCTCCTATCGTGTTTCTTTATGGATGGTATACTTGCTGCAATGCTTGCAGAATTTATTGACTTCTAGACGTGTTGGTTTTGGCGTCCCACTCAACTTAATGGAGTAATTGCGTGACCCACAAACCGTACACGCTAGACTTGCTTTTTTTAATGCCATAACGCCTCCGTTCACCCCATTATAGCAAGTTTTCCACGTTTTGACAAGAACAGAAAATCTCCTGTCAAGAAAAAAACAAATCTAAAGCGTTATCACTCTGGTTTTCTCCTCATTTTTGGTAAAATAAAACAAAAGGAGACGAATATGAAAAGTGATAACCTAAAAGAAAGTAGAAATATCGAAGACCGCAGGGGGCAAAGCTACTCCCAGTCTTCAGGCAATAGTAATCTTGGCGGAGGCATTTTACAGATCTTACTATCGCCGGGGAGCTTCAAAAGTAAGATCGTCCTCATCCTTCTTCTGGTTCTTCTAGGAGGTGGTGGCGCTAGCCTTGGGGGTCTCTTTGGAAATGGGACTTCTTCTCAACCTTACCAATCCACCCAAGTCACGCGCACCAACAAGACCCATGTCGATGATGCAGATGCTGAGTTCGTCAGCAAGGTCCTTGGGACAACAGAAGATCATTGGCACAAGGTCTTTCAAGCTGAAGGACGCACTTACCATGAGCCCAAACTAGTCTTCTATACCGGACGGACACAGACAGGCTGTGGGGTTGGGCAAGCATCGGCTGGTCCTTTCTACTGTCCAACCGACAAAAAGATTTATTTGGATATGAGCTTCTACAAGGAATTAACAACCAAATACAAGGCTAGCGGGGACTTTGCCATGGCTTACGTCATCGCCCACGAAGTCGGCCACCACGTACAAAATGAGCTGGGAATCCTTGGCAAATACCATCGGATGCAACAAGGCCTTTCTGAAAAGGAACGAAATGCCATCAGTGTCCGCATTGAGCTACAAGCTGATTATCTAGCCGGTGTCTGGGCCCGCTCCATTCAAGACCGAAACCTTCTAGATATCGGCGATATCGAAGAAGCCATGAATGCAGCCCATGCAGTCGGGGATGACACTCTCCAAGAGCAAGCCTACGGCTACTCGGTACCAGATAGCTTTACCCACGGAACTTCAGAGCAACGCATGCGCTGGTTCAAACGAGGCTACCAGTACGGGGATCTTCAACACGGCGATACCTTTAGCTTGTCAGATAGTGAACTTTAAACAAAAAACGATTCAGAAGGATTTCTGAATCGTTTTTTTGATTAGAAGCCAAGCCAGCCTTTGAAGGTATCCCAAGCGTTTTTCGCTTTTCCTGGGATATCGGCCTCGTCGATTGCTTTTTTCGCATTATCGACCATATTCGACGCCTTTTCTTTGACATCCTCAAAGAAACCTTTGTCTTCTTTGCTATCTGTTTCTGTCGTTTCTTCTCCGACTGGCGCAATGCCGTTTTCAGCATAAGAGTTCTTCACCGAGTCAAACTGGGTACCGTCTGTATAAGGCAGAACACTGTTGGCAACATTGCGGAAGATCTCGGATGCCGTTCCAGCACTACTGTCCGTCAGGTAGTGATTTTCATCGGTCGTTGGGAAACCAAGCCATTGACTGATGACTACATCTGGCGTGTAGCCGATCACCCATTGGTCTCCAGAGAGGTCCTTGTTAAAGCTGGTCTCTGTCGTACCGGTTTTCCCTGCCATGGTATAGCCATAAGGCGCAGCGTTAACCCCTGTACCATTACTGAAGGTACCAAGCATCATATTGGTCATCTTATCTGTCGTTGAACCACTAAGCACTCGGGTTGATTTCTGGCTGTGGCTCTTGACCACTTGGCCACTTGCATTTTCGATCTTGGTAATGAGGTGGGCATCATTCATGACTCCGCCGTTAGCAAAGGTACCATAGGCTTGGGCCATCTGCATCGGATTGGTTGTCACACCAGCTCCCAAGGCAACGGCAAGCGACTTGTCCACCTTGTCCATGTTGAGTCCGAATTTTTTCCCGTACTCAAAGACCGTATCAAGACCCAAATCATTAGCCGTCGCTACGGCTGGAAGGTTAAGGGACTCTGCCAAGGCCTGGTACATCGGTACCGTTGGACTAGACTGGATTCCCGCATAGTTATTGACCTCATAGCTTCCATATTGGGTGGTACTATTGTCCAATTCCTTATTGGTCGACCAACCTGCTGCAACAGCTGGGCTATAGACGACTAAAGGTTTGATGGTTGATCCTGGACTACGGGCAGCCTGGGTAGCGTAGTTGTAGGTACGGAAACCTGGATTTTGATCACTGCCGACACGCCCTACGAGAGCCCGAACCCCTCCGGTCTTAGGATCGAGGGCGACACTACCAGATTCCGCGCGCGTGCCGTCTTCCGCTACTGGGAAGAGGGCCGTATTGTCATAGATCACCTGCATGCTTGCTTGGTAATTTTGATCCAGCTCAGTGTAGATCCGGTAGCCATTTTTGACAATATCTTCTTCGGTCAGGCCGTATTCATTGACCGCCTCATTGATCACCGCATCAAAATAGGATGGGTAGCGGTAATCCTCCGACTTGCCTTCATAGGCATCAACCAGCTGGCCATGGATATCCACAGCAGCCGACTGATCAGCCGTTTTCTGGTCAATATAACCAGCTGCCACCATATTTTGGAGGACCGTATTGCGGCGATTGGTCGCATTCTCTACTGAATAGAGCGGGTTATAGATCTCAGGTCCCTTGAGCATACCGGCGAGTACTGCAGACTGATCCAGGCTTAATTGACTGGCTGAAACCCCAAAATACTTCTTGGAAGCATCCTCAATTCCCCAAACCCCATTTCCAAAATAGGCATTGTTGAGGTACATGGTGAGGATTTCTTTTTTACTGTATTTCTTATTGATTTCAAGCGCCAGGAAGAATTCTTTAGCCTTACGCTCCACCGTCTGGTCCTGAGACAGGTAAGCATTCTTGGCTAGCTGCTGGGTGATGGTCGACCCACCACCTGAGCGACCCAGGGTCAAAATCGCTAAGAAGAAGCGACCATAGTTGATCCCGCTATTCTTGTAAAAGCTCCGGTCTTCTGTTGCGACCACGGCATTTTGCAGATTCTCACTAATGGCATCGAGTTCGACATAGGTTCCTTTTTGCCCGGTCAAACTTCCCGCCTGGTCCCCATTCTTATCATAGATAATGGTGGTCGCCTTCAGTGCATTCTGCAAATCCTTGACGTTGGTCGTCTTAGCAAGGTAGAAAAGATAGCCCCCTGTCAAGAGGCTAAAGCCTAGCCCAATGATCAGGAGAATCTTGGTCAAATGGAATCTGCGCCAAAAACGACGGAAGGGATGCTGAGAGAGAGGCTTGCTTCTGTGCTTGCCTGAGCGACTATAGGTCGGCTCTACTGTCTCTTCCGGTAGTTCCGTGTCTGGCACTTCTTCTGCCACCGCTTTGGGCGGATGATCCTTTCTAAAAAAAGTGATCAGGTTTTCAAATAATTCTTTTATTCTATTCATACCTGTTATTGTAACACCTTATCCTTGTCCTAGCAAGAAAAGATAGCTCATCCCCTTCTCCCATTTAGTTTTCTTTAAGCTTAGATTTTGCTACAATAGGGTCATGAACTATCAATTTACTATTCCACAATCCTTTCCCCAGATGACTGTGAAAGAGTTGCTTGAGGACTACTTCCTCATTCCCCGTAAGATCCGGCATTTTTTACGAACCAAGAAGCACGTCTTGGTCAATGGCGAGACCATCAACTGGCAGAGCCCCGTTCAAAAAGGAGACCAGATCCAGCTGATCTTTGACGCGGACGATTACCCTGAAAAAGAGCTCCTAGCCGGAGACCCGAGTCTGGTCGAAGAGCTCTATCAGGATGAGCATGTCATCATCGTCAATAAGCTTGAAGGTATGAAAACCCATGCCAATGAGCCGACAGAAATTGCTCTTCTCAACCATGTTTCCAGCTATGTTGGATCCACCTGCTACGTCGTGCACCGCCTAGATAAGGAAACCAGCGGAGCGATTTTATTTGCTAAAAATCCTTTTATCCTGCCCATTCTCAACCGCATTTTAGAAGATAAAAACATCCAACGCGAGTACTGGGCCTTGATCCAAGGCAGCTTAGCACAAAAAACCATCGTCTACAAGGATAAAATCGGACGCGATCGCCACGATCGGCGCAAGCGCCTGGTCGATCCACGCAAGGGACAGTACGCAGAAACTCAGGTGACGCAACTGAAAAAAATCGGGCGAAACAGCCTGATCAAATGCCAGCTCAAGACGGGGCGTACTCATCAGATCCGGGTGCATCTCTCCCATCATGGGCACCCGATTGTCGGGGACCCTCTCTATAACCCTGCACGCGGAGAGCGACTCATGCTCCATGCTCACCGCTTGACCTTCACCAATCCATTAACCCTTGAAACCATCCAAGTCGAGGCCCCTTCCAAGAGTTTCGAAGAAGGGTTGAAAAAATAAGAAAAGAAGCCTGCGGCTTCTTTTTTTTATTGATAGCGTGGGGTTGCAAATCCACGAATATTGCCATGTCCGATTCGGTAGGTATTGCGACGGACTTGGTTGTTGGAGTTTCCTTCAATGGTATGAATGATCCCATTTGAGACGCTCTCAACAATTCCGATGTGATCCGCAAAGCCATTGTTTTGTTGGCTATTTTGATCCCAGTTAAAGGTGATGATGTCCCCTGCTTTTGGTGTAGTGGTACCATCTTCATTCCAGATGCCCAAGCGTTTGAAGATCTGGATGTGACGTTCGACTCCACATTCACGGCCAATCAAACCGCTCAAACCTTCCCGCTGGAAGACTGTTGTGACAAAGATATCACACCAGTCATCGGTCGTCTTCACTGCATAACCAACTGGAAGTGGTTTAACACTGTTATAATCATTGACCAATTGTTGGTGAGCTGCAGTTCCGCCACGAACGCCTACTAGACTAGCTGCTGCCCGTAAGACACGGTCCCGTTGTCCATTCGTTACACGAGGACTAAAAGCAGTTTGATCTACTGTCGCACGGGGATGAAGGGCTGTTTGACCAAGGTTAAAGCCTTCAACGCCACCATCGACATAATCCACATAGACGTGAGTGGTATAGTTACCTGATTGGTACTGGTGATTGGCTGCAGAGACCTGCACTTCTGTATGCATTCCAGAAGGTGCTGTTGAATACCAGAAAAGATTTTCTTGGTGTGCTTGAGACCAGGCTGCGACACGGATGTTCTTAATCCGACGGCCCTGAGGCGCTTGATCCACCGTTACCGTATAGGTTCCAGCACCAGAATTGACATTCTTGATCCCTGTTTGTGTCTTCGTCTGAGCATTTCGGAATTCAACTTCTGTAGTCGTTGAACCGACACCCACACGAGAACCATCATTTTGAATATAGTAAAGGTGAATATGGTACTTACCAGTAGAGTTTTTATGATCGCTCGCTTTGACCGATACCTTGTAGTCTCCATTTGATTGACGAGTCGCTTCATACCAGCGAATATCGTCTTGGCCATCCTTATCAGACCAAGTTGGGACTTGAACGGTCCGCACACCTTTAGGACTGTAGACATCCTTGATGATGACATCAAAGGTACCCGCATCCTTGTTGTTGTTTTGGATCAAGAGACTAGCAGTTGGACGTGATTGATTTTTGTAGTCAATAAAGGCTTTCTTGACAAACTTGTTTTGTCCGTTAGCATCCACATAGAAGACCTGCGCTTCGTACTTGCCATCAGCGTTTTCGTGGTCACTAGCTTTGGCTGTTACAGTATATGAACCGTCTGCCTGGCGAGTTGGCGTGTACCAGATGATATCTTTCATCCCATTGGCATGAGACCAGAATGGAATCTTCACTTCTTTATAACCATCGAAACCTTGAAGGTTCTTAGCTGTAATAGTGAAAGTCCCGTCTGACTCTGATTTTGTAATGGTCAGATCAGCAGATGGTT
>NZ_KV818844.1:130371-133063 GCF_001815045.1 Streptococcus sp. HMSC065E03 | reverse complement strand
CAGCGTTTTCGTGGTCACTAGCTTTGGCTGTTACGGTATAAGAACCGTCTGCCTGGCGAGTCGGAGTGTACCAGATGATATCTTTTATCCCATTGGCATGAGACCAGAACGGAATCTTCACTTCCTTGTAGCTGTCGAAGCCTTGGAGGTTCTTAGCTGTGATGGTGAAGGTACCGTCTGACTCTGATTTCGTAATGGTTAGATCAGCAGATGGTTTAGGAGCTGTATAGTCAATAAAGGCTTTCTTAACAAACTTGTTTTGGCCTTTAGCATCCACATAGAAAACTTGCGCTTCGTATTTGCCATCAGCGTTTTCGTGGTCACTAGCTTTGGCTGTTACAGTATAAGAACCATCTGCTTGACGACTTGGAGTGTACCAGATGATGTCTTTCATCCCATTGGCATGAGACCAGAATGGAATCTTCACTTCTTCATAACCATCCAAGCCTTGAAGATTCTTAGCCGTAATGGTGAAGGTGCCGTCTGACTCTGATTTGGCAATAGTCAAATCTGCAGAAACTGGAGATTCCTGTTGAGGAACACTCTCATTTCTTGCTGCTACCACTCGTGCGCGTGCGCCATATGGTGCACGACTAGCTACCACAGCTTGTGCTGGTTGCTCTGATACAACCTTGTCGCTAGTGCCCTTGTCAGAAGACTGGTTATTGCTAAGAGTCGGTGTGACAGGTGCTGCCTCTGTTGCAACGGTATTTTCTGTCTGAATACCTTTCTCAACTCCCACTCCTTCGCTCACGGTATTCTGTGCTTCTGATGAAGTTGTTGTTGCAACGATAGCTGATGTATTTTCTGGTGTTTGATCAGACGCATGTTGCTCATCGGCTTTGACTTGTTGTGTCGAAAAAGCCAACAAAACGGCTGTCCCAGCATAAAAAATAAGATCTTTCTTTTTCATGTATCTTCCTTACAATTTTTTATACGGATTGTACCCACATAGTAGTATTATAGCACAAACCGCCGGATCAAGAAACAATATCGTGAGAAGAATCCTATTTTTAAAGAAAACAGAAGGCCAGATTGGCCTTCTGATTAGCTTATGCAAAAATTGAGAAGAAAGGTGCTCCAAGCTTGTTATCCATCGGGTCCTTGCTCTTAATAGAGTGAAGATAATTGATGGAGTACCAGCCGTTGTTGCCACTATTATATGGATCGCGTACGTAGGTTCTTCCATTGTCATAACCATGCAAGACCAATTCATGAGTATAAGGATCGCTAGTAAATTGGCTATTGCCTACCGCAGCAAGTACATGCTTGCCAGCCATGAGGGCTTCTGCAATGCCTCCAGCTCCATTAATCAATTGGCTCTTCAAGCCCCAGTTACGAGTGGCAGCTACAATCCCATCAGAATCTGTTCCTGCTTCACCTTTGTTGAATGAATCAGTATTGTTGTAGAGATAATCAGCTACTGTTGTTGGCAAAATAGTTCTACCTAGGATATCTGTAAAGGTCATAGCAAGAGAGGTTGGCACACAACCTGACTGATCGACATTGCTCACACCGTAATATTTCCCAGCCCAACGAGGATCCCGTTGAGAATAATAGGTTGTTTGTGGATTCACCTTTTGATTTCGTGGAGACAAGGCTGTCTGACCGAGATTAAAACCTTCAACTCCTCCATCTTTGTAGTCTACATAGACGTGAGTGGTATAGTTGCCTGCTTCATTACCGTGATTATTGGTAGAGACAGTGATCTCTGTGTGCATACCTGTCGGTGTTGCGGAATACCAGTAAAGATTTTCTTGATGAGCTTTAGACCAAGCTGCGACACGAATATTCTTAATCTGACGTCCCTGAGGTGCTTGATCTACAGCTACTGTATAAGTCCCGTTCGTTGCATTGACATTCTTGATAGAAGCTTGCGTCTTGGTCATGGCATTTCTAACTTCTACGTCTGTTGTTGTGGTACCAATACCAATCCGAGATCCATCATTTTGAATGTAGTAAAGGTGAACATGGTACTTACCAGTAGAGTTTTTGTGGTCACTAGCTTTGACCGATACCTTGTAATCTCCGTTCGCTTGGCGTGTTGCTTCATACCAGCGAATATCGTCTTGGCCGTCCTTATCAGACCAAGTAGGAACTTGCACAGTCTGTACCCCTTTAGGGCTGTAGACATCCTTGATGATGACATCAAAGGTACCTGTATCCTTGTTGTTGTTTTGGATCAAGAGAGTACCGGTTGGACGAGATTGATTTTTGTAATCAATAAAGGCTTTTTTGACAAACTTGTTTTGGCCTTGAGCGTCCACATAGAAGACTTGCGCTTCATACTGGCCATCAGCGTTTTCGTGATCACTGGCTTTGGCTGTTACAGTATATGAACCGTCTGCCTGGCGAGTTGGCGTGTACCAGATGATATCTTTCATCCCATTGGCATGAGACCAGAATGGAATCTTCACTTCCTTGTAGCCATCGAAGCCTTGAAGGTTCTTAGCTGTGATGGTGAAGGTCCCATCTTTTTCTGATTTTGTAATGGTCAGATCAGCAGATGGTTTAGAAGCTGTGTAATCGATAAAGGCTTTCTTGACAAACTTGTTTTGTCCGTTAGCATCCACATAGAAGACCTGCGCTTCATACTGGCCATCAGCGTTTTCGTGGTCACTGGCTTTGGCCGTTACAGTATATGAACCGTCTGCTTGACGAGTTGGAGTGTACCAGATGATGTCTTTCATCC
>NZ_KV818844.1:91316-130271 GCF_001815045.1 Streptococcus sp. HMSC065E03 | reverse complement strand
AGCCTTGAAGGTTCTTAGCTGTGATGGTGAAGGTGCCGTCTTTTTCTGATTTTGTAATGGTCAGATCAGCTGCGACAGCATTGGCCGGTTTTGTCGCCGTATAATCGATAAAGGCCTTTTTCACAAATTTGTTTTGACCTTGGGCATCTACATAGAAGACCTGCGCTTCGTATTTGCCATCAGCATTTTCGTGGTCACTGGCTTTAGCTGTTACAGTATAAGAACCGTCTGCCTGGCGAGTTGGAGTGTACCAGATGATGTCTTTCATCCCATTGGCATGAGACCAGAATGGAATCTTCACTTCCTTGTAGCCATCGAAGCCTTGAAGGTTCTTAGCTGTAATGGTGAAGGTACCGTCTTTTTCTGATTTTGCAATAGTCAAATCAGCTGATACTGGTGTCTGATTTTTCTTTCCAATAGCTACTGTCGTCGTTGTTCCACCTACACCTGTCATTTGTCCATTGTTCTGAACATAGTAAAGATGGACATTGTAAAGACCGGTTGAGTTTTTATGGTTCTCTGCTTTTACATTGACGGTATAGGTCCCATTTGCTTGACGATTAGCTGTATACCAAACAAGGTCATCTTGACCACCTGTTTCTGACCAGATTGGTACAGAAACGGTTCGAACTCCATTTGGCGCCTTAACATTTGAGATGACAACGTCAAAGCGGCCCGTCATAGTATCGTTATTGACAATGTCAATCTTCCCACTTAAGCTGCCTTCTGTTGGATCCGCTGCAGGTTTTGCGTTCGCTGTGAAGCGACCAGTATAGTCCACACTGTGGTCAAAAAGGTGTTTTCCTGGAAGCAATTCCGCTTGAGAAGTGAACTGCCAGGCGCCGGCTTTCCCATTGTAACGCAAGCTTTTCGCATCGTTTACAGACAGTTTTGGAGAAGGGTATTGGGCAACCCAGAAATTCTGAAGCCCAAATTGAGCGGTGTTGACTGGACCTTTCTTGCGAAGATTGTTTTCATCCAACCAGCTAGCACTGGTGTAGAACATCAAGTTGGTGTAGCCATTTTTACGCATTTCGTCAGCCCAAGCTTGGGTGTTGCGGTTAATGTTTGGCTGCATCTTGGCATCCTCAAAGTCATTGACCATGAGGGTGTTCTTTGGAAGACTCAAGCGTTGCGCCTCTGCAATGTAGAATCGCGCTTCTGCACGCGCCGCTTCCTCAGAAGTATAGCGTGAGAAGTGGTAGGTCGATACTTGTAGACCCGCAGCTTGTGCATTACGAATTTGGTTCTCCGCATTTGGGTTCTTGTACCAAGTGTCTTCTGTCAATTTGACAACGACACCGCCCACACCTTTATTAGCTAGGGTACGGTAGTCTCCAATACTAATGTCTCCGTTATGGCTACTCACATCAACGAATGATTTTGGCTGAACCGCTACATCTGTTGAACGACCAGCAGGAGCGTGAGCGCCTGTGTTAAAGAAGGTCGTGTTTCCTGTGTCAGACGGAAGAGGAGTTTCTTCTTTCTCAGTAGTCGATGCTTCTGTAGTTTTCTCTACAGATGGGGTTCCACTTTCTGAAGCCGCGACCTTGTTCACAGGTGCTACAGACTGTTCGGTCACATTTGCTGGTGCTGCATAGTTACCTGCGACAGGTGCTACCGGCTTTTCAGCAACGGCTACTTCTGGCACTTTTTCAGCTTGGACTTGGTTGCCTTCAGTAGTAGTGGCCTCGTTTGAAACCAGCTCATCTGCACTGACTCCCTGAGCAGATACAGCCATCAAGACTGCCGCTCCGGCATAAAAAATAAGATCTTTCTTTTTCATATAAACTTCCCTTTATACAAATTTTATACGTTAATCATTTTACCACACGGTTTCAGCGATGAAAAGTTTTATAAGGCAAATTTTTAAAATTAGTGATATTTTTTTGAAAAACTAAAAAAAGAAGTCTGTCTGACTTCTTTTGATCTTATGATAAATGCTTCAAGGCTGTCTTTAAATAGTGACCATCTCGGATTTCTTGGCCAACACGCTTGGCATTGTCTACCAAATCTTGGTAATCGGCATCTGAAAGATTGTCGATTGTCTCCTTCAAATCATGAAGCGACTCTACTGCAATCCCGCAGCCCTTCTCAAGCACAAAATGAGACAAGGCTGACTGTTTCCACACCACCAGCGGAAAGCCCGATGCTAGATAAAGCGACGCCTTGTGAGAGTTGTTGTAGCGAAGGTACTCGCCAAAGACACCACTACAGGTTTCCGCACTATCCCCATCCCAGACAAGTCCAAAACCACCCTCAAGGGCTGCAGGAAGCTCATCCGGTAGGAAGGAGCCAAAGTAAGTTTCATTCTCTAAAGCTCTACTCTCATCAAAACCAACACCATAGAGATTATAGGCAGGTTCTGCAGGAAGAGCATAGAGATAACCAGCTTTTTCCTGGGCCAAATTACCCGCCACAATCATCGGCTGGTCTTTTGTTTGGCCACTTTTTTCTTGGAAATCTGGAATTAAATAGTCAAAAATACCAAGGCTGATAATCTTATCTTCCGCAATTCCTTTATCCACCAAGACAGATTTCATAACTGGATTGTGGGCGATGATCCCATCAGCTGCCTTGAGAAAACTTGCTTCTTGAAGGTACATCCGAATTCTGTGTTTTAAAGGTAGTGAAGTCATATTGGCATGGCGAAGCACTTCTAGGTCATGAATCAAGAGATAGACTTTAATCCCTCTTTTTTGTGCTTTTTTAACCAAATGGGTTGAGAAAAAACTATGGTGAAGCATCGGAAACTGGATCAGCAACTCATCTCCTTGCTTTAGTTGATCCAAGGCTTGACCAAAAGCCTTTGCCTTATGGCGTTGAGCCTCAAGGGTACTCATCTGATACCAATTGTCGACAGAAAGGACCAAGGGATGATAGCCTTCTTCTTTCACAATACTTTCTACGTCATTACGTGCTTTATTTCCTGCGTTCTTTGCGTTGATATCATGCAGGAATTCTTCTTTTAAGTAGTATTTCATAGATTATGGTTTCTTTCAATCAAACTCATTTGCTACGACTTCTAGAGCACGCTCAATGACCACGTGCATGTCGTAGTATTTATAGTCTGCCAAACGTCCACAGAAGATAACCTTGTCGTTTTTCTCAGCTTCTTCTTGGTACTTAGCAAACATGGCGTTGTTCTTTTCATCATTGATTGGGTAGTAGGGTTCATCCCCACGTTTCCAGTCAGCGGGGTATTCACGGGTGATGACTGTCTTAGGTTGTGTACCATACTCAAAGTGCTTATGCTCAATGATCCGAGTATAAGGAATCTCACGTTCGGTATAGTTGACCACGGCATTCCCTTGATAGTTTTCTTCATCCAAGACTTCGTGTTCAAAGCGAAGACTACGATATTCCAACTCACCATGTTTGTAATCAAAGTATTGGTCAATCATTCCTGTAAAGACTACTTTGTTAGCTGAAGCTTCTAGCTCTTCACGATTGGCAAAGAAGTCAACACCAAGTTCTACTTCTACATCGCCCAACATATTTTCAATGATGACGTTGTAACCACCGATTGGAATTCCTTGGTAACGGTCATTAAAGTAGTTGTTATCAAAGGTCAAACGAACTGGAAGACGTTTGATGATAAAGGGTGGAAGGTCTGTGGCAGAACGTCCCCATTGCTTTTCAGTATAGCCCTTAATCAACTTTTCGTAGATATCTGGACCGATCAATTTGATAGCTTGTTCTTCCAAGTTCTTCGGTTCAACATCTTTCATGTCAGCTGTTTGCTCGGCAATCTTGTCCTTGACTTCTTGAGGAGTCTTGGTTCCCCACATAGCGTAGAAGGTATTCATGTTAAAGGGAAGATTGTACAGACTGCCCTTGTAGTTAGCTACTGGTGAGTTGATATAGTTGTTGAATTCAGCGAACTGGTTGACATAGTCCCACACTTTTTTGTTGGAGGTATGGAAAATGTGGGCACCGTACTTATGGACGTTGATGCCTTCAACCTCCTCGCAGTAGATATTTCCACCGATGTGATCTCGCTTGTCAATCACTTTTACTTTTTTACCACGTTTAGTAGCTTCATGTGCGAAAATGGCTCCAGACAAACCAGCACCAACAATCAGATAATCGTACATAGTAGACTCCATTATTTTTCTATTTTAAAATATATCTAAGCTCTCAGCTGTATCATAGACTCATAGCTATAGATTAGATCTTCAAATCCCCCCAATTTCCTCACTATAAGAGAGGGAATTGGCCGGCTTTTTCTTGACAACTTCTGTCGCAAAGAGTGTGAACATAAAGATGTTATAAGTCGGTACAAACCAAAATGCTTCAATCATACAGTTAATCGCAATGAGGGACAAGATCGCAACAAATAAATAACGCCCCTTCTTGAATTCATATTTTGAAACAATGACATAAATGCCGACTAATAAAGCAACCGGTACGACACCATATGTAAATAACATCTGAACATAAGACGAATCGACATAATTATAATTGAGGACAGACTCTGTGCTTCCTCCGGATCCAATAAACTGAACCTCTCTTGTTCCGAACCAATTCAAAGGGTATAAATTAAAAGCATTTTTACCCAGGGCTAACCGACCAGTAATGAATTGATTAATTTGGACATAAAGTGGAGATGACCAGGAGAAATGATAGGTCAAGTAGATCATTCCACTTGAAAAAAGGATGACCGAATAGGGCAACAAGTGATACAACTTCAGCTTCTTCTCCTTTGTGAAATAAAAGAAGAGAAAGAGCAAGACAGCGACCAAAAGCGAGATCGCATTCATACGAGCGTCACAGAACTTGATAATAAAGAGAGCTAGAAGAACGCCACTCAGAGATCGTAAGCCAATATACCGATCTTTTAGCAAATAGGAGATTGCGACATAAAGGTAGAAACAATGGGCTGCGAAATCTGTTGGATAGATAAACCCAAATGAATTACGGATAACAGCACCCCGACTATATTGTAAGTTTGGAACAACCTTTAACAGTGACAATAGAAATACTGTAAGGACAATCGTACCTGCAACACCTACATAAGTTTTTAAAATGACTTTCCTATCCGCATTGACCAGCAAAATCATTAAGAGAGAATAAACTAAGAAATTTAACTTATCTGTCTTAAAATAAACCATAACAGCTACCATCAATAACATGGCAGACAAGATTAGATAATGATAGGGAATCGAGATTTTATTAAAAAAACGAAGCAATAAGAGAGCTACAACCACTAAGAGGGAGCTCGCACCAACATGCAAAAAGCCCTTATTTAACATCGTAGTGGATATTGTATTAAAGAAGATCACAATCGAGACGACAAAACCAACCAGTAGATCGTCAAATTTCATTTTTATCATTAAATTACCTGATAAAGAATTTTTAAAGAAAAGCTCATTCTGTCTAGATTGGAATGCCTGCTTAGGGAACACCCTTGCTATAGCATTCTTTTCTAAAGATTTTGTTTACTTAAAAATTCATATCCTTCCTTTCTACTCTCTACTGTTTATTTAAAAATTGTTGTTTTAATTCTTTCACATCTACCACTCTCAGAGATAGGATAGCGATCAGATAAATGATCCCACCAAGCACCGCATACACGAGTACATTCAGGGTAGGGGTGAAATGTAGGAATGGTTTTATAAGGAGCAAAAGGCCATACATCACAGCAGATGCAAACATAATTTTCGTCATCGATCCGATAATTGGAACTTCCCTGAGGTAATGACGGGTATAGTACAGTTGAATCAGCCATACCAAGGATTCTGTTAAGACGGATACAATGGCTGCACCGATAAAACCAAAATGAGGTAAGAAAAGCACATTCAACCCGACACTGACGATAGCAGGAATCGTGGTTGACAGCATAAATTCTTTGTTCTTATCATGTGGAATGAGGATTTGAATCCCCATGATATTGGTCCATCCGATGAAGAACATACGGAAGATCATGATAGCGATGGCATAGCGAGCATCTTGGAAATCCTTCCCTAAGAAGAATCGAACAAAGTCATCGTTGACGATCAGCATACCCGCAATGATTGGGAAGATGACCAAATTATAGATCAAAAAGGACATTTGGTGCATCTTATTGACAGCCTTGTGATCTCCTGAAGCCAAGAGACTCGCCACGCGCGGAAGCATGACGCTTCCTAAAGACGTCACAAGGGTCAGCAAAATATTAACCAATTTCAAGGCCTGGTCATAGATCCCCACATCCTTTGTAGAGGCAAGAGCCCCCAGCATGGTCCGGTCCAAGGTGACATAGAGGGAAATGGCAATCTGCGGTAAAAAGAGCAGAATAACCGGTTTTAAATGCACCCGTGCATAGGCCATATCAAAATGGGCTTTCCCAATAAATTCGCGGGCAGGTAACCACATGCTCAGCTGACCTAAAAGCTCAAAGATGGTGAGTAAGAATACATAGAGATAAAGATCATTGGCAGATTTAACGAACAAGAAGATGGAGATGACTCCAACTAGCTTAACCGTGATATTCCGAACCGTAATCTTGCGGAAGTCCTCTAAGCCCTGAAAAAGCCAGGAAATATCGAGTCCCTTTGAAACCAAACTGAGTCCTAAAATATAGGCCACAGGGTTTTGCATAGAAGGAAGCGCCAAGCACAGCAAGACATAGAGCAGGATGGACACAAAAGTCGCACCTAACTGGAGGGTATAAATCCCCCAGAAATTCTTTTGGATGTCTTTGCGGTGTCCTGAGATCTCCTTTGTTCCATAGTTAGCCACTCCCAAGGTCGCCAAAAGAATAAAATAGGTGACGATGGAGTTGAAATAACCATAGGTTCCTAAGTCATTCGAGCTAAAGACCCGTGTCACATAAGGAGTGGTAATAATCGGTAAGATAATCACCAGCAACTGGTAGGAGAGATTATAGGCGTAATTTTTTAACACTTTCATGACTGTCTACAATCCCCACTTGAAGGCCGTTTTAAACGGTGTGATCAAATCTGTCGCAAAAGCTCGGTGAATATCTGGAATGGTTTGAACTTCTCCATCAACGTGAATAATGTTTTTCAAACGACTTTGGACTCGACGATTAGCCAGCATCTCTACAGCCCGCTCAAAATCCTCACGACCCGAACGAGAAGACCCTACAAAGGTCAAGCCCTTTTCAAGAACATCTCTTGTATTAACCGCGACCCGGTTATCACTAACCCCCATCAACATCACGGTTCCTTGGGGTTTGATATGATCAATAATATCATTGATGGCTGGTTCGCTTCCTTGACCACCAGTACACTCAAAGGCGTGGTCAAACCGTTGATCGTCTGTCAACTCGCTGGTCAAAATTGCTTGATGAATGAAATTAAACAATTGCAGTTTATCATTGTTGCGCCCAACTACAGTTATCTTCAAATCTGGGTAAAGATAGTGCAAAGATGTCGCAACCACATATGAAAGACTACCATCTCCTAAAATCAAAACGGACTCTCTTCGTTGGTGGGCAATGAGGTCAAAGCGATGAATGGCATGCATGGCAACACTACTAAATTCCGCTAAAGCTGTGACTGGGCCCCGAACTTCCTCTGGGTAAGCCACTACACGATCCAGCGGTAAGGCAACGACTTCCTGCATAAAACCATTAAAGCCACTAGACAAGAAGTGCGTCCCCTCCAAATAATTTTCAAAGAAGACACCCTCTGTTTGATGAGGAGGTTGATTGGGAACCATGGCCACAATCTGTCCTGGTTGATAGGTTCCCGTAGGATCCGCTACCACGATACCAGACGACTCATGGATCAGGGCCATGGGTAATTTCTTTTTAAGCACCTTAGGATCCCGTTTTCCTTGATAGTAACGTTGGTCCGCATGACAAATAGCCATGTAATAAGGGCGTATTAACACCTTGTCTCCACGGCTCATGTCTTCTTCTTGGTATTTGATGGTGATATTTTTCGGCTGGGTCAGCTGAAAGATTTGGTTCAACATATTAATTGTCCTCAATCATACCGCGTGCAATTTTCAAATCTGTAATCGTCGTAATTTTAATATTGGAATATTCCCCTTTTGCAAGGGCAACTTTTTTACCATTGATGACAAAGATCTTGCAGGCATCTGTCAAGACTTCTTTTTGTTGGTCACTTAAATCATGATACAAGGCAAGAAAGTCTTTCATTTTGAAGGTTTGAGGGGTTTGACCCTGATAGAGGTATTGGCGTTCAGGAATATCCGTGATAAAGGTATTGTCCAAGCTTTGAACAATGGTATCCGTCGCTTCGACCACTGTATCCACCACATCATGACTCTTAGCTAGTTCAATGTTTTCTTGGATAGTTTTGAGGCTGACAAAGGGACGAACGGAATCATGAGTGACGATAATATCCTCATCTGTTAAAGGTTGCACCTTATCGATAGCCAAGATGATATTTTCGATGGTAGAGTTGCGGTCACTTCCTCCCTCTACAACTAAGATCCGTTCCTTATAAGAAGCCAAGTATTTGTCGACCAGGTCTTCCGTATAAGTCACCCAGTCCGGATGAATTCCCAATACAATTTTCTGAATTTCATGGACCAATAAGAACTTCTCAACGGTATGGATTAAAATAGGACGTCCACCCAAATCCAAAAATTGTTTGGGCATATCCGTAATCCCCATCCGTGATCCTGTTCCACCTGCTAAAATCCCTGCATAAATCATCCTAAACCTCCTGTTTTGTCTCAGTTTCCTTCTTTAAAACATAGCTATTAGCAATCTAGCCTAGTTTTGCTCTCACCTTTTGATACAAATGAGGAGAAAGGAGCAAAAGAAGGTATTTGAGTTTATTTTTTCTTGTAATATGTGAATTGATTAGAATATCTTTCCAATAGCGGCGATACTCTTTGCGAATCTTATTGACTTGGTCATGCATTTGAGAACCTAATAAGGCATGGACCACATGCAAGCCATTAAAGACATAGCGGGTATTGACCGCTTTTTTCATTTCTGGATCATCAGGATAGTCTCTCTCGACATAGGCTCTGTTCCATTCCATAGCCTTGTAAAAATCCAAAAGCCGATCGCTATAAGAAGAATTTACGATACTCCCTGGTCTTCGATAGTATTTATAAAGATTTAGATCGCTGACTGCAATTTCCTCACAACAAGCAATATGCTCATAGGCAATGGCCAAATCTTCATAAATCATTCCTTCTGGATAGGGATGTTGGAGTAAGATCTCTTTCTTGTAGAGTTTTCCTCCTGAATGGGTTCCAACGTGGTGACCATAGAACATTTTTATCAGAGCTGTATGGCGGTCTAATTTCCTAGCGCTCTTTTCATTTAGACCTCCTGAAAAATCTTTATCCTCATGATTTCTGACTTCAATGACCGGGGTCGACACAAGGTCAACATTATACTGATCTTTCAATCCCATTAAATATTCAACAGTTCTACGATCATAATAATCATCAGAATCAAGGAAGATAATCCAGTCAGTTGTTGCAGCTTTCACTCCTGTATTTCGAGCATTAGACAATCCTCCATTTTGAAGATGGAGCACTCGAATACGGTCATCTTCCTGAGCATACTGGTCGCAAATTTCTCCTGATCGATCCGTCGATCCATCATCGACTAAGATGATTTCAATATTTGAATAGGTCTGTTGTCTAAGACTACCGACACTATATTGTAAATACTCCTCGACATTATAGACCGGTATGACAATCGACACCTTTTCCATTATGCTAATCCCTTCATGATAATTTCTACAATCTGTTGACAAGCCGTTCCATCCCCATAAGGATTACTTGCCTGGCTCATCTTCTCGTATTCATCTTGGTCTTCCAGAAGGAGCTTGAAGTTGCGATAGATGTTTTCTTCTTCTGTTCCGACCAATTTCAAAGTCCCTGCAGCCACACCTTCTGGACGCTCTGTCGTATCACGCATGACAAGGACGGGTTTCCCTAAAGAAGGTGCTTCTTCTTGGACGCCACCTGAGTCTGTCAAGATCATATAGCTTTGGTTCATGAAATTATGAAAATCAATCACTTCCAAAGGCTCAATGATTTTCATTCGCTCATTCTCTCCAAAAATCTTGCTAGCCAATTCTCTGACTTTTGGATTTTTGTGAATAGGATAGACCACCTTGACATCTTCAAACTCTTCTAAAATCCGGTTGACTGCACGGAACATGTGCTCCATGGGTTCTCCAAGATTTTCGCGACGGTGGGCCGTCAACATGATGAGCTTGCTTCCTTTTGCCCATTCCAATATAGGGTGGTCGTAGTCTTCTTGGACTGTAGTTTTTAAAGCATCAATAACGGTATTTCCTGTAACGAAAATATTGGTCCGACCTTCTTTTTGAAGATTCTCTTTTGAAACCTGGGTTGGAGCAAAATTGTAATCTGCCACTATGGAAGTAGCTTGACGGTTAAACTCTTCAGGATATGGGCTTTGAAGATTGTAAGTCCGAAGCCCTGCTTCCACATGCCCTACTTTGATGCCCATATAAAAGGCCGCCAAAGCTGTTGCAAAGGTGGTTGTGGTATCCCCATGGACGAGGACAATATCAGGTTTTTCCTCTTCTAATACCGGTTGGATTTTTTCCAAGATAGAGGTCGTGATAGTAAACAAGGTTTGATTGGCCTTCATAATGCCTAGATTATAGTCTGGAACAACACGAAAAACGTCTAACACTTGGTCCAGCATTTCCTTGTGCTGCCCTGTTACACAGACTACGGTTTCAATGGTATCGTGTTGTTTGAGTTCATTGACCAAAGGACACATTTTAATGGCTTCTGGACGCGTCCCAAACACTAACATTACTTTTTTCATTTCGAACCCTTCCTCATCGATTGGTAAAAGTTACGATAGTTGTCTAAAAAGATCGGATAGCTAAACTTGTTATCATAATCTCTCTTTGCTTGAGCAGCTAAAGAGGCTCTTTTCTCAGGATCCCCTGCTAATTGTTTAATTGCTTGAGCTAAGGCTTGCGGATCCTCAGCTGGGACGAGGAGCCCATTCTCAGAATTCACTACTTCGTTCACACCTGGAATATCTGTTGCAATCATCGTTTTGCCGTTCATAAAAGCCTCGATTGCGACCAATCCAAATCCTTCAAAGACAGACGGAAGGACACAAAAGTCAAAGCTATTGATACACTCTACCACGTCGCTTCGGTAGCCCAAAAAATGAATTCTTTCTTCCAGACCGAGCTTTTTTGTTTGATTTATCAAATCATTTTTCAATTCTCCGTCACCGACAAGAAACAAGGATACACTTGGATTTGTCACAAGTGACATGGCTTGGATCAGGTAGGGTAAGCCTTTTTGTTCGGATAAGCGAGCGATACAGCCTATTTTGATACCGTCACATTTAGTAATTTCATTTACTGTATGCTCACTTTGTTTCATTTTCACTCCATTATAAATCACAATAGAGTTTTTTGACCTTACATCATTAAGGATATTTTCCTGGACAGCTTGACTGACAGCAACCGTTCGAGCCTTTCCTAGGGCGAATTTATAAAGTGGTAATTTATCCTTGAAAACATTATGGGCTGTGTAGACATGGATCAATTTTGGATGGCGCATCTGCAGCAAACGAATATAGAAAGCAGCCATCCGGTGATGGGTGTGAACAAGAGTGATCTCATTTTCTTTGATGATCTTGGAAAGACTAGCAAGAATCTTAAGCACAGTAGCTGGCTGTTTGCTATCGACATCTAGAATCCGATGGTGTTGAATCCCATTCTCTGCTAGTTTTTCTTCCCACAATCCACCAGTAGACGCAACATGAACCTGGTCAAATTCATCCTTGAGGTCTGTCGCCAACTGATAGACAATGCGCTCTGCCCCACCGATATCCATGGTCCGCGAAATGTGCAGAATATTATTTTTTTGCTTTCCGTTTTTCATGTACTACTCTCTTAATAAAAGTGGCATTTCCTACAAAATAGCGCTTAAAGAGGCGTTTTGGTTCATTGGCCACACGGAATAACCATTCCAGATTGGCCTTTTGCATCCACATAGGTGCCCGCTTGATATGTCCTGAAAGGACATCAAAGCTTCCTCCCACTCCCATAAAGACAGAGTTGACTCCATTGTCCATAAACTTCTGGATCAAGTACTCTTTTTTAGGAGAGGTAATGCCGACAAAGACAAAATCTGGATTCTTCTCACGAATATCTTCTTGAATAGCCTCTTCCTCTTCAGCAGAGAAATAGCCATTGCGATGCCCCACTACTCGGAGATTCGGATAATCCTTTTTAAAGATAGTTAACATATCTGTCAAGACTTCCTCTTTTGCCCCGAAGAAGTAGACAGAGTAGCCTTTTTCATTGGCCAAATGGAGCAATTCCTGCATCAAATCAATGCCTGCCACGCGCTCTGGTACAGAATAGCCCAAATAGCGCGCTGCGAGAACAACAGAAGCACCGTCTGCATTAATGATTTCAGATTCATTAACTATCTTCTTGATGGCTTCGTCTGTCGCACACTGATTGAGCTTATCTGCGTTGACCCCCATCAAATGGAGTGGTTTTTTATCTCGTACAAATTTTTCTGTAGCAGCAACGGTTTCTGCCATTGTTAAAGGGTCAATTCTGACCCCCATCATTGTAAAACTTTTCAAGCTTATTCTCCCCAAGTGGATTCAAAGTGACCTTTTTGCTCTGATTCTTCAGGCAACTTCATATAATCGCCATAGATCTTTGTCAAATAAGCATCCGGATCAGCATGACCACTGATTTTAATAGTTTCAAAATCAAGGAGTTGTGGCTCCCCAAATACCTCTTTGTAGGCCAATTCTCTCTCGCGATAGGATCCTAAGACATTTCCCACGAGATCACTTGTCTCAAAGTCATATTTTTTAATCGTATTTTGTAACTTTTGATTGATTTTTTCAGTATTTAGTAATTTGTCTAGGTGAAGGATCTTAGAAACCTTCACAATTGAATTTTCAAAGAAACCTCGGTCGCGATTGTGCAATCGATTGATGACAGATATTTTGGAAAGGGCACGGTAATACTTAATTTTATTGGTGTGCAAGAAATAGTGGAAGCCATCTGATGGGTAACCATCTAAAGGAAACACATCGATAAAAGGACTACACACAACCCCACCAAATTCAATTTGAAGTGAGGTATCCATGATAGATGTATTGCCTAAATTATCATCATGGATTCTCAAGATGACATTGCTTGGTAATTCGTTTTGGCAAATTTCCAGAAATTTTTCATAGTCTTTTCTAGGCATGCCCAAATCCATATCGTCATCCCAAGGAATAAAGCCCTTGTGACGAATAGCTCCCAATAAAGTGCCCCCTAAAGCATAGTATCGAAGATTGTGTTTTGTGCAAATCTCAATATACTTTTCTAATAAGGATAGTTCTCCTAATTGAATCTGTCTAACTTTACTCACAGCCTACTTCGCTCCTTCTTTTCTAAGTACAACCTTCACGGTCTTGAGCAGGATCTGAATATCTCTCCAGATCGTCCAACCATCCATATACGCAACGTCGAGTTTGACCACTTCGTCAAAATCTGTAATCTCACTGCGTCCGCTCACTTGCCAAAGGCCTGTAATCCCTGGCTTGAAACTGAGTCGGCGTTTTTGGGCTGGCGTATAGTCTTGGTATTCGTCTACCGTTGGAGGACGAGTTCCGACTAGACTCATATCACCGATCAACACATTGTAAAATTGTGGCAATTCATCCAGACTGGTCTTACGGATAAAGCGTCCGACTGGGGTTACCCGTGGATCGTTTTCCATCTTAAACATCCCACCCGTCATGGTGTTTTGCGCCATCAGATCTTTTTTAATCTCTTCGGCATCCACGCGCATGGAGCGGAATTTATAGAAGTTGAAATACCGTCCGTTCTTTCCGACCCGCTTCTGTACAAAGAAGGCAGGGCCGCCATCTTTACGGATTAGAGGGACCAAAACGATACTCACTAGTCCACAAATCAAGAGACCAAAGAGGGCTCCCGCAATATCCAAGAGACGTTTAGCAAAGACGTGACTCGGCTTGTAGAAATTGGTTGAGAAAGTGACGACACTTAATCCCCCGACTTCTCGAACCCGTTTATTGCCCAAGGAAGCGAAGTTAAAGGCATTGAGATTAACCGATACATCGATCCCCATACTCTCAAACTCCGAGACCAAGTCACTAATATTGTAGTCCTCACTTGGCAGATTAATAAACACTTCATCCACCACTTCCTTGGTCACAAAGTTCATCATTTGATCCGGCTGCACCACCCGTACACCCGAATGGGTGAAATCCGTATCATCCATGACGGTGACACCGATCAGTTCCCCATGATAGAGGCTAGGTGAATGCAGAATATCAAATACCTTTTCCATCCGACTGGTCGCTGTGATCAAGAAAATCTTTCGCGAGCTTTTCCGCCGTGGTGAAACAGACTTCCGGTATCTCTTGAGCAAGAGGTCCATGATATAGACGGAAAACGTATTGAAAAGAAAGAAGTAGATCATCCCTCGACGAGAGATGGAAAAGACCCCATCGAGCATAAAAGAGGTAAAGGTGATCCCAACAGCGAAAAATACATTGTATTTCAAGACCTGAAAGAGCTCATCTAGATAGCCTCTGCTATAAAAACGATAAGCAATATTGCTAATGTAAAAGGCTACAAAATGCAAGAGATAGAGAATGGCAATTGTCTGCGACGTGTATTCTGCATCCTTAAAAAGACTCACAATGTAAGCTGAAAATAGGACAGCTAAACTTTGAAAGAGAACAATATTTAGTTTTTCCAGTTCAATTCTTTCTTCTCCCATTTTCCCTCAATCCTATTCTTTACTTTTTCCCGTACTCTCCGTAAGATCCATATCCACCATATGAACCATACTCAGCAGCTTTAATGTTAAATTTATTGAGCACTACTCCCAAGAAAGGTGTGCCTGTTTGTTCTAATTGGTCCTTGGCCTTTTGGACAGCCTTGCGTCCATTGGCACCAGATTCTGTGATCAAGACAGTTCCATCACAGCGTTGGGCGATAATCGCCGCATCGATCACGACCCCAATTGGAGGCGTATCGACAATGATGTAGTCAAAATGTTCACGCAAGGCATCCATCATCACAGTGAAGTTCTTGCTTTGCAAGAGACCTGTTGGGTTTGGTGCGACCTGTCCAGACTCGATGATATCCAAGTTTGGAAAATCAGTCGCATACAAGATTTGGTCCAATTGACTACGACCAGATAAGAAGTCGGTCAAGCCTTGGATCTTATCCCGACTACGGAAAATCCCTGTCATGACAGAGTTCCGGATATCACAGTCGACCAAGAGGGTCTTGTAACCCGCACGCGCAAAGGCAACAGCCAAGTTGGTTGAAGTGGTTGATTTCCCTTCATTTTCTTGAACAGATGAGATAGCGATGACTTTTAAGTCCACCCCACTCAATTGGATATTCGTCGCAAGGGCATTGAAGTACTCTTCTGCCTTCCGAATTTCTTGTAATTTGTTTTTTGAAATTTCTAACGTATTCATGCGATCCCCAGTCTACAGTTTCTTAATATCTGGCACAATACCAAGCAAGGTTAAGCCCATCAACTCTTCGATATCTTCTGGTCTCTTGACACGATCGTCCAAGACTTCTACTACGACCATGAGCACCACCATGAGGCCTGCTCCAGCAATAAAGCCAAGAAGGACATTGCGTCGGATATTTGGTGAAGAAGGTGATTGAGGCACTTCTGCTTCATCCAAGGTCGTAACGTCTGACACCTTGGTTACAGAGATGATCTTTTCAGCTGCTACATTCCGAAGGCTATTGGCAATACGAGCTGCCTCTTTTGGATTTCCGTCCTTAGCCGTGATCGAAAGGATACGAGTATCTGTAGGAACGGATACACTGATCTTTTTCGACAACTCAGCAGGTGTCATATCGAGTTTCAATTCTTCGATGGCTTGACTCAAGACATTTTGAGAAAGAATGATTTCACGGTAGTCCTTAACCAAGTAAGAACCCGCCTGCAAATCAGAGTTTGTCAAGGCATTGTTGTCTTGGTTTTGACGACTGACCACATAGATCCGGCTAGTACTTTGGTATTCTTTCTTGGCTAAAAAGGCACTGTAGCCAAATGCTGCAATGGCAAAGACAAGAGCGACCAAAACGATCGAAAACTTGCGTTTCCATAGGGTCTTCAGCATAGCGAAAACATCAATTTCCACTGCTTGATTTTCTTGATTGTTCATTTCCTAATTACTCCTTCATGTGGATCTCTCCACCTGTTTTCTGGTTAGATTAATTCATCCGCTAACAAGAGTTCTTGATTGCTGACAAAGAGAGCTTGTGCTCGTTGTTCTCCGTATTCTTCCTTGATCAAGCGATAGGCTTCTGCCATATAAGGCGGTCGTTTATCCACATTGTGCATATCACTGGCAACAAAGTGCACTAAGTCTTTTTCTAAGAAGTACCGAGCTCGTTTTTTGAGTTGTTTTTGTTCATCCCCAAAGAGGCGAGGCTTGAGAACACTGGAACTATTGATCTGCATGTAGCAGCCCATGTCAATCATCTCTTGCACGCGCTCCTCATTTTTCTCCAAGCACTTGTAGCGCTCAATATGGGCCACCACCGGTGTCACACCTAGATGGAGCAAACGGTCCAAGGCCGTATGGATCTCCTTATAAGGTGTTCCCATGCTGAATTCAATCAGCGCAAAGCGCGTATCTGCCAAACGTGGAATGATCTTTTCTTCCAGTTTTTTCAAGACATCATTGGTAAAGTAGATCTCTGCCCCGTAATGAATCGTTAAATCTGGCGCGACCTCTGCCGCAATTTTTTTCACTTCTTGAAAATTTTCAGAAATCTTTTCTTCGGGAGTTTCAAACATCCCTTTGCGACGGTGAGAAGTGGAGATAATGGTCCGTACCCCTTGGCGATAGCTTTCTTCCAATAAGGCACGTGTATCTTCTCTTGTCTTTGGTCCATCATCCACATCAAAGACGATGTGCGAGTGGATATCAATCATTTTTCTTTTCCTTCCATTACTTTTTGAATGGTTTCTTTTGCCTTGGTCAAGCTGGCTTGATCCAACTCCATGACATAGAGGTTGTAACCAGGCATAGCATAAGACGGCAAGTCATTTCGTCCTTGACCGGTGATCGCTTGAGAAGTCACCTCATAAGAACCACCCGTTTCTAACTGGGTATTGATCAAGTTCATCATAGTCGGCAACTGCATATTGGTTTGGACAGAATCTTGGAGGTTTCCGATAATCTCATTGTAGTTGCTTAAGACCTTGGTAGAGGTCAACTTTCTGATAATGGCCGCAATGACTTTTTCTTGGTTTTTCCCACGGTCATTGTCGCCACCTTGAAGGGAGTAGCGTTCTCGGACAAAACCGAGGGCTTGCTCTGAATTCAAATGAACCTTTCCAACTGGGAAATGGAACTTGCCATGAAGGCTCGTGAATTCTTGGTCATTTTCCACATCGATTCCCCCTAGAAGGTCAATCAACTTGAGGAAGGAGGTGAAATTGAGACGAACATAATAGTTGAGCTTGATATCATAGAGATTCTCAAGAGTATGGATCGAAGCATCTACTCCGTAGATCCCCGCATGGGTCAACTTATCGTTCTGGTTGTTGCCACCATCTGCAATCGGTACATAGGCATCCCGTGGTGTCGTTGTCAATAGGACTTGTTTGGTCTTCCGATTGACAGTCATGATGATATTGACATCTGAACGTGAAACCGAGGTTACTGGGCCATAGGTATCGATCCCGCTGACATAGATGTTAAAGACATCCGCATTGGCAGACACCTTGCTCGTCGCTGCTACTTCTTTTCGAATCTTGTAGGAATAGATTTTCTTCAACTTCTTCGCATAGTCGGCATCTTCAGCAGCGATAGTATCCTCAAAGGTACTGTTGAGCACCATAGCAGAGGCATTCCCTTCTTGCAGGCTCTTATAAGCGTCTAGATAAGTCGGTGCATCCACTACAGAAATTTCCTGACCCTTGGTCTTTTTGATATTGTCCAAGAGGGCCGTGAGATTGGCTTCGTTATTGTTGCCCTTTGGTGCCACCACTTCCTTGATTTCTTTGATATCTTTGATATCACTGTCTTTCTTGACATAGACAGCCATCTCAAACTCTGTATAGTTAGAATGGCCATTGACATTACTGGTCAGATTCAGCAGCTGTTGACTAGCAAATAACACTCCTGAACTAGCCAATAAGCCGACAAGAAGCAGGACCAAAGTTGTCTTTTTGGCCTGATTTTTGATCACAAACCAAGCTGACAAGAGCAAGAGAAGAGCTAGTAGTGCCATCACGAGAACATTGACATAGCGAAAAGCCAAGATGTTATTGGCCAACATAGTATAGGTCGCCCAACTTGCAGTCATAAGCAAAAAAATAAGCAATACGGAATTAATGATTCGCAATTGCCCCCACTTATGTTCTGAACGACGACTCCGTCTCCTTTGTGACATAAATACCTCCAATTAGTCCTAATCATGTTTATTGTAACATATTTTTAGCAAAAAATGCATTAATTATCACTTTTTTGTCCATTATGGACATTTGGAAAGTAAGCGTTTTCAAAAACAAGCAAAATCCCTTGTATACTTATGCAGAGAATCCAAAAAAACCGGGTGAAACACCCGGTTTTTGAAGATCCTACAAAAGATCATCCCGCTTGACTTGCTCAAAACTTTCCTTGCCATCATTGAGCTTGTCCCAGATGACAACCTTTCCTTCTTTCAATGATTTTTGAACATCAATAATCCGCTGGTTGGAAGAACCACGAAATTGCAACATGAGGTTGCGCTTGCTTTTATCATACCGTCCATCGACCAGGATATCAATCAGCGACAATAGCTCCAGTTTATCAGGCGTTTCTAACATCATTTCTTCCCAAGTGTAGCCGGTCCAAGACCAAATATCTTTTTCTGGCAATTCTTTCCGAATACGTTTTACAAGGGGTAAAAGAATACCGGTATTAAGAAATGGCTCTCCCCCAAGCAGGGTCAGGCCTTGGACATAGGGTTGGGCCAGATCTTCCATGATCTGCTCTTCCAATTCTTTGGTATAAGGAATGCCTGCATTGAAAGACCAGGTCGCTACATTGTAACAGCCCTCACAGTGAAACATGCAACCTGAAACATAAAGCGAATTGCGCACCCCTTCGCCATCGACAAAGTTAAAAGCCTTGTAGTCGATGATGCGCCCTTGACTCAGTTCCTCACTCTTCCATTCGCCTGGTTTAGGTGTATTCCATGTCATCCTTCTACTCCACTTCTATCCAATAACGCTCCGTTCCATTTCGAACATCCTCCAACTGACCACCATTAGCTAAGATAACCGCTCGGCTGGCAGGATTTTCCGTGCTACATGTCACCAGAGCACGATGGATGTTCTTTTCTTTAGCTAGTTGCAGACCTTGATGAAGAGCTTCTTTTGCATAGCCTTTGCCCCTTTCAGAAGGGCGGATGGAATACCCGATATGACCAGCATAATTCAGCAATCCCTCATTTAGTCTCAGCCGTAGATTCAAAAAACCTAAAGCATGGCCTGATTCATCAAACAATACGAACTGAATTGATGGAACGCGATTTTCAGGCAAGTTTATTCCCATTTCTTTATTAAGGTTAGTTTCTAGCCACTCCTCATAATCAAAGTTCTCAGCATCCCAAAAGCCGCCGTCGTGGGCCGATTGGGTCTCTTCGAACTCTGCCATCATGTTTAGAATGGTTTCTTTATCTGCTAATGTTGGTCTACGTAATTCCATCTTTACCTCCCCCTATACGAGAAAAGCGAGAGCGAACTCTCACTTTTTCTTATTCTTATTTAAAAATTGTTCTCTCAGGCTGGCTACTCGGTCTTTTTTATTGACTCCACCTGTTGAATGCTTCTCGTGGAATCGTTGCACCTGAGCCTTGCCCTTATCATCTAATTGGTATTTTCCCATAATGTCCTCTTCTAGTCTGTCACTTCATGTCCACCATACTTGATGGTAGACCCGTTCATGTGTTTGACACGCGCCGCGATTTCCTTGTGACGGCCATTGACCATCGGACGAGCTTGAGGGTTTCCTAGATAACCACAGGTCCGTTTGACCACATCGACCGTTTTCGGATCGCTATTGCCACAGTTTGGACAAGCAAATCCGCGCTCAGTCGGCGTGAAATCTCCTTCAAAATCACACTTGTAACAACGGTCAATCGGCGTATTAGTCCCGAGATAACCGACCCAGTCATAGGCATAATCCCAAACCGCTTCAAGGGCTTTGGGATTTTGTTGGAGCACAGGGTATTCACAATAGTGGATAAAGCCACCAGAAGCCCCTGCTTCAGGATAAACTTTTTCAAAATCCAACTTCTCAAATGGCGTTGGGTTCTTACGAACATCGTAGTGGAAACTATTGGTGTAGTATTCCTTGTCTGTGATATCTGGGACCTTCCCAAATTTCTCCGTATCCAGGCGACAGAAGCGGTCTGTCAAACTTTCTGACGGTGTCGAATAAATAGAGAAGTGGTAATCATACTGGTCAGACCATTCTTCCACGCGCGCTTTCATATCCTTGATGATATCGATCGTGAATTGTTTGGCTTCTGGATTGTGTTCCCAATTTGGACCATAAAAGACGGTTGCAACTTCATAGAGACCGATATAACCAAGAGAAACGGTTGCTCTGCGATGACGGAAGAGCTGATCTACCTGGTCATATTTGCCCAAGCGTTTCCCGAAAGCGCCATATTGGTAAAGAATCGGTGCATTAGCTGGTGTCGCTTCTTTGGTGCGTTCCACCCGGTAAACCAAGGCATCTTCAGCGATGTTCATCCGTTCATTAAAGATTTGCCAGAACTTCTCCTTGTCTCCGCCAGATTCCAAGGCAATCCGAGGTAAATTGACTGTCACAACCCCTAGGTTCATTCGGCCAGAATTGACTTCTACGCCATTCTCATCCTTCCAACCTTGAAGGAAAGAACGACATCCCATCGGCACCTTGAAGGAACCTGTCAACTCGACAATCTTGTCATAAGACAAAACGTCTGGATACATGCGCTTCGTCGCACATTCCAAGGCCAATTGCTTGATATCATAGTTAGGGGTTCCAGGTTCTAGGTTGAGCCCCCGCTTGAGGGTAAAGATCAGTTTTGGAAAGATAGCGGTCCGATGTTCCGATCCAAGTCCCTTGATTCTGATTTCCAAAATCGCCTTTTGGATTTCCCGCTCGAAGCGATTGGTTCCAAGACCAAAGCCAAGCGAAGTAAAGGGAGTTTGCCCATTTGACGTAAAGAGGGTATTGATCTCATATTCCAGCGATTGCATGGCATCATAGATATCTTTTTGAGTCTTGCTCCAAGCATAGTCCTCTTGCTTTTCAGGAAGCACCCACTCTTTGGCATCTGCCAAGTGTTTTTGGTAGTTCTTTTCTGCATAAGGGGCCAGGACCTCATCGATCCGGTCAGCTGAACAGCCCCCGTACTGACTAGAGGCTACATTGGCAATAATCTGCGAAATTTGAGCCGTTGCAGTTTGGATGGATTTAGGACTTTCTACTTCTGCATTCCCAATCTTAAAGCCATTTCTGAGCATGCCTTCAAAATCGATCAAACAGCAGTTAGTCATCGGTGTATAAGGGCTATAGTCCAAATCATGGTAGTGGATATCCCCTTTTTGATGGGCATTGGCTACGTGTTTGGGCAACATTTTGAGACCAATAGACTTACCGACAATCCCTGCCGTCAAGTCCCGTTGCGTATTAAAGACATCGCTGTCCTTATTGGCATTTTCATTGACAACCGCTTGGTCCTTGTTGAGGAGCTTGCCGATGGTAAAGTTGATATCCGTCGCTTTTGAGCGCTCAAAATCCCGCTGCGTCCGATAAGTAATGTAGCTCTCAGCAATCGCATATTCATTGGCTTGAAGCAATTCATGTTCGACAACATTTTGGATCTCATAGATCTTCACGCCATTTGGAAAACGTTCCAAGATCTCTGCGATCACACGATCGACAATAGCTTCTAGTTTGGCTTCCATCACTGGAGTGAGAGAAGTCACTTCTTCTGTCGCCTTCAACAAGGCTTTATAAATTTTTTCAACATCGAATTGAACACGGCGGCCATCTCGTTTTTCAACAAAAATATCCGGGGCCATTCTCAGTTTTTCTTCTCTCAAGGTGATCATACCAAACATGCCTCTCTTCATTTATTTACATACAAGTTGTATTATACCACTCCAAAAATAAAAATCAATATCTTGTGGAAAATTTTATAAAAAACTTTCTAAAGCACAAGATATTGATTTTCTTAAGAGCGTTGATAGAGTTTGAAATGACGGTATTTCTTCTCAACGAGACGATAATTTTCTTTGAGCAAGTCCTTCATTTTGGAGGTCAATTCTACCTGATTGTTGACCACAATATACTTGGGTTCAGACCGATCGATTTGTTGGATCACATTGGTCCGATTTTCATTAATTCCCAGATAAGACGTTGGGGTCAATAAGGCAGAAGCTGCCAAACGATCGCTTTCTTGATAGAGAGTAGCTGTCGTATCCCAAGCATAGATGGTATCTTTCGACTTGGTGTGATGTTTAATGTAGCTGGCAATAGCGCTCCGTTCACTCGATTGACCAGACTGAAGCACGACATCTTGAACCACTGGATTCGCCAAGAGATAGACGAGGGCTACTAGCGGTAAGAAAACTTGGCTCGTAAAGTAAGCGGCCCAAACTTCCTTGTTTTTCTTCTTCCGACCACGACGTTCGATCCCATCGTTTTCTTCCCCATCTCGTGAGAACCAGATCGCAAACAAAGGAAGAACAAATGGCAACATCGGTAACAATTGGTAAGCGCCTTGTTCAGGAAGACCAATCGACACAATGAGGACCACCAAGCTACCTGCCCATCCCATAAAGCGGAAGATCCGGCGAGCACTGCTATTTTGCTTCGTAAAAGACATCAAAAAGGCAGAGACTAGGCCAAAGGCCAGCGCCAACAGTCCATAATAAATGGCATTACTGAAGGTCTGTCCATTGCTAAAATTCAAGGCATTAAAGACATAGGTTACTTGGTTAATGGCATAGCCAAAAGTCTGATTCAAAACGGTGATATAGCCAATTGGATAAAAGACGAGTGAAAAACCAAGGAGAGCTGCTAGCAGTTGATAAAAGCCACGCGCCCATCTCTTCTGCTTGATGTTAAAGGCTGTTAATCCAAGGAAGGCCAACAAATAAAACAAGGCACTGGTCATCGGATCAATCAAGAAAGCCACAGCTGCAATCGCACCATAAAGGATAAAGCCTTCATCCTTACGATGCCCAATCAAATAAGCCAAAATGAAATTCATGCTGGCAAATAGGATTGGAAGACTAAAGAGAGTCACATAAGTTCCTCCAAAACCAAGGCCTAGCACCAAGAAATAAAAGAGTAACTGGACATTCTTCGCTGTATCTTTATCAGACACCAGCAAGCGCACAACCCGATAGAGATAGGTACCCGCAAAGAAGAGGGCAATCGCTTGGAGGATCATCAAGATCCAATGTCCACCAGCTAAACTTCCCAACCAGTTGATTGCATAATAGAGCAGACCATTGGTTCCGTAAAAATCACCAAACGGTACTTGCCCCTTGGTCATTGCCCAGCCAGCATACAAGTTTTGCGATTGTTGATTGGTGGCAAAACGGGTTAAAAATGGCACCCCGACATGCAGCAAACTAATCAAGAGACTCAACACAAAAGGAATCGCTAGGGGGACTGGACGCTTAGCTTGACGACGGATCGGCTCAACTGCCACATCTGCTTCTAGCTCTTCCGTATTCTCTTCTACCTTCGATGCTTCCGCTTTTGTCGCTTCAACTCCCGATTTACGAGAACGGCGACTCATCCGACTGAGCGGTTGCTCCGCTTCCTGTTCCAATTCTTGTGTAGGTTCTGCTATTGCTTCTGGCTTGGCATCACTAATTTCCTCTGATGCCTCCATTGCAACCGGCTCCTCCAAGACTTCTGCCTGCTGGCTATGAGTCGGCTCTTCTTCACGAAAGACTGATTTATCTAGCACTTCGCGAATTTCACGTGTATCCTGAAAACTGTCTCCCACGTGAAGCCCTAACTTTTTCGAAGTCATTTCTTGCTCTTTTTCGCTCATTCTTTTTCCTTTTCTTCGCTATTCCTCTGCTCTTTCCTTTTAGAAAAAAGCCCATTATCTTCTCTAGTATACCAAATTCTGCCGACCATGTCAGCCTCTTGCCACATAGTCCTATGGAAAAAGAGTCAGGCATCTCGATTCCTGACTCTGATTTTCGTTTTTATACATTTACAACATCGGTGCGAACAATTGCATAATTTCCTTGATTAAGCTTTGGTGCCATGTAAAGCGGAAGGTATCCTCTGTAATTTCTTGAGACACTTCAAAGATATGGTCAAAGTCCTCACGAATCTTTTTCAAGGCAGGCGTCCGATACATCCAGACAGCATTTTCATAGTGATGGACCAAACTGCGGTAATCAAAGTTAATCGACCCTACAACCGCCATTTCATCATCGGCAAGAACTTGCTTACTGTGGACAAAACCAGGCGTGTACTCATAGATTTTCACACCAGCATCCATCAGATCCAAGTAAGCCCCACGCGTAACAATTTGGATTAATTTTTTATCCGGAATATGCGGGGTCACGATGCGAACATCCACCCCACGAAGGGCCGCATTGCGGATATCTTCTGTCAAATCATAATCGATGATCAAGTAAGGAGTCGTGATATAGACGTAATCCGTCGCTTGGTTGATCATATTTTGATAAACCGTCTTTCCGACCTGCGACTTGTAAATCGGCTTTGGTCCACTCCCATAGGGAATGTAGAGCCCTTCTCCTTCGACCGCCTTATTTTCAATATGGTAGCGGTCAAAATCCTCGATTTCCCCACGGTTGATGTACCAGTTCATGAGGAAGAGTCGCGTTAAGGCCTTAACAGCTCGTCCATCCAAGCGGATGGCACTGTCCTTCCAGTGACCAAACCGCTCAATGTGGTTGATGTACTCGTCTGCCAAATTGACACCACCCGTATAGCCGATCTGCCCATCAATGACCAGAATCTTGCGGTGATCTCGGTTGTTATAAGCCACTGTTAGACGGGGGATCACCTTGTTAAACTTATGGGCATCAATCCCCATCTTTCTCAAGCGTTTGGTATAGTTCCCAGCCAAAGTCGCCATACAGCCGATATCGTCATAAAGGAGTTTGACTTCGACCCCCTCTTTCACTTTCTGCTCTAAAATCTCTAGGATACTGTTCCACATCAAGCCCTCATCAATGATGTAAAACTCGATGAAGATAAATTTTTTCGCCGCTCTCAGATCCTCTAGTAGTTGCTCATACATCTCCTCCCCTAGAGGGTAAAAGGTTGATGCCGTCCCATTGTAGAGATCCGCATTGTGATCCATGGATAAAATCGACTTGACCAAGCCATAAACCGCCTTGCTTTCTTGCTTGAGCTCCTTACGCAACTGATGACTATTGTCCTCTCGAAACTTCATGGACTCCATATTTTTCAGCTGGATCATTTCCTTTTTGGACAAACGTCGCTCTCCAAACATGAGGTATAAAAGCGATCCAAAGACAGGAATGACGGCAATCAAGAGCCAGGTCACCTTATTTTCAGGCGGGGTATTTCGATTAACAATAGCTAAGATTGTCGACACATATAAGAGCCCAATGACTGCAACAGATAGCCAATGAGGGAACCATCTATTAAGCCAGAAGAAGGCCGCAAAGGATGCCCATAGTTCAAAGCCCATAAACAAAATACTAAATCCATATTTGGACATTAATAGACGTAATTTTCGAAAGGTCACAGCATCCTCCTTTTTTCTTTCTACTAGTATACCAATTCTTTTTACCCGTTGCAACGACCAACCAAACCCCTTCTAGACAAACAAAAAGAGAGTGGGACAAAAGTCCTAGCCTCTCAATTGTTTTTGGATGTCGAGCAAGATGCAGTGGTTGAGTGGGCTCTAATACGCTGATTTCATCAGCTTTTACAGCCCTACTCAACTGTGCGGATGTGGGACGATGAAATCGAATTCTAACGAATTACCGATTTCTGTCCCACTCTCTCTTGTTTCGTCCCTTATTGCTTGGTTAAAACGATAATCCCTTGATCATCCTCTGCTTGCTCCAGATCTTCTAGCGACAACTGATTCCCTTCGATCCGATAGCGATAGGGTTCATCCCCGATACGCATGGATTGATTGACCGGATCAATACTGACCTCTTTGGTCTCTTCTTCTCCATCAGCATCTTGTACCGTAAACGTGCCTTTTCGCCCCGTCACAACTAAGAGAATCGTATTTTCCTCGTCCTGTCCTCGATAACTGCCATCTATGGACACTCCTTCTTTCTGTTCTTCACTCGCCGAAGTCATAGTCTGTGATGAAGTTGACGTCTGTTTGCTCGAAGTCTGTGTTGCTTTTTCTTGCTGGCTACAAGCAGTCAGGAAAAGAGCTACCGCCAAGGTCAGTATAGACATGATTTTTTTTCATTAAGATCGACTCCTTTCGCCATAACCGTATACTATCTACCACCAGTATACGCCAAGAAAGTCTTTAGGTCAATTGTTTACCCCTCTAATAAAAATGCCCTTACTTCTGCAATAAAATACAAGGAACCTGTCACAAATAAAACCTCATCTGGATGGCTCTGATCCATAAACTCTTTGATATAGGCCTTGTAGTCAGCCACATAAGGCAGGTCTTGTCGATCACCCTGCGCCACCACTTCTCCGTAATGGAAGGTCGTCAAAATCAATTCAGCTTCTGGCAATCCCGCTTGAAGCGTTTGGAGCATCCCGCTATAATCTTTTCGCTTGAGGGCTCCAAATAAAATCTTCACGCGCTTTCCTGCTAAGCTATTGGCAAACTCGATCAAGCGCAACATAGCATGAGGATTATGAGCGCCATCCAGATACACCTGGTCGCCAAATAACTCTAGACGGCCCGGCCACCTTGTCTCTTGCAAGGCGTGTTTGACCTGCTCCATATCCACTTCTTCATCTAGGCCCTCCATATAGAGGAAAAAGGCCTCCAAAGCTACTGCAGCATTTTCCCGTTGGTAATCACCCTTCAAACCCAGAGACGGCAAGACAAGTTCCACGTTTTCATTCCAAAAACGATCCTGCTCTAAGCCAAAATCGTTCTGGAAGGCGTAGAGATCCACATCCAATTGCTCGGCTCTGTCTTGACAAACAGCTGTAGCCTCAGCAGGCAAAGGGCCCACAACAGCCTTCTTGCCCTTCTTAAAGATTCCTGCCTTTTGCTGGGCGATTTCTGCAATCGTCCCTCCCAGTGTTTCCTGGTGATCCAGGCCAACCGAAGTGATCACTGCGATCTCTCCTGTCACTACATTGGTGGTATCTAGTAGCCCTCCGATACCAACTTCCAGCAAGACCACATCCACAGCTTGTTCCTTAAAATACAAGAGGGCCATGAGGCAGATAATCTCAAAATAAGAGAGTTGGTCCTGGGTTTGAAGCAAGGTCTGCTCCATTTGTTGGACTTCTTGGCCAATCCGAGTAAAATCTTCATCTGAAATCGGCTGATCCCCAATACAAATCCGATCATGGATACTGATCATATGAGGAGAAGTAAAGGTTCCAACCTTCTTTCCGTGAGCCATCAATAATTGACGCAAAAAGGCGATTGTGGATCCCTTCCCATTGGTTCCTGTCACATGAAGGATCGGATAAGCCTTATCCGGCCTCCCTAAAAGGCTCACTGCCTGCTCCATACGATCCAGTCCCGATCGAAAATTTAGACCGATCCGACTATTCATCCATTGCTCAATCTTATTCACATCTTCCTCCTAAAAGAAAAAAGCGACAAAACCTCTTCTGACGTTTGCGCTCCTTTCTTTTGTAATTGTTTCGTTCTCATTTTACAGCAGGTCCATCGGACTTCCTGCTTTTTCTTGTTTCTTGAAGCAGAGCTAAAAACGTCCACTGGACTTACTTGCGGTCTTCATTTCTAGCGCAAGGGTAAAAATGTCCCCCGGACTTACCAACTCTTTCTAGTTTCTAGGAGTTGGGCTAAAAACGTCCCCCGGACTTACTTGCGGTCTTTATTTTTAGCGCAAGGGTAAAAATGTTCACTGAACATTTTTACTCCTCCATAAAGCTGTTGAAGACTTCTTCGATCATATCCCATTCTGCATCTGAGTCTTCTGGGATTGGTTGAAGGTCGCCCTCTGTTCCGTCTTCGTTTTCTGTAAATGAATAAGCTTGAATTTCAACTTCGCCATTTTCATCTTCTTCTGCATTTGCAGGGATCAAAAGGACATAGTTCTTTCCAAACTCTTCTTTGCCATCGATGGTCAAAAGAATTTCAAACAAGGTTTCATTTCCTTGTTCATCCACCAATGTGATTAATTCACGTTCTTCATGGTCGTGGTTATGATCATGTGCCATACTATTCTTCCTCGTTTTCTTTCTAAAAATTACGATCTAAATAATTTTGTAAAATGAGCTGCGCCGCTAACTTATCAATAACTTTTTTGCGTTTGCTACGGCTAACGTCTGCTTGCTCAATCAACATCCGCTCTGCGGCAACTGTTGTCAACCGTTCGTCTTGGTAGTCGACTGGCAACCCAAACTTTTCAGCAATCATTGCGCCATAAGCCTGACTGGCTTCCACACGCGGTCCGCTTGTGTTGTTCATGTTTTTCGGCAAACCCACAACAAAACGGTCTACCTTGTATTGAGCTACTAATTCAGCTAATCGTTCTAAGCCAAATTCTTTTTTGTCCTCATCAATTTGAATGATTTCAAGACCCTGAGCTGTAAAACCGAGAGGATCACTCACAGCAACCCCGACGGTCTTTGAACCGACATCCAATCCCATAATTCTCATTAGAGGTCTATTCCTTGCCCTTTCAAATAATAACGTACCAATTCTTCCACGATCTCGTCACGTTCATATTTACGAATTTGGTTCCGTGCATTATTATAACGAGGTACATAGGCAGGATCACCACTGAGTACGTATCCTACGATTTGATTAATTGGATTGTAGCCTTTTTCATCCAGTGACAAGTAAACATCTTTCAAGGTCTCGCTAATTTCCTTACGATTTGAATCATCAAGATTAAAACGTACTGTTTCATCTGTAAATCCCACAAGAACACCCTCTTTCCTTAGAATATTACTATTATACCATAATCAAGAGTTTTCCACAACGGCCAAGCCCTTGATTTTACGGCTTTTTCAAGCATTTTTGAGCTATTTTAGCTAAACTGTTTTTTTATTTTTGCTCACTCGCTCCAGCATTGATAAGATTATCCGCAAATTGACTCGGTGTCAGCTTCAACAACTCTGGTAAGTGATTGTTTTTGAAGTAGGTCATGCCTTCAGCCTTCTTCACATCCATTGCTTCAAAATCATAGGTGATGGTTACCTTGTATTCATTCTCATTTTCCAAGGTCAAATCAGCTGTGAAACCTGGCACTGTCAAAGCTTCCTTAAATGCATCGTCCTTGTTAAAGGATTCTCTCAATTGCTTTTGTGCTTCCTCGACTCCAACCTGTTGGATCCCTTTTTTCAACTCCTCATCGGTTGCCGTCACATTGATGGTCTCCAACTTTTTAAAGGTATTCCCCACATAGGTGACGATTTGCGTCTGTTGTGTCCCCTTGTCATCTTTTGGAAAGACAAAGGTTCTAGTGATGACTTTATTTTCTTCAGCTTTTTGCAGGATACTCTTATTATCCTTTTGCAGTTGCTCTGCTTTTGCTTGGATTGCCTTTTGTTCACTTGAATTTGGCGTTTTCGCTTGTTTTTTTTGACCGCATCCAGTCAAACACAAGGCAAGTGCACCCAATAAGAAGATTTTCCTTTTCATTTTCCATTCCTTACTAGTTATTGTTTTCTAAAATATTGTATCATAGATTTCGTAAAATGGCGCAGTAAACTGCTTTTCATTCCGATTTTTAAAAAGAAAAAAATCAGAAACAAATTGTTTCTGATTTTCAATCGCTTTAAAGAGCTGCACGCATCCGCGCTTCTGCATTTTCTACATTTCGAACTGATCGTGGCAAGAAGGCACGAATATCGTCTTCTTTGTAGCCCACTTGGAGACGTTTGTCATCTACCAAGATCGGACTTTTAAGAATACGAGGTGTTTCCATGATGATGTCAATGACTTCATTGACACTCAAGTCTTCGATGTCCACTCCTAGATTTTTAGCGTATCGATTTTTTGAAGAGACAATACTTGCCACTCCATTTTCAGTCTTTGTAAGGATATCCAACAATTCTTCTTTGGTGATCCCTTCCTTACCGAGGTTTTGTTCTTTATAAGTTAGCTGGTGAGCGTTGAGCCAAGTCTTTGCTTTTTTACAGCTGGTGCAACTTGACACTGTATAAATTTTAATCATGCATGCACTCCTTTCGCTACACGATAATACTATCGTATTAAATTATAACACAAAAACCATCAGTCTAGCGACCTATTTTGAAAAAAATTAATCTTCAATTTCAATCGCGTCATCTAAATCTAGAGTTACTTCTTCTACGACAGGAGCTGCTTCTTCAGTTTTATCAAGGGTTTTCACTGCTTCGTCTTCTTCGATCAAACCAAAATGAACCCGAACCTTGTGGTCAATTTCGTCAAAAATTTCTGGGTGGTCAGCCAAGAATTTCTTAGCATTTTCAGATCCTTGACCAATTTTTTCGCCATTATAGGAGTACCACGCACCCGCTTTTTGGATGATATCCAAATCTGTTGCAATCTTCACCAATTCACCTGTACGTGAAATTCCTTCCCCGTACATGATTTCGACCATGGCTTCTTTGAACGGTGGAGCTACCTTGTTCTTCACAACCTTGATCTTGGTTTCCTTACCAACGTTGGTATCTTTTTGGTCTCCAGTACCCTTGATTTGAGTATTTCCACGGACATCTAGACGGACTGAAGCGTAGAATTTCAGGGCACGACCACCAGGTGTGGTTTCAGGGTTCCCAAACATGACCCCAACTTTTTCACGCAATTGGTTGATAAAGATAGCAATGGTCTTCGTCTTATTGATCGAAGCTCCAAGCTTACGCATCGCTTGGCTCATCATCCGAGCTTGTAAACCAACGTGGCTATCTCCGATATCTCCATCGATTTCCGCACGTGGTACCAAGGCCGCAACAGAGTCGACAACCACCAAATCTACCGCACCAGAGTCGATCAATTTACCAGCAATTTCAAGTCCTTGTTCCCCTGAGTCTGGTTGAGACAAGAGAAGTTCGTCGATATTGACCCCAAGAGCTGCTGCATAAGATGGATCCAAGGCATGCTCAGCATCGATAAAGGCAGCAATGCCTCCTTCTTTCTGTGCTTGCGCTACTGCATGGAGGGCAACGGTTGTTTTACCAGATGATTCTGGACCATAGATTTCGATGATCCGACCTTTTGGATAACCACCAGCACCCAAGGCAATATCAAGCGCCAAGGAACCAGAGCTCATGACTTGTACTTTTTGTTCTGCACGTTCGCCCAGACGCATGATCGATCCCTTACCAAAGTCTTTTTCGATCAATTTCAGGGCATCATTGAGCGCTTTTTCACGCTCATCTCCAAATTTCTTAGAGATATCATCTAATTTTTTCTGTTTTTTCGCCATTCTTTTCTCCTATGTTTTTACTATACAGGAAATGCATGCAACTCACCGACGTTTTCCGTCATTTGAAAGGCACATTTCCTATCCATTTTTAGAATTATTCTTCATTTGGCACAAGCTTCATTATACCAAATTTTCACCATTTAATACAGCCAAGCGCACCAAATTAAAGGCATGAAGGACTGCAATTTCGCGGACATCCGCCCGGCTACGTCCAGCGATATTGACTTGGACACTATCCACTCCATGTGGAGTCGCAAGTCCGATAAAGACGGTCCCTGCTGGATGCCCTTCTAGACTATCTGGCCCCGCAACTCCGGTTAGGCTAATGCCATAATCGGATCCTGTTAACTTACGGGCCTGTGAAGCCATGGCTTGAGCTGTAAAGTGAGACACCACTCCATGTTGCTCTAACTCTTGAGCTGGAATAGACAACATCTTGCTTTTTTCTTCCAGACTATAGGTGACAAAACCACCTGCAAAGATGCTGGACGCCCCTGAAAAATCTGCCAGAGTCGCTTGGAAAAGGCCAGCCGTCAGGCTTTCTGCAGCTGTAATGGTCTTACCAGTCCGTTTCAAGAGATCAAAGGCCACCTTGGCCATCGAAGTGTCATCCCCATAACCGTAAAACAGTTCATGCAAGGGTTGATGGTCCAGGGTATGGCGTGATAAGATTTCCTTTTCTAAGATATCGAGCTTAGCATCCGCTGAGGCTTGATCCTTCGCCTTTGTAGACAGACGCAAGGTTACTTCTCCCGTCTTGGCATAAGGGGCAACCGTCGGATCACTCTGCTCTTCAATGATATCGGCTAGGATCGTAACCAGCTGGCTTTCCCCAATCCCAAAGAAGCGCAAGACTCTAGAAAAGAGCTCTTCCCCTGTTGTCAAATGAGGCACCAATTGTTCATTGACCATGGGTTTTAACTCACTTGGTGGACCAGGTAGAACGACATAGGTCACACCGTCGACTTCAATCAAACCTCCAACCGCGAGACCTGTACGGTTTTGAAGGGGGATTGAACCGGCAATCAATTGTGCTTGTCGCTCATTATTGGGCGTCCGGACATAATCAGGGCGACTGGCAAAGAAGGTGTCGAGTTTGGCAAGCGCTGTTGGATCAAAAACCAGTTCTTTCCCTAAAAACTTAGCAAGGGTTTGCTTGGTCAAATCATCCTCTGTTGGCCCAAGTCCACCACATAAAATCACCAAATCACTGCGTTTTGAAGCTGTCTCAATGGTCGATAAGAGACGACCTTCATTGTCTCCTACCGCCACATGATAATAGACGTCAATCCCTAAACTAGCCAATTTTTCAGACAAGAATTGAGCATTGGTGTTGACAATTTGTCCTGTTAGAATTTCTGTTCCAACTGCAATAATTTCCGCCTTCATGGTGCCTCCTACTTATACTATTCGTAATTTTCATTTCATTTTAACACAATTTCCTAAATTATTTAAAAAACAGATTGAAGATAAAGTACATTTTGGACAACTTTCTTCAATCTTTTTCTTTTAGAGTATAAAGTAAAAAACTCTTAGAAATACTATTACATCAGCATCCCTAAGAGTTTTAACTATGTGGCAATCAACTTCTAAAGGGCTATTTTCTGTTGTTGATAGAGCTTATCTATATTCTGAAGAGGCTGGGACAAAAGTCCTAGCCTCTCAATTGTTTTTGGATGTCGAGCAAGATGCAGTGGTTGAGTGGGCTCTAATACGCTGATTTCATCAGCTTTTACAGCCCTACTCAACTGTGCGGATGTGGGACGATGAAATCGAATTCTAACGAATTACCGATTTCTGTCCCACTCTCTTTTTTACTACTTTCTTGATCTAAAAGCCTTCTTCTGACTCTAATTCTTGTTGTTCCCCCTCATCTTTTGTGATACAATAGCATCAATTTATTTCTAGGAGGATGAGATATGGTTTCTACTATTGGTATCGTAAGTTTATCTAGTGGGATTATCGGAGAGGACTTTGTCAAGCACGAAGTGGACTTGGGGGTCCAACGACTCAAAGACCTCGGACTCAATCCTATCTTTTTACCTCATTCACTAAAAGGCTTAGACTTTATCAAAGAACATCCCGAAGCTCGTGCGGAGGATTTGATTCAGGCCTTTTCTGATGATAGTATCGACATGATATTATGCGCCATCGGTGGAAACGATACCTATCGCTTGCTACCCTACCTCTTTGAAAATGACCAACTACAAAAGGTTATCAAACAAAAGATTTTTCTTGGCTTCTCGGATACGACCATGAACCATCTCATGTTGCATAAACTAGGAATCAAGACTTTTTATGGGCAATCCTTCTTTGCAGACATTTGTGAGTTAGACAAAGAAATGCTGCCATATAGCCGCCACTACTTTAAAGAATTGATTGAGACTGGAAAAATCTCAGAAATTCGCCCTAGTAACGTTTGGTACGAGGAACGGACTGATTTTAGTCCCAAGGCTCTGGGAACACCTCGTGTCAGCCATGCAAATACAGGTTTTGACTTATTACAAGGCAATGCTCAATTCGAAGGGGAAATCCTCGGTGGTTGTCTCGAGTCTCTCTATGATATTTTTGACAACTCTCTACACGCAGACAGCACGGACCTCTGCCAAAAATACAAACTTTTCCCTGACTTGTCAGACTGGGAAGGAAAGATCCTCTTGCTAGAAACCAGCCAAGAAAAGCCTAATCCTGAAGACTTCAAAAAGATGTTGCGGACTTTAAAGGACACGGGTATATTCGAGGTCATCAGTGGACTATTAGTCGGAAAACCTATGGATCAAACTTTCTATGACGACTATAAAGAAGCACTATTGGATATCATTGATAGCAATATCCCGATTGTCTATAATCTGAATGTTGGTCATGCAACTCCAAGAGCAATTGTCCCCTTCGGAGTCCACGCCCATGTAGATGCAACGGAGCAAGTCATTCGCTTTGACTATAACAAAGAAAGCTGAGAAGAATTTCTCAGCTTTTTTCTATATTCTCAGATACTCTAGTTACCTATATTCACTAATCACCGTTTTTCCAATCACAATCATTCTCGTGATCATTGACCAGGCCTGCTGCTTGTAGGTAGGACAGGACCGCAACGGGACCTGTAAACTTAAAACCACGCTTTTTGAGGTCCTTGGCTAGCTTCTCAGAAAGAGCTGTCTTCGCTGGAGCCTGTCGGTAATCTGGAACATCATTGACGATGGTTTTCCCATCGACAAAAGACCAAAGATAAGCATCAAACGATCCAAATTCCTCCTGGACTTGTAGAAAGGCTTGTGCATTGGCCCGTGTCGCAAAAATCTTTGCACGATTGCGGATGATGGCTGGATTGTCTAACAAAGTTTCCAGTTCAGAGTCGGTCATCTCTGCGACGCGTTGAAGGTGGTAACCATGAAAAGATTCTCGGAAAGCCTGCCGTTTATTGAGCACCGTCTCCCAAGAAAGTCCCGCCTGATAGGACTCTAAGCAAAGCAACTCAAAGAGCGCCTGGTCATCGTGGAGGGGCTGTCCCCACTCCTCATCATGGTAGGCTATATAGAGCGGGTTGTTCATTTTGACCCAGCTACAACGTTTTGGCATAGACTTCTCCTATTTCACCAACATCTTCAGGGCAGACTTGATATAGTTCTCAGCAGTATCCGTCGTTCCTTCAAAGAATTTCTTGATTTTCTTAAGCTCCGTTGCCTTGTAGCCCAAAGCCAACATGGCTTCCATAGCTTCTTCAAGGGCTTGGTTTTCTTCTGCAACTTTGGCTTTGGTCTGAGCCGGTGCATCTTCTAGATCAAGATTGATCTTACCTTCCAAGTCCAGCACCATCTGTTGGGCTGTTTTCTTGCCGATCTTCGGAAACTTGGTCAAGTAAGTGATGTTCTTGCTTTCGATGGCTTGGACAAGGCCTGCATTATCGTCTGCAGCAATGATGGCCAGAGCTGAGACAGGTCCAATCCCAGAGACTGAGATCAAGTTTAAAAAGAGCTTTTTCTCTTCTTCGGTCGCAAAGCCATAGAGAAGGTGAGCGTCTTCCCGAACCACTTGGTGCAGGTAGACTTGCACCTCTTGGTTCATTTTGCCAGAGTAGGCATAGGGATTGGCCACATGCAAGAGATAGCCGATTCCAGCTGTCTCCACCACGATGTATTTGGCGGTAATTTTCGTTAAGATTCCTTTAATGTATTCGTACATAAGATTCCTTTATTGTTTGATTAATATTTGCCCAATTCCCGCAGACTGGTGTGATTTTCCTGAATGCGTCGGAACATCTTTTCCATATCTGACTTGGTAAAGTTAACCAAAACCGGACGACCGTGAGGGCAGTTATAGGGGTTGTCACATTGGGACAATTGGTAGATCAGGTCGCGTGCAGAGTAATCGTCCAGTGTGTGGTTGGCCTTGATGGAGCGTTTGCAGGACATCATGATGGCCAACTCAGCCCGGTATTTCTTGATGGACACTTCCTTGGTCAAAAGGAGCATGTCACACATTTCGTAGATACCCGACTCGATCTCTTCTTCCTTCATCCAGATCGGATGCTCCCGCAAGATCAACTGGTTGGCTCCGTACTCTTCTAAGTAGACGCCCACTTCTTCTAGAAGGTGTTTGCGCTGTTGCAGGCGGATCAGATCGTCTGTAGGGAATTCAAAGATATAAGGCACCAGCAGTTGTTGCTGACTGCCGTCTACGTTCCCGATGCTCTCCCGGTATTCTTCGTATTTGACCCGCTCTTGGGCCGCGTGCTGGTCAATGATATATAGGCCCCCATTTCCTTGGGCAAAGAGATAGGTTCCATGCATCTGACCAAAATATTCCAATTCTGGGAAGGTCGAATGTTCTTCCCCATCCAACTTATCATAGGCCTTGTCTAGACTAGCCAGATCCAACTCTGGGTGATCCAGTTCATCATAAACCACAGTCTTTCTTTCCGCAAACTTGATCGCGCTTGTCGGTTTTTCTACTGGGTTTTCTTGGCTTGTAGAATCAGCAGTTACCTCATCTGTCAGAGGCAGTTGAGGATCTGCCACCTCTGGTCGAAGCTTGAAATCTTGACTTTCTCGGTCATAATAGAGGCGGTTTTCCTTTAAAGGCAGGGTCGTCTGTACTGGCTTTTCTGTTCGACGAATGGTCGACTTGGCTAGATTTTCTAGAGCATCTGGAATCAAGTCCTGCTCTTTCAAAGCATTCGCAATAGCCTGGGAGATCAAGGCCATTAGTTCTCGTTCTTTGGAGATACGAACCTCTTGCTTGGTAGGGTGAACATTGACATCTGCTAAGTAAGGATCGATCTGGATATTAATGATCGCAAGTGGAAAGCGACCCACCATGAGTTTACTGCCGTAGCCGTCTAAAATAGCTCGATTGAGCAAGAAATTCTTGATGTAACGGCCGTTGATAAAGAGACTGATGTAATTGCGATTGGCACGAGTCAATTCAGGCAAAGACACAAAGCCCGTCACTTCAAAATCTAGGTCGCGATTTTCAATGGCCACCATCTTCTTAGCAGACGCGAGGCCATAGACACCTGCAATGGCTTGCCGGAGATTGCCCGTCCCCGCTGTTTTGCTCATTTCTTTTCCATCATTGATCAAGGTAAAGGCAATCTCAGGATGAGCCAAACTCAAGCGGTTGAGAATATCCACGATATGGGACAACTCTGCCTGCTGGCTCTTTAAATACTTGAGACGAGCAGGGGTATTAAAAAAGAGATCTTCCACTGTGATCTTGGTCCCGACAGGGCTTGTCGCTGGCTCCAATTCCTCAATTTCGCCACCCTTTGCGACCAATTTGGTCCCGTGGGCAGCTCCTTCTTGCGCCGTTAGAAGGGTTAGAATACTGACAGAAGCAATGGAAGGCATGGCCTCACCACGAAAACCAAGTGTTCGAATACGAAAGAGATCTGCTTGACTCTTGATCTTACTGGTCGCATGTCGACGGAGGGCCAAAGCGACCTCATCGTGCGCAATTCCTTCCCCATTGTCTGTAATCCGAATCGACTTCAATCCTGCTTCTTCGATTTCAACAACAATCTGGCTAGCTCCAGCATCGATCGAGTTTTCAACCAATTCCTTGACCACGCTAGCAGGTCGTTCAATCACTTCACCTGCCGCAATCTGATTGGCTAGGACTTCTGGCAATTCAATAATCTGTGACATGTCTGCTCCTTTACCTATTTTTTCACCGATACATGTAGCTCTATTATACCACAGATCCACAAGACTCCCTTTCTTAAAAAATAGAGGCTGGCCCCATCTTTTTCCTTAAAAACCGCATAGGCAAAGAAAACGACCACATAGACAAATTTCCTTGTCTTCCCTTTGGAAAAAGTGTTTAATAGTAGTGTAAAGAAGGAGCCGGGCTAGCAGGCCAACCGACTTTACCCAAAGGAGGGAGAAACGATCTTATGAAAGTTGAAGTACACATTGATTCCCACTTCCAAGAAGAAGCGGTGATGATCACAGCACCTGCACTGTCTGCGCGTGTAGAGAAAATTCGTGACTTTGTGGAAGAATTGGATCAAAGAGGGCGCTTACGTGCCAAAAAGGATGGGGAAGCTTATCTGATCGAAAGCCAGCTATTCCAACGTTTTTACATTGAAAATAGGCAAGTAATTGGTGAGACCATGACAGATCAATTTATTCTGACTGGACCACTCTATCAGCTATCTGAAGACTTGCCGACCTGCTTTCTCAAAATTTCCCAATCTGAAATTATCAACACAAAAGAAATCGATCACCTGCACTTCACTAGTGGAGGATCCGTTCAAATCTATCTTAAAAACGGGAGTCTGACCTACTCCTCCCGTCGTTACTTGAAAGCCATTAAGGAGAAATTATCATGCTAAAACAATCTTTTTCTGACGCCCTAAAAGGGATTTTCATTGGGCTCATCCTATCCATCTTCTTTTCCTATCTCTTCTCACCTGAGTTGTACCTCCCCTTAAGTCCCAACTCTGCAGTCGGCCGCTGGATGTTCTTGCATCATGTTCACGGCTCACTGGTCATGCTCTATTGTGCTCTCGTTTGGGGTGCGATTGGGGTCCTCTTTAGCTTCGGAAGTCTCCTCTTTCAAAAAGACTGGAGCCTCTTACGGGCTACTCTGAGCCATTACCTACTCATGTTACTTGGGTTTATTCCCCTAGCTACCTTGGCCGGCTGGTTTCCAGCACGACTCGGATTTTATCTCTCACTCGTTGTCGAATTCACCCTCGTTTACGTGATCATCTGGTTGGTCTCCCATCATTTTTATAAAAAACAAGTTCAAGAAATCAATCAAAGCATTGCCAACCACTAAAAGAAAAAAGACTGGGCAAAAACTGTCCAGTCTTCGATGTTTAATAGGCATACCTGTATGACGCAGTGGTTGATTGGTATCTTTGTTCGCTTATTAAGCTCCAAAGATGACCTAATCAACTGTGCGGGG
>NZ_KV818844.1:66365-91216 GCF_001815045.1 Streptococcus sp. HMSC065E03 | reverse complement strand
AAAGATGACCTAATCAACTGTGCGGGGGTGGGAAAACGAACTCTTTTTATCCAGTCAGAGTTCTTTCCCACTCCCTTTTTACAATTTCTTTTTCAATTCGGCGACTGCCATCATGACTTCCATCGGAGTCATATTGTAGAGATCCAGATTCTTCAATTCTGTGATCACTGTATTTTCTGTCTCTTCCTCAAAGAGGGACATTTGTTCAGCAACCTGTGAAGGTACTTCCTTTTTAGGGGTTGCATCCGCAAGCGGTACTTGCTGGGCTTGTCCTTCGAGCTTGGTCAAAATCGCATCCGCCCGCTTCAGCAATTCTTCTGGCAAACCAGCGATCTTGGCCACGTGAATCCCATAGGATTTATCTGCTGGGCCGGGTTCAATCTTGTGCAAGAAGGTAACCTGACCATCTCGCTCCAAGGTCGCAACATGCACATTTTCCAAACGGGACAAGGTCTCTGAGAGAGCCGTCAACTCATGGTAATGGGTCGCAAACAAGGTTTTGGCTCCGGTTCGATCATGAATGTATTCGATGATGGATTGGGCGAGGGCCATCCCATCATAGGTCGCTGTTCCCCGTCCCAACTCATCAAACAAAATCAGGGACTGGGGCGTTGCCTTGCGAATGGCATGATTGGCCTCCATCATTTCCACCATGAAGGTAGACTGACCCGATACCAGGTCATCAGCAGCTCCGATTCGAGTATAAATCGCATCAAAGATTGGCAACTCAGCCATTTGCGCTGGAACATAGGAGCCAATTTGGGCAAGAATCACAATGATCGCCAATTGGCGCATATAGGTAGACTTCCCGCTCATATTTGGCCCCGTAATCAGCTGAATATCCCGTTCTTCGTCCATAAAGATGCTATTAGGAATATAGGACTGGGCTCCCATCACTTTCTCAACAACCGGATGGCGACCTTTGTCGATCGCAATTCGCCGCTCTTCATGAAAGAGGGGACGATTCAACTGTTGTGACTCAGCGACACTGGCTAGACTTTGTAAAACATCAACCGTTGCAATCGCCTGAGCTAATTGTTGCAGACGTTGGATATACTTGCCAACTTCTTCCCGAATCCGCATAAAAATCGCATATTCCAGATTAGCAGACTTCTCACGCGCCTCTAGCATATCTCCTTCGATGCGTGCCAATTCTTCCGTACCAAAGCGTTCTGAATTTTTCAAGGTCGCCTTGCGGAAAAAGTGAGCAGGAACGTGACTCAATTGAGAATTAGTGACATGGAAATAGTAGCCATCCTTCTTGTTGTAATCGATCTTTAGACCTGTAATGCCGCTGGCTTCGCGCTCCTTAGCTTCAATCTCAGCAATCCAACCAGTACCATCCCGAAGAACGACACGGTATTGATCCAATTGCTCGTCAAACCCAGTTCGGATGATATTTCCCTCTGTAATAACAGCAGATGCTTCCGGAGCAATAGCTGAGGTAATCAAGCGGTGCAACTCAGGAAGTTCATCCAAGCGTGCAATCAAGACATCTAAGACTGGATCACCAATCCCCAGTAGAATCGACTTGATCGTCGGCACATGACCCAGAGTATCTCCCAGCTGCAAGAGATCCTTAGGGTTGATCTTGCCAAAGGAAACCCGACTCGCTAAGCGTTCAATGTCATAGACCCCTTTGAGGCTGTCGGTCAAATCGCTCCGTTCAAAGAAATGATCCATAAAGACCTGAATGATGTCCTGGCGCTCTCGAATCCGTTTCAAATCGACTAAGGGTTTCTGAATCCAGGACCGCAACAAACGACCTCCCATGGCCGTCTTGGTTTCATCCAAATACCAATACAAGCTACCATGTTTCTTCCCAGTCCGCGCATTCTCTGTCAAATCAAGACTAGCCTTGGTCGCAAAGTCCATCTGTAAGAAATCGCAAATCTCATAATGATGGGCTTTTTTGAGGTGGCTCAATTCCCGCATTTGTGTCTGGTGGACATACTGGAGAAGTTTTCCAGCCGTTTTCTTTTCTAGCTCACTCAACTGATCCCCTAAGAGTTGAACATCGTCAAGCGCCGTCTCTACATGTGACAACAAGAGATTCATCTGGCTAACAAACACACGTTCTTCCTGTTCTGGCAACTCGTAACCCAGGACCACCTCACGCGCACGTAAATTGCGGATTTCTCCACAAACCATGCTAAAGTCATTGAGGGTCGTCACCTGAAACTCCCCTGTCACCAGATCCATATAGGCTAGCCCATACTCATTTCCTGAACGATCCAAAGCAACCAGGAAGTTGTTCTCACTATCTGGCTTGGTCGAATCCACCACTGTACCCGGCGTAATCACCTGTACGACTTCACGCTTAACGACCCCCTTGGCTTCTTTGGGGTCTTCCATTTGTTCTGCAATCGCGACCTTATACCCCTGTTCAATGAGAACATCAATATACTGCTGGGCCGAGTGGTAGGGAACACCCGCCATAGGGATCGGATTCTCTGCATTTTTATTCCGTGAGGTTAAGGAAATCTCTAAAATTTGAGCCGCATTCACTGCATCTTCATAAAATAATTCGTAAAAATCTCCCATTCGAAACAGCAAAAAGGCATCCGGATAATCTTTTTTGATATCTAGATACTGCTGCATCCCAGGGGATATTTTTTCTACTGTCATACTTTTTCAATCCTTACTGTTGCACCATTTTCTGATGCAAGCTCCATAGATGAAAACAGGAGTAGATAGCTCACTATCTTCCTCCTTTTGACATCTTAACGGGGTATTTTCTTTCTTTTCAAGGGGTTTGATTACTGCATCATCCCTAAAATTTCATTTTGAATTTCAATGGCTGCCTCTTGGTCTCGACAAACAATCAAGAGGGTATTGGCCCCTGCTACTGTTCCCAAAATACGCTCATCTGACATCTCATCTACACCATTGGCCAAGAGAGCTGCTTCTCCCAGCTCTGTCCGCAAAACCAAAGTGAATTCTGCTCGTGAGACAGACTTGGCATGGCTGGACAACATAATATAAATCTCTGCCACCTCAGGCTCATTTGGCAAAATATAATACAACTGGTCTTTTCGTTTCACCTTGACTAGACCCAGATCGCGCAAATCTCGTGACAGAGTAGTTTGCGTTACAGCAATTCCTTTTGCTTCTAATCGATCCTGAATCTCTTTTTGAGTCGACAATTTTTCATTTCGAATCATTTGTTGAATCAAAAGGTGACGTTCTGTCTTTTTCATTGGACCTCCACTTTTGAATAAATATACTTTAAATTATACCAAAAAAATTGAAAATTCGCTCAGAATTGTGTTAAAATAATAGTTAAAAGGACTAAGGAGCTAATATGAATAATAAAGAACTCATTGCTAGTGAATTGGCCAAAGTGATTGACTCTCTTGACCAAGATGCTATTTTAAATTTGCTTGAACAACCAAAATCATCTGATCTTGGTGACATTGCTTTTCCAGCCTTCTCACTTGCAAAAGTGGAACGCAAGGCTCCTCAAGCAATCGCTGCAGATATTGCTGAAAAGATCGACCAAAGCGCCTTCGAAAAAGTCGTTGCAACTGGACCTTACGTGAACTTCTTCTTAGACAAATCTAAGATCTCTGATCAGGTAATCAAATCCGTCATCGAAGCAGGTGCAGACTACGGTCAACAAGACGAAGGTAAAGGTCAAAACATTACCATCGACCTTTCAAGCCCAAACATCGCAAAACCATTCTCAGTTGGTCACTTGCGCTCAACCGTTATCGGGGATGCTCTTTCAAACATCTTCCGCAAAATGGGCTACAACACGATTAAAATCAACCACTTGGGGGACTGGGGTAAACAGTTCGGTCTCTTGATGGTGGCCTACAAAAAATGGGGTAGCAAGGAAGCTGTCGAAGCCAACCCAATCGATGAATTGCTAAAACTTTACGTTCGAATCAACGCTGAAATCGAAAACGATCCTGAGCTTGATGAAGAAGGACGTAAATGGTTCAAAAAATTAGAAGATGGGGATCCAGAAGCCACTGAATTGTGGCAATGGTTCCGTGACGAAAGCTTGGTGGAATTCAACCGTATCTACAAACTCCTCGGTGTTGAGTTTGATAGCTTGAACGGAGAAGCTTTCTACAACGACAAGATGGACGAAGGGGTTCAAATCCTTGAAGACAAAGGCTTGTTGAAAGAATCTAAAGGGGCTAGCATCGTTGAGTTGGATGATGTCAACCTTCCACCAGCTATGATTAAGAAATCAGACGGTGCCACTCTTTACATCACGCGTGATATCGCAACCGCTATCTACCGTGCACGGACTTACAACTTTGTGAAAAACATCTATGCTGTAGGGCAAGAACAATCCAACCACTTCCGTCAGTTGAAAGCTGTTCTGAAGAAAATGGGATTTGACTGGAGCGATGATATGGTTCACGTTGACTTTGGTTTGGTGACTAAAAACCGCCAAAAATTGTCAACTCGTAAAGGAAATATCATCCTTCTCGAACCAACTCTTCAAGAAGCCATCTCTCGTGCCAAAGCGCAGATTGAAGAAAAGAACCCTGAATTGGAAAACAAGGAAGAAGTGGCACATGCAGTCGGTGTTGGTGCGGTTAAATTCTACGACTTGAAGACAGACCGCCGCAATGGGTATGACTTCGACCTCGAAGCTATGGTATCCTTTGAAGGAGAAACTGGACCTTACGTTCAATACGCATACGCTCGTATCCAATCAATCCTTCGCAAAGCCAACTTCACACCATCTACAGATGCGACATACAGCTTGAGCGATCCTGAAAGCTGGGAAATCATCAAGCTTCTCCAAGACTTTGCTCGTGTCGTGAAACGTGCCGCTGAAAACTATGATCCATCCTTGATCGCAAAATATGCTATCAACTTGGCTCAAGCCTTCAACAAATACTATGCACACACTCGTATCTTGGATGAAAGCCCAGAACGCGAAAGCCGTCTTGCTCTTAGCTACTCAACAGCAGTAGTCTTAAAAGAAGCCCTTCGCTTACTTGGTGTCGATGCACCTGAGAAAATGTAATTTCTTATCTATGATGGATAAGTAGAACATCTCTTATGGGAGTGAGAGGAGAAACTAAATGCGATTCAATTTAGTTCTTTCTCACTCCTTTTCTCATGCCCAATGTCTTTCATTCTCTATATTTTCAGATCCTTTATATACAGGAGAAATCTATGAATCAAACCGTTTACATCTTAATCCTCATCAGTTTAGTGATCCTCTTTTTATTTAACAAGTACGAAAGAGAAAAACTACAACGGCTCTTACAAGAGCAACTTTTGAAAGATCAAGCTTTCAAAGATAGCATCAAGGAAAAAATCCAAGAGACCGACAACATCAACGATGTCATCCACGCCATCAACAAAGACTATCGATTGGGACTCCTACTTGCTAAAGAAATCACTGAAAAATTAAAATAAGCCATAGAAGAGGAGTCATATAAAATGTGACTCCTCTTCTATTCAGTCGCAACAAATAAGGGGCTGGGACAAAAGTCCTAGCCTCTCAATTGTTTTTGGATGTCGAGCAAGATGCAGTGGTTGAGTGGGCTCTAATACGCTGATTTCATCAGCTTTTACAGCCCTACTCAACTGTGCGGATGTGGGACGATGAAATCGAATTCTAACGAATTACCGATTTCTGTCCCACTCTCTTTATTTTAAAGATGATACAAATCTTCTACAATGGCAGCTACTTTTTTAATATCTCCCAACATCCCCCGCATTTCAAAATCGGCTAACATAGGGAAACCAAAGCGTTGGCTGTATTGCTTAGCGGTTAAACAATATTGATTGTTAAAATTCCGATTGCCTGACCCAACCACTCCTAAACACTTGCTGGCGTTGTCTCCGTAAGCAATAAAATCCGCAACATCTGTCGTCAAAATTTCCACATCGCCATTGTCGACACCATTTCCACCCTCCAAATAGGTAGGCAAAAAAGTGATAAAAGGATTGGTCATTTCAAAGAAGGGCTGGCCCTCTTTGACTAGGTCTTTCACATGAACTTTCTCGATTTCAAGTCCGGGATGGGCTTCCAGCAAATAGTCACTTAAACGGCGGACAAAACTCTCTGTATTCCCACTCAGACTAATATAAACAAAGGATACTTTCATCTTTTTTCTCCAATCAAGAAGCTCTCTTATCCTCTAAGAGAGCTCCATTCAAACTTATCTATTATGCCCTAGCTTGAGCTTTTCTCAAACGCAAGGTTTTATACAAAACAATTCCAAGGAAGAGAAGAGCAAACGCCGTCAAGAGTAACAAAGCAATGGACGAAGATGCCAGATATCGTTGGCGAAGGGACGGGGTTGAAAAACTAGCTAATAGTGGACGCCCTGCAAAATAATTATAGCAAGAGAAGGCTTGACTTAACAAAATCTGCCCCATATAAGTATAATGTGCTGTTAACAGATCCTGCTTCATAAAGAGGAAATAGAAAGTTGCCAGCAAAGCAATCAGAATCAGGGAAACAAATAAAAAGGTTAGTGGAGACTGATTGAGTTGGGCTGATTTCTCATAATATGTCACATAGTCAGCCTTGTCTTGAGCCGTTGTTAAACCAAGTTGTTTCGCAAAATCATCTGTCAGCTCAAAACTCTTTGAAGCTCCAAAGGTTGAAACAGCTGAAGTTAGGGTTCCAACCGTAGAGAAAAATAACAGGATGTAAAGATAGATAGGTTTCTTTTTCATACAAACTCCTTTTCATTTCTTACACCCTATTATATCGCGATACAGATAGAAAGGCAAGCGCCTCAAAACCGTGGAAGCACTTGCCTGATCACTGATACGTTCAAATGAAATTCATTTGGAAAATAATGGGTGCAAAAGATGAAAAGCCATCGCAACTGTATCATTGGAATGATTAGAGATATAACGGAGTCCTATAAACTTTCATTCGAACACCACCAGTATACCTCATTCTCTTCTTCTTGTGTCATCCATTTCTATTCTGCTTTATTTCGACACGATTTGGTCTATAAAAGCCATTTCCTCTCCTCATCCAAAAACTATTCTGTTCTATTTCTCAACTATTTGGTCATCACTCCATCAAAAAAGCCAGAAGAACTTGCCTTCTGACTTTCTTTATTTAGATGAATGAACGAAAGAACTAAGAATTAATCTTCTTTTTTCTTGCGTGCAAGACCCAATCCAAGCAATCCAGCCATCGCACCTGCAAGAACAGCTACAGTTGAGCTTTCTGTACCTGTATTTGGAAGCGCAGGTGTTTGTGGTTGCGCAGCTTGTACAGGCTGTTCCGGAACTTCAGGAGTTGGTTCGGTTGGAACCTCTGGAGTTGGTGGAACGATTGGTGTTGGTGGAACAATTGGTGTTGGTGGGTTGTATGGAGTTGGTGGAGTTGGAGGAACTGGTGTTGGTGGGGTTGGAATATCTGTTTCCGTTACCACTTTGTTCTTATGCCATTTCACTTCAGCTTCCGGTTTCACCGGATTCGTATTTGGAACGACTTCAGGAGTCGGTGGGGTTGGCGCTTTTGGTGGAGTTGGCGCTTTTGGTTCCTTCACATCAACTGTGATCACAGTGTAGTTAGGTTCTTTTGGAGCCGTTGGACCTTTAGGTTCTTCTGGTTTGCTTGGTTCTGCAGGTAGATTTTCCACTGTAATCGTTGGTGGAGTTGGAGCCTTTGGTTCTGTTGGTTTTGTTGGCTCTTTCGGTTCTTCTCCTGGCTCTTTAGGAAGACCTACATTTGAGTTGATGGCAAACCAGTAAACCGTTGGTTGACCAGCCGCATTGGCACCATTAGCCGTAAAGACTAAGTGTCCATCTGACATCTTCAAGCCTGCTCCACCATAATAGAGGTATGGAGAAGATGGATTATCCCAACCTTCAAGAGTTGTTGAAGATTCACCGTTAAAGACAGAGCCATGTTCAATATATTGGTTATCTTTAAAGGAAGTCACTTCTTTAGTAGCAGCATCATAAGAAACACTTGAGTTTGGAATTGGAATAAATTTATTATTTCCAACATTTACAGACTCTTGGTGTTCCACGTTTTCAAATTTCTTCTTAGGCGTGAACGTAATTTGACCTGTAGTTGCATCTACTTTGTATGATCCGATAACATCATCCTTACCTTCAAAGGTAAATTCTTCTGTACCAATAGAATGAACACTTCCTGAACCCGAAGCATTTACAGTTAACGCATCCGTTACTTCTTCCTTCTCAGGTGTCGTACCAGGAACCCATTTACCTGTGTCATCTTTAACATAACCATATTTCTGAGTCACAATTTTGAGAGGGTTGTCTGCTGAAATGGAAACAGTTGCAGTACCAAAGTCTGCTTTTCCTGTTTTAACCTTCACTTCATTGTTTTCAATGCTCATGGATGAACCATCTGCATATGGATCCCAAGTTCCACGAACAGTGTTGCCATCTTTATCTTTGGCTTCTACTGTAAGGGCACGAGGTTTGTCTCCACTATCGACATAGGAAGCACCTGTCCAGTGGTTGAGCGAGTTCAAAGCGACAATGGCATTGCGTTGAGTCAAATCAAATTTATTGCCATCACCATCATAGAATTCAACATCGACAGCAACCTTAACAGGTTTGTCTTGGTCTGTTGAAGCACCCACTGTCATGGTTACCGTTGGATCTGCGTTGACTGCTGCAATCCCTTTGCCATCATTTGATGGAAGACTTAAAATCTCATAACGGTAAATCACACGTTTGATTGGATGCATATCCGTATTTTCACGCATGCTGGACTGATTCAAGTTATCATAAGTAACGACAAATTTATCGCCTTCTTTCACTTGAATGTACTCAGTTTCATTATTGGCCCAAGGACTAGTTGCTACAATATCTGAAGCTTCCAATTTATTAGAATCATATTGATGGACATTGCTTGTATTTAAACGAGCTTGAGCATCACGAGTAAGATAAGTGCTGATGCCGTCAATGGTGTGAGTTGCACCACCTTCACGTTGGAAGGTCAAATCTTGAACAGTTGAAACATTTTTAAGGTCAGCATACGCATTGTCTGTCATATATTTGTCGTATGCTTGTTTCGCGTCCGTATATTGTTTTTTGGCAACTTCGTATTCAGCTAATTTCTTTTGATAAGCAATATAATCATTTTCGTACTGTACTTTTTCTACATTGTATTTTGCAAGATCAGCTTCGTATTGAGCCTTAGCAGCATCTTCTTCTGCCTTCTTCGCTACCAATTGATCATAAGCTGCTTTATCTTTATCGTATTGCGCTTTCTTAGTTTGGTATTCTTGTAAATCTTTATCGTATTGCGCTTTCGCTGTATTGTAAACAGCCATTTCTGCATCATACTTAGCTTTTGCTTCTGCATTAGCCTTATCCGCTGCTGCTTTTTCTACTACTTTGGCATCATAAGCTGCCTTTTTAGCATTGTACTCTTCTAAAGCTTTATCATAAGCTGCCTTTTGCTGATTGTACTCTGCTACTTTCTTTTGATAATCTGCTTCTGCTTCCGCATTTCTCTTTTCAATCAATGTGATTTCTTGAGATTTTGCTTCATACTCAGCTTTGGCCTTTTTGTAGTTTTCAACGACTGTGTTGATTTCAGCTGTTTGAGCTTTATTATCTGCTTCTGCTGCTGTGATAGATGGTTGGACTTTTTCAGCTTCTTCTGTAACGGTTACACCTTCTGTAGCTGCATCAGCTTTTGCTTTTTCAAGTTCCGGTGATTCTACATAAGTAGTCGTAACTATTTTATTTCCTTCTGTCACAGTTGTAGATGTCAACTTAGAACTTGTTGCAACAGCTGCATCGCTTGTTGCTGTATCCGTAGTAGTCGCTTCAGTTGCAGGCGCTGTTGCCTCATCTGCTTTCACTTCTGCTCCGTAGGTATTAACAGTAGCTAATCCAGCGATAGCCAATGAAACAACACCGACTGATAACTTACGAATTGAAAATTTTTCCTGCTTCGAAACATGTTCACGATAGCTTTTCATTTTCAAAACTCTCCTTTTTGTTTATGTTTAAAAAAATCTCACTGTAGAGGCAAAAATATGCTACTGCCAGTTAACTCTATTGTATCACAATCAACCATTTTTAAATATTTGTCTATTTAATTTTTTATTTTACTTTAAAGATATAACAACTTGAAACGCCAAACCTTCCGGACCTTCCTCATCTTTTAGTTGAAAATATATGTAAGCACCTGTGAAAAATCCTTTATTTTCAAGGATTTTCATCCTGGTTTCTCTTTTTATAAATTTCACCGGAAGGCTTTTTTAGGGGAAGTATTTTTTTATACCAATAGATTAGATCTGAAGGTTAAAATAAAAAATTATGTAATTTTTTCCCTGCCGGCTCGGAAAAATTCAAAAAAACAACACTGTTTACAGAAGTGTCCATTCTTTAAATTCCTTCCTTTTTCTTCCCAAATAACAAGAAATGAAAAAGACCAAGGTCCTAAGAACCTTGGTCTAACAACTAATGATTAGTTTAAGTGCCAGATATCTTCATTGTACTGAGCGATCGTACGGTCAGATGAGAAGAATCCTGCTTTAGCAATGTTAACGATGACTTGATCCAACCATGCATCACGGTCTTCGTAGTCAGCCAACATACGTTCTTTGGTGACAATGTAGTCTTCCAAGTCAAGAAGAGTCATGAACCAGTCTTTGTTGATCAATTCCTTGTGAAGACGAGTCAAGCGTTCCTTGTTACCAACTGCAAGAACGGCATCGCTGATAATGAAGTCTACCAATGGTTTGATAGCTTCACGTTCATAGAAGTCCGCTGATTTGTATGCTGATTTCTCATATAGATCGATTACAGTTTCTGAATCTTCACCGAAGATGTAGATGTTGTCACGTCCAACCAATTCAGCGATTTCCACGTTGGCTCCATCCATCGTACCAAGTGTCAATGCACCATTCAACATGAATTTCATGTTACCAGTACCTGAAGCTTCTTTCGAAGCAAGAGAGATTTGCTCAGAAATATCGCTAGCTGGGATCAAGTAGCTTGCAGCAGTTACGTTGTAGTTTTCAACCATCACCACTTGCAAGTGTGGAGCTACTGCTGGATCGTTTGCAATCACTTCAGACAAGCAAAGGATCAAGTGGATGATATCTTGTGCAATGGTGTAGGCAGGAGCTGCTTTACCACCAAAGAGAACAGTGATTGGGCGAGCAGGGATATTTCCAGCTTTGATGTCCAAGTATTTGTGGATCACATACAAAGCGTTCATTTGTTGACGTTTGTATTCGTGGAGACGTTTGATTTGGGTATCAAAGATAGAGTTAGGATTGATTTCCACACCTTGATGGTCTTTCAAGAAACGAGCCAATTTACGTTTGTTGTGAGACTTGATGTTTTCCAATTTTGCTTTGACTGCATCTTTATCTTCATAAGAAAGAAGGTCTTCCAATTTAGATGCGTCATGGTGCCAGTCACGTCCGAGGATATCATCCAAGTAGTGTGACAAGGTTGGGTTGGCATGCATGAGCCAACGACGGAATGTGATACCGTTTGTTTTGTTGTTGAATTTTTCAGGGTAAATGTCGTAGAAGGCTTTCAACTCAGAATTCTTCAAGATTTCTGTGTGAAGTGCTGCTACCCCGTTTACGCTAAATCCATAGTGGATATCCATGTGCGCCATGTGTACGCGATCATTCTCATCGATGATTTGAACAGCTGGATCTTTGTATTCAGCGCGAACACGGCGGTCCAATTCTTCAATGATTGGAACCAAGTGAGGAACCACTTCTTGCAAGAATTCAAGTGGCCATTTTTCAAGGGCTTCTGCAAGGATTGTGTGGTTAGTGTAAGCCGTCATGCTACGAACGATAGAGATGGCTTCATCCATTCCAATACCACGTTCTGTCAAAAGACGGATCAATTCAGGGATGACCATTGATGGGTGAGTATCGTTGATTTGGACAACAGCATAGTCAGCAAGGTCATGCAAGTTGCTTCCTTTTTCGATGGCTTCGTCGATGATCAATTGTGCACCGTTTGATACCATGAAGTATTGTTGGAAGATACGGAGCAATTCCCCTTGACGGTTACTATCATCTGGGTACAAGAAGAGGGTCAAGTTGCGAGCGATATCTGTCTTGTCAAAGTTAATACCATCTTCAATAATAGATGAATCAACTGAATCCAAGTCGAACAAACGCAAACGGTTCTTGGTTTCAATCTTGTAACCAGGGACATCGATATCATAAAGGGTAGAAGTCAATGTGAAGTGTGCAAATGGCACTTGGTAGCTACGGCTTGAACGAACGAGCCAGCTTTGGTCAGTCAACCATGCATTTGGAATCGTTTCTTGTTGGTTGTTTTTAAGGACTTGTTGGAACAAACCAAAGTGGTAGTTCAAACCAACCCCATCCCCTGTCAAACCAAGGCTTGAGATAGAGTCGATAAAGCAGGCTGCCAAACGTCCCAAACCACCGTTACCAAGTGATGGTTCCAATTCCACTTCTTCGACTTCGATCAAGTCTTTACCAGCATCTGACAATTCTTTTTTAACATCGTCGTAAAGACCCAAGTTGATCAAGTTGTTAGACAAGAGTTTACCGATCAAGAACTCAGCTGAGATGTAGTAAACTTTTTTCTTACCAGTATTTAATTTCTTTTGAGCGCTTGCTTGCTTCGTGTAATTTAGCAAGGCAATGTACAATTCTTCATTTGAACATTCAGCAATTGTTTTTTGATGATGATCAATCACATATTTTTGTAATGATTCCATGTTGGGAGTCTCCTTTGTTTCAACAATTTTAATAGGGGGAAAGATTATTTTTTTGCTTTCTTAACTTCTTTTTTCAAGTCTTTGTTTTCACGACGATAGATCGTAGTGAAATCAAGCAATTCTTGCTCGACAGCTGGAGTCAATTGATCCGCTGTCATTCGCCATGACCAGTTACCACCGAGAGTAGATGGGAAGTTCATCCGAGCTGAGCCATCTAACTCAAGCAAGTCTTGCATCGTAGCAATCGCCATGAAGCTGACGGAAGCAAAGACGGTGCGAAGCATAGCATGCGGTACAGATTCGTACTCTTTCCGGTTGGTATAACGAGCAAGATACTCACGAGTTGGATCGTCGATTTCATTGCGGTACCATCCAAGAACTGTGTTGTTATCATGTGTTCCAGTGTACATCACAGAGTTGTTTGGTGCCAAGTGAGGGCTATCGATACTTTCATCGTCAGGATTGAAGGCGAATTGAAGAATCTTCATTCCTGGGAAGCCAGTACGTTCGCGAAGCTCAATAACTTCATCCGTCATAAAGCCAAGGTCCTCAGCGATGATGTTCAAATCACCGAGCTCTTCCTTCACGGCTGCAAAGAGTTTGTAGCCAGGACCTTTGACCCATTTACCTGGTGCTGCAGTTTCAGAACCAGCAGGGATTTCCCAGTAAGACTCAAAACCACGGAAGTGGTCGATCCGAACGATGTCATAGATCTTGAAGCTTTCACGCAAGCGTTCAATCCACCATTGGTAGCCATCTTTGTCCATTGCTTCCCAGTCATAGATTGGGTTCCCCCAAAGTTGACCAGTTGCTGAGAACTCATCTGGCGGGCATCCTGCAATGCAAGTTGCTTTTCCGTTTTCATCTGTTTTGAAGAGATGAGGATTAGCCCACATGTCACTTGAATCTTCCGCTACATAGATTGGCATATCTCCCACAATTTCAATGTGGTGGTCGTTGGCATAAGCTTTCAAGGCCAACCATTGTTGGAAGAAGAAGAATTGAGTTACACGATGGTAAGTCAATTTATCAGCCAATTCTTCACGGTATTTAGCCAAAGCTTTTGGCTCACGCGCACGAATAGCTGCATCTGGCCACTCTGTCCAAGCTTTCAAATCAAAGTGTTCTTTAATAGCCATGTATTCTGCGAAGAGCTCCAACCAAGAAGCATTGGCTTCACAAAATTCTTGGAATTCTTTTTGATCACTTGATTTTAAGAAATTCGCAACTGCTTTTTCAAGCAAGGGACGACGTTGTTCAAAAACCTTTGCATAATCCACTTGAGTAGGATCTTGACCAAAGTCCACTCCTTTAAGGTCTGCTTCTGTTAACAAACCTTGCTCGATCAAAAGATCGAAATCAATAAAATGAGTGTTCCCAGCAAAAGCTGAGAAAGATTGGTATGGAGAATCTCCATAACTAGTTGTACCAAGCGGCAAGATTTGCCAGTAACGTTGCTTGGTCCGAACGAGGAAATCAACAAAATCATATGCTGATTGTCCGAATGATCCGATTCCGTATTGTCCAGGAAGGGAAGAAATGTGCATCAAAACACCACTTTGACGTTTTTTCATGGGTTACCACCTCTTTTTATTTCTTTGAAGCCTGCGATTCGGTGCACGGTATGGGTATCGTTGCAGAGTCGTATCCAGCTCTCAAGCGGCTCTACTCTTTGTTAAAAATCGAACAGGCGCAACTCAGTTTACGCAATTTTTACGAAAACGTTTGCGTACCATGTCATTATAAACTTTTTCCATATTTTCTGCAAGGGATTTCTTAAAAACTTTTTAACTTTTTTCAGAATGTCCTCACCCCCTTAGTGTATTCTTTCCTTTGGCTAATGTCAACAAATTTGATGCACTTTATAGAAGAAAGTTCGGAATTAAAATATTTTTAAAAAAAATTGTTTAAAACTACTTGCAAACGTTTTCGCCTTGTGATATACTTATGACGTTTTAGGAAAACGTTTGTCTAAAACGGTTTCTAATTATTATCTTTTTTTATTCTTTAGGAGGAATAAATCATGAAACGTACAATTTTACGTAGTGCTGCTGTACTTGGTACAGTTGGTTTTGCCGGCTTCTTACTTGCTGCTTGTAGCAATAGCTCATCAGGTTCTTCTGAGGCAAGTAAAGAAATCAACGTCTATGTAGACAAAGGCTACAAATCTTATGTTGAAGAAGCTGCAAAAGCTTTTGAAAAAGAAAATGGCGTAAAAATTAAAATCAAGACTGGTGATGCTCTTGGTGGATTGGATAACCTTTCTCTTGATAACCAATCTAAAAAAGCTCCAGACGTAATGATGGCTCCATACGACCGTGTAGGTGGTCTTGGTAGCGATGGTCAATTGGCTGAAGTTACATTAAACAAAGATAGCCATACAGATAAAACAACTGAAGCTCTTGTAACAAACGGTGGTAAAGTTTACGGTGCACCTGCTGTCATCGAAACTTTGGTTCTCTACTATAACAAAGATCTTGTAAGCGAAGCTCCAAAAACATTTGGTGATCTTGAAAATCTTGCAAAAGATAGCAAGTACGACTTCGCTAGCGAACCTGGTAAAACAACTGCCTTCTTAGCTGACTGGACAAACTTCTACTACACTTACGGTTTGCTTTCAGGTAATGGTGGTTATGTATTTGGTAAAGATGGTACAGATCCTAAAGATATTGGATTGAACAACCAAGGTTCTGTCGATGGTATCGAATATGCAAAAACTTGGTATGCTAAATGGCCAAAAGGTTTGCAAGATACAAAAGCTGCTGCTAACTTCATCCAAACACAATTCCAAGAAGGTAAAACAGCTGCTATCATCGATGGTCCTTGGAAAGCTGCTTCATTGAAAGAAGCTAAAGTAAACTACGGTGTCGCAACGATTCCAACTCTTCCAAACGGAAAACAATACTCTGCCTTTGGTGGTGGTAAAGCTTGGGTTATCCCTGCAGGTGCGAAAAACCTTGATGGCGCTCAAAAATTCATTGACTTCTTGACAAGTACTGACCAACAAAAAGCTTTGTTTGACAAGACCAATGAAGTTCCTGCCAACACAGAAGCTCGTAAATATGCGGTTAGCAAAAACGATGAATTGACAACTGCCGTTGTTGATCAATTCAAGAACGCTCAACCAATGCCAAATATCTCAGAAATGAGTGCGGTTTGGGATCCAGCTGCTACTATGCTTTTCGATGCTGTAAGTGGTAAAAAATCTGCAAAAGCATCTGCTGACGATGCAGTGAAATTGATTAAAGAAACCATCGAACAAAAATTCGGTAGCAAATAAGACAGTTTTTAGGTGTGAGTAAGAGGTTGGAGACAAAGTCCCAACCTCTTATGTTCAATTATCAACCTTCTACTAGATCACTGTCAAACTTGTCTTCTTGCTCTCTGGCAAGGACATTATAAGGAGATTTGAATGACTACAGAACAAAACCCTAAAAAGGCTATGTGGCTCTCTTTGATCCCGGGTCTTGGACAAATTTATAACAAACAAAAAACCAAAGGCTATATTTTTCTTGCCGTAACTGTTCTCTTTCTCGCCTATTTCCTAGGAATCGGAGTTGGAGAATTAGCGAAATTGGTTACACTTGGAACCGTCCGTGGACAAGATAATTCTCTCTTTATCTTGATTCGTGGCGCCTTCCACTTGATCATTACCATTGTTTACTTCCTATTTTATGCCTTAAATATTAAGGATGCTGGAACCGTTGCAAAACGTATCAACAATGGCATCGCTGTTCCAAAAACTGGAAAAGAAATGGTTCAAGCCATCTATGAAAATGGCTTCCCATATTTATTGATCATTCCTTCATACATTGCTATGACATTTGCGATTATCTTCCCAGTTTTAGTAACTTTGATGATCGCCTTTACCAACTACGACTTCAAACATACCGCTCCAACAACCTTGCTCGATTGGATCGGGTTCCAAAATTTCACTAATATGTGGACCTTGAGTACCTTCCGCTCAGCCTTTACATCTGTTCTTGGCTGGACCTTGATTTGGGCACTCGCAGCTTCTACTCTTCAAATCGTACTCGGTATCTTGACCGCTATTGTTGCAAACCAACCATTCGTAAAAGGAAAACGAATCTTTGGGGTTATCTTCTTGCTCCCATGGGCTGTTCCAGCCTTCATCACTATCTTAACTTTCTCAAATATGTTTAACGATAGTGTCGGTGCTATCAATGCACAAGTTATCCCATTGTTTGCGAAGATCTTCCCATTCTTAGATGGCATTTTGATTCCTTGGAAAACAGATCCTACTTGGACAAAAATTGCTTTGATTATGATGCAAGGTTGGCTCGGCTTCCCTTACATTTACGTCTTGACTTTAGGGATTCTTCAATCTATTCCAAACGATCTTTACGAAGCTGCTTATATTGATGGTGCCAACGGTTGGCAAAAATTCCGCAGCATCACTTTCCCAATGATTATGGCTGTTGCAGCTCCAACTTTGATCAGTCAGTACACCTTCAACTTTAATAACTTCTCCATCATTTACTTGTTTAACGATGGGGGACCTGGTTCTGTCGGAGGAAACGCCGGATCTACAGATATCTTGATCTCATGGATCTACAAGTTGACAACCAATTCTTCTCCTCAATATTCAATGGCCGCAGCGGTAACCTTGATTATCTCTGTGATTGTGATCTCAATCTCTATGGTTGCCTTCAAGAAACTACATGCATTTGATATGGAGGATGTATAAAATGAAAAATTCAGTTCAATTTAAACGCCGCCTCAATCATTTCTTGACTTACCTGTACATGGTGGTTCTTTCAATCGTTATCATTTATCCATTGTTGATTACGGTTCTATCAGCCTTCAAATCAGGGAATGTCAGTGCCTTTACACTTGATTTTAGTGGCAATCTTAGTTTTGATAACTTCTCAAAACTTTTCTCTGAAACTCATTATGGCACTTGGTATATGAACACCTTGGTTATCGCCATTATCACCATGATTGTACAAACAAGTATCGTTACCTTTGCAGGTTACGCATACAGCCGTTACAATTTCTTGGCGCGTAAACAAAGTTTGGTCTTCTTCTTGATTATTCAAATGGTCCCAACCATGGCAGCCCTCACAGCCTTCTTCGTTATGGCTTTGATGCTGAATGCCTTGAACCAACCTTGGTTCTTGATCTTCCTTTATGTTGGTGGTGGTATTCCAATGAATGCCTGGTTGATGAAGGGATACTTCGATACTGTTCCAATTTCCCTCGATGAATCTGCGAAATTGGATGGAGCTGGACACTTCCGTCGCTTCTGGCAAATCGTCCTCCCTCTTGTTCGTCCAATGATTGCCGTTCAAGCGCTTTGGGCTTTCATGGGGCCTTTCGGAGACTATATCTTGTCTAAATTCTTGCTTCGTGACGAAGTGAACTATACGGTAGCCGTTGGTCTTCAAACCTTTATCAGTGACCAAAAAAATCAAAAAATCGCCTTCTTTGCAGCCGGTGCTATTTTGATCGCGGTTCCAATCTGTATCTTATTCTTCTTCCTACAAAAGAACTTTGTTTCAGGCTTGACAGCTGGTGGGGATAAAGGATAAAATAGAATCTTATTTCAAGCACATTTTATTTTTAAGTTGAGGGTAGTATGGTGGATGCTTTACTACCCTTCGTTAAGAATAAAATCAATCAAAGAGACTTCTCTTTGCATTTCTGATACTCTTATGTTTAGAAAGGTCATCTTATGCCCTATCCTTTTAATTATTTCGCAAGTATCTTCAATTTCCGCTCTTCTTTTGCAAACCGCAAAAAACTGAGCTGGTTCCAAATGATTTTTACTTCTTTCTTTCTAATCTCTATCACACTATTACCTGTGGCTCTGCAAAATGCTCAACTCAAAACCTATCCTTTGACAACCTTTGTCAGCGATGTGTTTGATCCTTTATCAACAGACGTTATGAAAGATATCCAAGAACACGTCGTGATCAAAGACCAAGAGCTCACCTATACAGGGACTAACCCTGTACACAAGACTTCAAAAGGACAGGTTATCTTAGGCCAAGAGGCAAAGGCTAGTAAAGGCAAGGAGTTAACACTCCATTTTGATCGCAAACAATTGATTATCTCAAAAGAGAATAAAGAACTCGCTACAGTCTCATACCAGGCTATTAATCAAGAGAGCCTTCGGGATAAAAAAAGCTTCACTCAAGCTATCTCTAGCGATTGGTTCCGCGACAATCGACTCCCTGTCAGTCTCTTTCTCGTGATTTTCTCTGGCTTCTTGTCGACAGTCAATTATTTGATTCTCATCCTAGGGGCCTCTTTCTTCCTCTACTTGACACGAAAATCTCGACTCTTTTCACTACAAACTTTCAAGGAATGTTTCAACTGTATTCTGAATTGCTTGGGACTCCCTATTTTACTAAGTGTCCTCATCAGTTTACTATTCCATCAAGTATTTACTACGACGATCATGATCCAAAATGTCTTATTTGTACTCTATCTTGCTATGGTATTTTATAAGACCCACTTCCGTGATCCAGACTATCACCGCTAGGAGGTTTTCTCATGCGTGTTACCATCAAAGATGTGGCGAAACTCGCTGGCGTCGCGCCTTCAACTGTCACGCGCGTCATCCAAAACAAATCCACGATTAGTGATGAAACAAAAAAACGTGTCCGTGAGGCCATGGTCGAATTGGACTACCATCCCAATCTTAATGCTCGCAGCCTTGTCAGCCAATCTAGTCAAGTCATTGCTTTGGTCCTACCAATCGACAGTGACGTCTTCTACCAGAATCCTTTCTTCCCAACTGTTTTAAGAGGGATTACCCAGATCGCGTCAGACAATGATTATGCCATCCAAATCTGTACGGGGCAAAATGAAGAACGGCGGCTCGATAATCTCAAACAACTCATCTACGGAAATCGTGTAGATGGTTTGATTTTCCTTTATTCCAACCCGAATGATCCCCTCGTTGAATTTGCACTGAAGGACAAGTTTCCCTTCCTCATCCTTGGAAAGGCGGTCTCTCCTTTTGTTTCGCTAGTCGATAATGACAATATCAAGGCCGCATTTGATGCAACAGATTATTTTATTCAACAAAACTACCGAAAAATTGCTTTTATCGGGGGAAACAAAGAGCTGTTTGTGTCTCAAGACCGCTACCAAGGTTATAAAGAAGCCCTCCAAAAAGCAGGGATTCCTCTCGATGAAAAACTCGTTCATTTTTCATTTGGGTTTATGTTAGAAGATAATTCTTATCAAATGATGGAGAGTCTACCATTAACAGAACTAGATGCGATTATGACGACCGATATTCTCGTTGCTGAAGGGGTGCGCCAATACCTATTAGAACACCAGCTGACAATCCCGATTATTTCCTTTGATTCGATCAAGCCACGACTCGATATTGAAGCCTATATTGACATCAATGCGGTGGAACTCGGGCGTGAATCTGTCCGGACCATCCTTCAAATCATCAAAGATCACAAAGAAGGAAAAACCGTCTGCTACCGTCAATTGATTGACCATACCATTACGAAACTTTAGGAGTCTTTATGTCTACATTTACTGCTTATTTAGATGACCAAGACCTCATTCGTATCCAAAAGGGAGAGGAGCATATCCTTCCTTTTTATTTGAAAACGAACCAAGGTCATCTTGCCTTAATCCCTGTCAAAACGTCAAGTGCAGCGACTGACACAGGAGACTATTTCTTAAGCCCTATTCCACTTGAACTCGGAGAAGAGTACACCATCTACGATGCTACTGGAAATTCTTCTATACTCCACTATCGAAACATCGTTCGCAAACCCATTTTCGATCAAACCTTCACCTATACTGGAGAAGATTTAGGAAGTTTTTACACACCAAATCAGACGCAATTTAAATTCTGGGCACCCATTTCGCAAGATGTGACCCTTCATATCGAAGATCAGGTCTATCCAATGCATCGTACAGAAAATGGAGTCTGGGAACTTTTGCTTAAAGGGGACTGGGAAGGAGCTGCCTACCACTATGAGTTCCGTGTCAATGGCCTAGAACGTCGGATCCACGATCCCTATGCTCTATCCTCTTTAGCAAACTCTGGAGATAGCTTAGTCGTCGACCGCAAGAAGATCACACGTCCTATCACACGTGCTGCTCGTCAACTAGACCCGACAGAAGCAATCATCTACGAGATGAGCGTTCGGGACTTCTCTGTCCAAAAAGAGGCCGGCTTTAAACACCCTGGTAAGTTTAAAGGCTTGACAGAATCGCCTCAACTCAATGGTCAAATCCTTGGATTTGATTACCTTCAAAAACTTGGCATTACCCATGTACAGTTACTTCCTGTCTATGATTTCGGTAGTGTTGATGAAGAGAATCAATGGAAAGCCTACAACTGGGGTTATGATCCTGTCCAATACAATGTTCCAGAAGGTAGTTATGCCAGTGACCCCAACGATCCTTATGCACGGATTTGGGAGCTCCAAGATGCTATTGCAACCTATCACCAATCTAATCTCAGTGTTATCATGGATGTGGTCTATAATCACGTCTACCAGGCCGATGAGTATGCATTTGAACAAATCGTACCCGGTTATTTCTACCGCTATAATGCAGAAGGAGGGCGGACCAATGGAACCTTCTGTGGGAATGATGTCGCAAGTGAACGTTCCATGATAAGACACTATATCAAGCAATCCCTCAAGCAATGGGTTTCCCTCTACGGTTTTGATGGTTTTCGCTTTGACTTGATGGGAATCTTAGACATTCAAACCATGACAGAGATTGCAGAGGAGCTCCGTGAAATCTATCCTAACGTCTATCTCTATGGGGAAGGGTGGAAGATGGATACAGGCCTCTCTGAAGACCAGCTCGCTCACCAGTACAACTCAAAACGATTACCAGATTTTGGCTTTTTCAGTGATAATTTCCGGGATACGGTCAAGAGAACACTCTTAGCCGGTCACCGTTGTGATAGTCAACATCCAGCCAATGATTTTTCTAATATCCTAACAGCAAATGTCGGGAAAGTAGGACCTGCTCATTTCATCCAACCTCAACAAGCCATTCAGTACGTCGAATGCCACGACAATGCAACTGTTTTTGATTATTTCCAACTTGAAAAAGAAGAGATTCGTCTAGAGGAGAGAAAAACTCTCTCACGCCTCGCTCTTCATTTGGTATTATTATCCCAAGGTGTACCTTTTATCCATGCGGGTCAAGAACGTTACCGCACAAAAGGGCTCGAAGACAACACCTATAACTTGCCAGATAGTCTCAACCAATTGGACTGGACATCCCTTTCAAAATGCCAAGAAGAACTTGCTTTTCTTAAAGAATTGATTGCTTACCGGAAATCGCAACCTCTCCTTCGTTTGAAAAAAGGACAAGAGATTCGAGATTACTGTGATGTCAAATGGTTGTCTGATCATCATTTTATCTACACGATTGAAAAAAATCGTGAAAAAATAACGATTCTCGTTAATATCGGTGATCAGGACACGACCTATCAACATCCGAGCGATAGTCAACTGCTGTTTGCCTATCCTTATGCCAATCTCCAAACGCCTATTCCTAAAGGAAAGGAACTTTCTATTCCTGCCCATAGTTGGCTCCTTCTCCGAGAAGCTGAATAAACAAAATAAGGTCACCACAATGTGGGACCTTATTTTATTCTTCTGTTTCCACAAAGCGTCCAATGATATGAACGTTTTCTGAAATGGTGATAAAAGCCTGAGGATCAGCTTTTTTCATAATATATTTGAATTCATTAAACTCTGCACGCGTAATAACTGTCAGTAGAACTGCTTTTTCCTGATGGTTATAGGTTCCTTCTGCATTGTGGATAATGGTCGCTCCACGATGCAATTTTTTATGAATCTTTTCAATAATGGCATCCGGCTGGCTCGTTACGATCATTGCCTGCATCCGTTTTTGCTTGGTAAAGACAGCATCCGTTACTCGACTCGATACAAAGATGGTAATCATAGAGTAAAGAGCATACTTCCAACCAAAGGTCAGACCTGCAATCAACATAATGGTCCCATTGACCAAAAAGGAGATACTGCCGACATTCTTTCCTGTCCGTTTTCGAATCGTCAAACTGACAATATCCGTTCCCCCACTGGAAATGTTGTTCCGAAGAGCAAAACCAATCCCTGTCCCCATGACAACCCCACCAAACAAGGCATTCATGATCGGATCGTTGGTCAACGTAATCACTGGCACAAACTGAATAAAGAGGGAACTCATCGAAACTGTAATAAAGGTAAAGATGGTAAATTTATGTCCAATTTGATACCAAGCCACAATCATCAAAGGGATATTGATGGCATAAAAGGTCAACGAAACCGGAATCGTAAAACCTATAAAGCGATGACTCAGAACAGATAAAATCTGAGCTAGCCCTGTTGCACCACTGGAATAAACATGGCCTGGTTGAAAGAAGAAGTTGACCGCAATTGCTGATAGAAATCCATACAGCAAGGAAGCTGACACTTTTTCATCGTATTTCTCACGGGAGATGCTCTTCAGCACGCGCAATAATTTAATGTTATAAGCTAGTCGCCGCACATGATAGCGAAATAGCTTATGAAAGCGAGTTTTTTTCATTTTCAATCCATCGATTAGAAGAAAAGGAAAATCTTAGAGCAACTGATTTCTAGACTTTCCTTTTTCTCTCTTGTCCTATTCTTGCTCTGCTACTTCTACTTGAAGATTTAACTCATCCAATTGTTTTTCAGAAACGACAGAAGGAGCTTGTGTCATTGGATCTGTCGCCTTGTTATTCTTAGGAAAGGCAATGACTTCCCGAATATTATCTTCACCTGCAAGAAGCATCACGAAGCGGTCCAAACCAATCGCCAATCCTCCATGTGGTGGGAAACCGTAATCCATTGCTTCCAACAAGAACCCAAATTGTTCATTGGCAGCTTCTTTTGTAAATCCAAGCGCCTTGAACATCCGTTCTTGTAAGTCTTTATGATTAATCCGTAGGCTTCCTCCACCTAGTTCATAGCCATTTAAGACGATATCATAGGCAATTGCTCGAACTTTTGAAAGATCACCTTCCAATTCATGCTCTGTTTCAGCTTGTGGGAGTGTAAATGGATGGTGAGCAGACATATAACGGCCTTCTTCCTCTGACCATTCAAACATTGGCCAATCCACTACCCAAAGGAAGTTGTATTGATTGTTGTCAATCAAGTCAAGCTCTTTCGCAAGACGAACACGCAAAGCACCAAGCGTGGCATTGGCTACTTCAAGAGTATCTGCTACAAAGAGGACGAGATCCTTGTCTTCTAGCTGTAAAGCAGTTGTCAAGTCACTTGTCAAGTCTGTCAAGAATTTCGCAACAGGTCCGTTCAAGGCACCTTCAACATATTTCACCCAAGCAAGACCTTTTGCACCGTATTGCTTAGCAACTTCTGTCAATTTATCGATATCTTTACGAGAGTAATGATCTGCTGCACCTTTGACAACAATCGCCTTAACTGCTGGAGCTTCTGAGAAGACTTTGAAGTCTACACCCTTGACAAGTTCTGTCAAGTCTTGAAGCAACATTTCAAAACGTGTATCTGGTTTATCCGAACCATACAAGGACATGGCATCATCATAATTCATCCGTGGGAATGGGAGTGTTACCTCAATTCCCTTGGTTTCTTTCATGACACGTGCAATCAAGCCTTCTGTGATATCTTGGATTTCTTGATCACTCAAGAAAGAGGTTTCCAAGTCGACCTGTGTAAATTCAGGTTGACGGTCTCCCCGTAAATCCTCATCTCGGAAACACTTCACGATTTGATAATAGCGGTCAAATCCAGCATTCATCAACAATTGTTTTGTAATCTGAGGACTTTGTGGAAGGGCATAGAAATGGCCTTTGTTGACACGGGAAGGAACCAAGTAGTCACGTGCTCCTTCTGGAGTTGACTTAGAAAGGAACGGTGTTTCCACATCAATAAACTCTAATTCATCTAAATAATTGCGGATTGAATGAGTTACTTTTGCACGGAGTTTGAGGTTTTCCAACATCTCAGGACGACGAAGGTCTAAGTAGCGGTAACGAAGACGAGTATCATCATTGGCTTCAATTCCGTCCTTGATTTCAAATGGCGTTGTTTTGGCAGTATTAAGAACCGTAATAGCCTCTACCTTAAGTTCTACTGCTCCAGTTGGCAAGTTCGGATTCGCTTGTTCACGAGCTTCCACAAGACCTGTCACTTCTACAACATAATCACTG
>NZ_KV818844.1:0-66265 GCF_001815045.1 Streptococcus sp. HMSC065E03 | reverse complement strand
GTCACTTCTACAACATATTCACTGCGGATGCTTTCAGCTGTGGCCATCACTTCTGCACTAACTGTTTCTGGATTGATCACCAATTGCATGATTCCTTCGCGGTCGCGTAAATCAATAAAGATCAAACCACCCAAGTCACGACGACGGCTAACCCATCCTTTCAAGGTAATATGAGTTCCAATGTGTTCTTCACGAACACGTCCAGCATACATTGAACGTTTCATTTCTAATTAATCTCCAAACTAATATTCTTCCTTCTATTTTACCATAAAGACCAGCAGAAAGTGGCCTTTAGCTCAACTTTTTCAGTCACCAACTTCTTTAGTTATCGTGGCTAACTTCTTCCTTCTTTTTGGGATCATCGTAGAGAGTGGGGGCTATCACCTTCATTAAAGTCGCTGTCCCAAATCTCAAGACAGCTGCTGCTAGTCCAAAAATAGGGGATAAGTAACGGAAAAAGAAATCTCCCCTAAGTGCGTAGGTCATGCCACCCACAATAAAAAAGATAACAATCCCCTGAACAATTGCATAAAACCAAATTTTTTTCACACTATTTCTCCTTTTCACATGCTAGCTGACTTATCCACTGTTTTTCATCACTTATCCACAAAAATGTGGATAACTTTTACCTATTTTCCCCTTAAAAGAGGAAGATTCATCAGCATCAGGACTTGTTTTCATCCATTTACAAGCAAGTTTCCCACAGCCTGTGGATAACTATCTTGCTTACTTGTGACTTTCCGTCCCTTTCCTCACAAATCAAGGAGCCAGGATTCGATCCTGCCCCCTTTGATCAAGCATTATTTAAATTCGTCTGGTGTCCCTTTATATTGGGCCCAGTCTTTGCTGAAGAAGCGATCATTTAGATGGTAAGTTGGTGCTTTTTCAGCTTTTGTGACAAAGGGATTGACCGCTTTATCAAAGGCTAGCCAACCATTCCATCCCATATGAATCGTATCTTCCATAAAGTAGGGCTGATCACCATCTTTAGAAAAGTCTGCAATATTGGTGAATCCTTGACTTTCCAATTGGTAACGAATCTTTTGAACAGCCTGTTCATACTTTTCTTGGCTCAAGCCTGTGTATTTCATCCATTTGGCATTGACTGGAGGAATCACAAAGATGACATTGGTCCGAGATTTAGCAAACTGGTCTAGAACCAATTGCAAGTCATTGTACTCTGGAGATTGAACATAGGATTCGTTCTTTTGGAAACCTTTTAGTTTCTTCAACTTCATTTTTAAACGAGTGTTGTAAAAATGATTGCTGATTCCAAGGTCGTTATTATTGGTTTTGACTTTTGCTTCAGCCGTTGCAATTTCCTCCAATTTCTCATATGAGAATTGGTCTGGCAAATCTTGTAGACGTTTTTTGACCTTCTTATCGTAATTCCCGTTTGTACGAGTTGCAAGATTACTAAACAAGGCATCTTCGCGCTGAACCAGATGGGAAACAAACTGGTTTAAAGACTGATCAAATCCTGAAATTTTCTTTCCTTGAGAAATGTTCGTCACAACACTTTGAAAGGCGACATTTGGATACTGTTGCAACAGGCGTTTCGCGGCATACCGGGATGCAGCATCCTGTTGGTGATTGGCAATAAAGCTATTCAACTGATCGCTATTAAAGAATTGTTGAAAGGCAGAGGAATCATAGCCCTTCTTGGTGAACCATTGCGGAGAAACTACATAAACAGCTGTATTGTCCTTGAGTTCTGGCAAAATCTGTTGCATTCCAAAATACTGGTTCAAAGAAGCCGCACCACGTTCTCCTAAAAAGTAGGGTCTGTAATTGCGGTCATATTTTTCAGCCAAAACTGCTGGATGCACCACATCAAAACGCAACCATTCACTTGATCCGAAATAAGGAACAAAGCGATGCTGTGGGTCCGAAAGTGCTTCTTGCTTCTTTGTACGACTCTTGAAGCCTTCTGCATTCAGACTAACCGCAGCTTTTTTCTCTTCGGTATAGTTGTGCTTATGATTGATTGGATAAAAGAATAATAAAGCTGCTACCATGAGGAGCGCGCAAAATACGGGCCCTAAAATCAGCCACAAACGCTTAAGCATTCTGAAGCTCCGTTACACCTTCTACGATCTTGTTGGCAGTGTTCCAATCATCGCGTCCAAATTCTGATACAGGAACACGGATGCCAAAGCGATTTTCCAATTCCACAATCAATTCGACTGTTCCCATACTATCAAGAACACCCGCATCAAAGAGATCCTCATCCATCATGTCTGAGACATCTTCCATAAACAATTCGTCAATAATTTCAATTACTTGTGATTTTACATCCATTTTTTATTCTCCTTTTATTTCACTTTTGGGAACCATTGCTGATCCAAGAATCCTGAGAAGATCAGGAAGGACAGCATCACTGTATTAAAGGTGATAAAGATTCCTAAAGCTTTGGTCCAACGATTGTCCGGTATCGGATCCAATCCTTTTGCTTTTCTTTCTTTATTAATAGATTTTTTCTTTCGAATCCAGGCATCATTGATAACCATTCCAAGCCCATGGAAGAGCCCATAAGCGATATAGTACCAGGTCACTCCATGCCAGAAGCCCATGACCAACATATTAATAATGTAGGCAACATTTGAGGTCGTGATCCGGCTCTTGAACACTTTATTGCGCATCAATACCATCACGAGACGCATAAAGACAAAATCACGGAACCAGAAAGATAAACTCATATGCCAGCGGTTCCAGAATTCCTTTAAGTCACGTGATTTAAAGGGACGATCAAAGTTGATGGGACTTTTAATCCCCATCAAATTGGAGGCCGCTAAAGCAAACATGGAATACCCTGCAAAGTCAAAGAAGAGGTCAAAGCCATAAACATACATGACTCCCAGTGTTCCGATGTTGAAGAATCCACCTTGAGACAAGGCATAGGTCTGCACATGACCTAACAATAAGTGGCCAAAAATATGAGCTAGGATAAATTTATAAAGGAAGCCATACATAATGTACTTAACAGCTTGCTCCAACATATCCAATAATTCTTCGCGCTCAGGAATGGCTTTATAATCCTCATTAAAACGCTTGAAACGATCAATCGGCCCACTTGAGAAGGTCGGCATAAAGAGCATAAAACGTAAGAATTCCCAGAGCGTGAATTCTTTCAAGACACCATCTCGCATTTCGATGATCATTCCGACAGCCCGGAAGGTCAAATAAGAAATCCCTAAAAATCCAAACAAGGATTGGTGTCCATTCTTGATCGCTGGCTCTACCTTCACAAAGATCAAGGGCAAGACAGACAAGAAGGAATGAAGATAGAAAATCCACTTATTGTCCGCTTTCTGACGATAAAATTTGTAGGAATACACAATCAAGATTTGCCAGACTACGTAAAAGAGTAAGGCATAAATTTGCTTGAGATTCGAACCTGTCAGCATCAAAATGATAAAGATCAGACTCACAAGTCCTTCATATACCGGAAACCGCTTTTTGAAAAAGAGACCCACAAAGATCGGCAAAAAAGCTAGAATGAGGTAGATAAAATAGATCGGTGTTCCATAGTGTTCTAAATGAGGGAGCTGTTTCAAAAACTCGATCATCGGTTGTTAACCTCGCTAATCAACCCTTTGATGTCGATTTTCCCGTTTGGTGTTAATGGCAGGCTGTCACGATAGAGGAATTTTGAAGGCATCATATAAGACATCATAATGTTTTCTAAATCTTCCTTAATGGCTTTCGTGATATCAATCTCGCGCTCAAATTGTTCTTTTACACCCTCTTTTAAGATGACATAGGCCAAGAGATTTTGAACCTTGTGATCTTTATTATAACGCGGAACTGCGACTGCTGAGTCAATATACTTCGATTTGTTCAAGTTTTGAGAGACATCCTCTAGCTCGATACGGTAACCGTTAAACTTGATTTGGAAGTCCATCCGTCCACCATAGAGAAGGAGGCCTTCATCTGTCATGGTTCCGACATCTCCCGTATGGTAGGCTGGAAGACCTTCAAATTCGAAGAAGGCTTCTGCTGTTTTCTCTGGATTATTCATATAACCCTTTGAAACGGCTGGACCAGATACGATGATCTCCCCTTGCTCTCCATTTGGTAATTTATTGCCTGCCTCATCAATGATGAAGGTTGGAGAATCTTCTTTGGTATAGCCGATTGGCAGACGTTTCAAGGTAGCTAGCATCTCATCTGTGATAGCAACCGCCGACAAAGCAACCGTTGCTTCCGTTGGGCCATAAGCATTGATGATGCGCGCATTTGGAAAACGCTCGCGCAATTTCTGAGCGGTTTTCACGGTCAACTCTTCCCCATCAAAGTAGAAATGGGTGATCCCTGGCATCTTTTCAGCATTGAAATCTTCAGATAACATGGCCATATCTGCAAAAGATGGTGTCGAAGTCCAGATAGCAATCGGAAGAGAAAAGATCGTCGCAAAGAGTTGTTTGAAGTCTTGAGTAATGGCTGATGGAAGGGCAAAAAGCGTTCCTCCAAGAGCTAAGGTCGGTGCCCAGTACATGACAGACAAATCAAAGGAATAGGGCGGTTGCGCCAACATTTGCGGACGCTCTGGCGTTGCAAATTCCTTGTCCGTAATCATCCAGTTGGTAAAGCTGAGCAAGTTATCGTGCGAAATTTGCACCCCTTTTGGTTTCCCGGTTGTTCCTGAGGTAAAGATGATGTAGTAGTTATCATCCCCTTTGACCGGATGTTGCAAGTCATAGGCATGCTGAGCCGCATAAGCTTCACGCACTTGCTCCAAGGACATGATTGGAGCAGCTGGATTTTCCAATGGAAATTCATTGATAGCAATAATCAAGCTTGGCTCTGCTACTTCAACAATGGCAGACACGCGCTCCAAGGCAGAGTGGCTATCAATTGGGATATAAGCATGGCCAGATTTGGTCAAAGCCACAAAGGTTGCTAACATTTCATATTCTTGTCCACCAAAGACAACAACAGGTGACTTTTCAGGAAGTCCCATTTGGTCAATGTGGGCAGCCAAGCTATCTGAATCAGTCTTCAATTGGCCATAGGTATGCTCCTCACCAAGGACATTGTAGACAGGATAGTCTGGTTGTAGTTGCGCATAACGTTCAATTGTCTCGATCATATCAGTAATTGGTTGGTTTGACACGGCTAGGAGTCTCCTTTTCTAAAATTCGTTGTAGATAAAGCCACCCTGACCTTGACCAAGGTAACTAAAGAAATAAAGTAGGGCTAGGAAAATGGCAAAATACAAGACCGTCTGCCCGATAAATTTATAAAGTGTTTTATGTTTCATAAGTTTCACTCTTCATTTTGATTGTTATTCACTATTTTACCATTTTTTATACCAAGTAAGCAATTTTAAACATAGTGAGAATGTCGTAGAAAACGTTATCATTTCAGATCATTCAAGCCGTTTAACGATAGCATTTTTCTTTAATCAGTTTTCTGGTTGAAATCCTATTCTATTTCACAGTCCCCTGATGAATCAACTCCAGACACTTGTCCAGATCCACATCTCTCTCGAAATGGCTAGGTGTCCAAGGAATCTCTATATCGGGTAGAACACCCTGATCCGTCATTCCTTTCCCTTGATCCACGCTTAAACAGCGAGAAGTGGGAAACATTAAACAAAAATTATCATAATCAACCGTACAACAATTAGAGTAGTCTAGAATTCCGAGAGTTGGTCGACCCACCACCGTTACCTTCTTAAACTGCTTCATCATCTGAACAAAGTTATCCCCAGATGAAGCACAATAAATATCTGATAAAATAAAGATCTGTTCAGGATAGTGGCCTCCTCTAACCTCTGGGAAGAATTCCTCGCTTTCTTCCTTATATGTTACATAGCCTTTTCCCCGATGGCGGAGCAAATCCTCTTTCATATCTTCAAGCAGCTTAACTGTTTCAGGGCTAATTTCTTCCTGTTGCATCCAGTCCTCAAAGTCTTTCAAGCGCAGGTCAACATTGCGCTCTGTGTAGAGAATTTCCATGCCATCATCATCCCAGTCAAGCGAATCATAGCCCTGATCCTTCTCTAAGGCTAGATGTAATAGAGGGAAATATAAAGAATCCGTCCCTCCACTGTTGCGTCGGACATCAATGATAAGAAACTTGACTTCCGTCATCGTCGGTAAACACTCTTGGTATAAACGACCCAAAGATCCTTCATCCATAAAGTTATCCAGACGAAGATAAAGAATCTCATCGTCTAATCGTTTCCAAAAAATCTGATCCTGGATCGGTTCTCGACTGGGTACTACTTTAATGGTCTTTTCTATCCCTTCTCGAAGCAGGGTGACACTCGTTGACTGAGAGACCAAATCTGCCCATTCTCGGTAGTGTCTTTCAGGGGTCTTGCTGATAAAATAGTCTTTATGAAGAGAAGCTATCTGATCCAAGTCACTTCCATCCAGAGCTAGGATTTGATCTCCTACTTGAAGACCCGTATCTTCATTAGCTTCCTCAACATACAGTTTCTGTCCATTTATTCTCAAAAGAAACCCTTTTTGACTGGCCTTTTTATCTCGAAAGGAAACATGCCCGATCACCCCAAAACTAGCTAGGTAAGCCTTAACTTGATAGAGAAAGGCATCATCTGTCATATCATCTGTAATGTTTTCTCGAAAAGGCTCTGGATCGCATCCTTTTCGATCCTTGCTGGTAGATGAATCATGGGTCATAATAGAGACGACATCTTCAAAAATAGCAGTCTTTTTCATAAAGGATTCCTTCCATTTTTTAGAAACAGTATACCACTTTTTCTTAAAAAGTTCTTAAAACCCTAAAAAACTATCCTAAAGTAGGATAGCAGTTATAAATTCTTTCTTTTCTTCGCTTTCTTTGTCAGAGCGACATCACAATTTTCAATCTCGCTAATCAATAGATTAGCAAGGCCAAAATCATCGATGTTCGATTTCATATTTACTTCATAGTTCAAGGTCAGTTGTTCTCCAGCTTGGGCCGTTGTGACAGAAATAAAGTCAATTTCTGAACAACTTTGGTCCAACAACTGGCTGATTTGTTCTGCAACAGAATCTTGTTTTGAGACAGTTATGGTCAAATGACGGCGCCGTTGATGGTCTGCCTTACTCTGTTTGTTCTCCAATACCAGCCACACCCCTAGTAAAGAGAGGGTTGTTAAAATGGCCAATAAAAGATAGCCAGATCCAGCTGCCAGTCCTATAATCATAGCTAAGAAAATGGCAATCAACTCTCGAGAACCACTCGTAGCCGAACGAAAACGGATCAAACTAAAGGTCCCTGCCACTGCAATCGAGGTTCCCAAACTTCCATTGACCAAAAAGATCACTAAGGTCATCATACAAGGAAGCAAGGTCAAACTAATGACAAACTCTCGAGTGTAAAGTGTTCGGTATTTATAGGTCCAAGATAGGGCCAGCCCTAGAAAGAGGCTGACCAAAAGGGCCAGCAGCAAGCGCAAGGGATCCACCGTTGCTGTGGCATTTTTAAAAATAGAATCAAATAGATTAGACATAGGCAGCACCTACCGTTTCTTGAATTGGTCTTGGGGCATAATCCAAGCCTTGTGATTTATGATAAGCACAGCTATATTTTGAAAATTTCTGTTTCACCAAACCATACTTCTCTAAAATATCCTTTAGCCATTTAGGTTCTTGGCCAGGAGCTTTAATTTCCATGATCACGAAGTCATCCTCTAGTAGAGGTTCTCCTTTCTTCCCATCAAAAAGGCTAACAGCCTGGTCTCGAAAGACTAGGTTTTGATCGATTGTCACGCGAATCTTCTGATAAGGATAACCCTGAATGGATTTCTTTTCTTTGAGAGACAAACGATCATAGTAAATGAACATCCGTGGTTCCAATCGATGACCATAACGTTTGCGCAATCTCTGAATCTCTTGCACTAAGTCTGGATCTTGTATCTGATGATCTACTTTCCCATCTGTGATCAAGTTGATAATGGCTTGCGAAGTGGCGACTAGACGGAATTTATGGCCAATTCCTTCTTCATCTTTTGACTTCACCTCTAGAAATACTGGACTGTCTGCTTGAGGTTTTTCTATATAAGTCCGCATCCGAATTTTTTCACGGCGGTGTTGTTTGGCAAGAGCATCTTGAATGACATCAAAATTTTCCGTATCAAAATAAATGTTTGAAATGGTTGAAGTTGGGTAATCATCTTCTACGACGTATTCTTTTAAGTCTTTGATCAAGTCCTTCACGTCATCTTTTGCGACGATATATTTTGTTTCGATTCGTTTGAAACTTGTCTCAATTGTTTTTTTCATGTTTCTTCTCCTTTAAGGGGGATCTATTGTTTCTAACCTTCAGTAAGTATGAATACGACTTACGTGCTTTCTAGTTTAATGGGACTTTCTTAACTGGTCATTAAGCCAAACTTAAAGAAAACTAAAGTTAAGGTTCCTTTCAGAAAAACTTTAGGAAACTTTCAGCTAGCAACTTTAGACTAGGAGCATATCAATTGAACGAGAGGAAAAGCTCATGAAATCAAACAAATGGAAATTTTTATTAACGGGGGCCGCGACCCTCACCTTACTGACAGCTTGTACTCAAGCATCATCTCAATCAGCTACAAAAAGCAATACTGCACAAACAACCGCTACTTCTACTTCAAAAAATAAAACAAACAATTCCAACTATTTTACAGATAAGGACAAGGACAGCTCTTATGATGAAAGCAAAGCCTCTACTGTAAAACTATCTGGTTCGTCTGCAAGTGTATCAGGTGACGGCGTAGCTGTATCTGGATCAACTGTGACCATCTCAAAGGCTGGAACCTATGTCATCTCTGGTGAATCCGATGGGGTTCAAATCAAGGTCGAAGCGGGTGACTCAGACGATGTTCACATCGTCTTGAAAGGCGTTACCATGACCAACACCAACGCGCCAATTTCTGCTACGAAAGCAGGGCATGTCTACCTGACTTTAGCAGAGGGCACGACCAATACCTTATCTGATTCAAGTTCAAATAATGATGAAGATGCCGATGCAGTGATCTTCTCTAAAGGCGACCTCACCATCAATGGTTCAGGTACGCTCAACATTGACGCTAAGAAGAACAACGGTATCAAGGCCAATGACACTCTCCATATCACAGGTGGAACCTATAAGATCACGGCTGTAGGAGATGCCTTCAACGTCAATGACGAACTCAATATCACTGGTACGACCATGACCATCGATGCAGATGAAGATGCAGTCAAGGTGGATAATGATGAAGATACTTCGGTCGGAACCATGTACCTTTCAGATAACAAAATGACCATCACTGCAGGAGACGATGGAATCCATGCTTCTGGTGATCTGATCATCGATAGCGGAACCTATGAGGTGACAGAGTCTGTCGAAGGTCTCGAAGGAAAATCAATCACCATCAACGGTGGAGATATCACCATCTATGCAACCGATGACGGTGTCAATGCGGCCAATGCTAATGCCAACCAAGATGAAATTTTCTTCACCATGAATGGTGGAACACTCAACGTTGAAGTTGGCCAAGGCGATACCGATCCAATTGATTCGAATGGAAATATCACTGTTACCGGAGGAACCATTAAATTAACGGGACAATCTGGATTCGACTTTGATGGTACTGCTACCTACACTGGCGGAGACATCTATATCAACGGTGAAAAACAAACGGAAATTGTCAACTCCATGCCTGGAGGCGGTGGGGCTCCAGGTGGTGGCAGACCTCAAGGCGGTGGTCATTAATAATAACAAATAAAGGCAGGATTTCTTCCTGACCTTTTTTTGTTGCCTTTTTTATGATAGAATAGAAAATCAATTAGCTTATCGAAAGGAACATGATGAAAAAACAGACACTCCCTCTTTTGTTCACACTCTTGCTGTCTCTTCTTTTTCTATCAGCCTGTGTGCCGGATCTTAAGATCAACTTTAAAAAAGTACCCACTGCTACCAGCTCAAAAAAGAAAACCTTTAAAAAAAGTAGCTCGAGTCGTTCTAGCCTCCCGAGTCGCTCAACCAGTTCAAATAGCTCAAGCAACTCCTCTAGCTCTCCCTCAACTACTACGGAAACCACTTCTGACATCGTCACAACCGAAGGACTCCCTAGAAATGCTCAAGAAGCACCCAAAGATAAAATTTATGCAACAGGGAACTTAAAAGTAGCCTACTCTAGAAATGACGATAAAATTTTTGCACAGACGCCGGATTATGAAGGATATACCACTGCCCTTGTCCAAAAGATCCTTGGGAATCCAGAGAAACAAATAACAGACCCTGCTTATATTGCTGAATCTTTTGAAAATACCGAATTAGAAAATATTAAAGGGCTCTACCACGAGGGGAAAATCACAGGGGAACAAGCTCACGCCTTTTTGATGGGAGCTGTTGATCTCAAACAAGCTTCTAAATCCGGAGTAGACTATACCATTTACACCTATAAAAACAACACCATCCAACTGGTCTTTGAAAACGACCAACTTCTCTATATTACTCCAAATCCTGATGTCGTCTTCTTTAAATAATAAACATTCTCGCTTAAACAAGCGAGAATTTTTGTTTCACATGAAACAAAAAACTCCCAACACATTCTGTTGGGAGTTCCTGAAGATTAGTCCTCTTCATATTTTTTTGGATTATAGAACCACATTCCGAGTCCTGCAAAAAGGACAATAGTCATCAGAAGGAAGGCCACTTGATTTCCAATTTCTCCTGTCATCGAAATCGTTTGACGAAGACCAGAAACGGTATAACTCATTGGCAAGAATGGATGAATGGCTTGGAAAAAGCCATTTGTCAAAGCAAGAGGATAGGTTCCTGCACTAGAAGCCAATTGCAAGAGCAAGAGGATCAAGGAAAGGAAAGCACCGATCTTTCTTTGCCATGTTGTCAAAGCAGTCACGATAGACATGAAGGCCACACTACCAATCACACAAAGGAAGAGAGTAGCCATCTCATGATTAGCTGATAAACCAATCAAGTGAACGGCACCATAGACCAAGACTCCTGCAATCACCGCAATCGTTCCGTTGACCTCAAAGCGAGATTTAAACCATGCCCAGCGACTTTCAGGATGACTGCCGGATGGTAGTTTTGCAAAGATCATGTTGGTTGACAAGGCACAAACAAAGAGAGCTACCGAGATCATATAAGGAGCCATTCCGACACCATTCACAGGGGTATTGTCATGGTCTGTTTTAGACAAAGTGACAGGATCTGCTAAGGTTTTAGCGTTTTCTTTTTCAGTTGTAGCCACATTCAATTGTCCCTTAGCATCGTTTAATCCTTGACTCAAGGTTTGGCTTCCTGTTGCTAATTCACCTAAACCATTTGTCAATGTTTGGCCACCTGCTGCTAATTTGCTGGACCCATCTGAGATTTGATTTGCACCGTCGGCTAGTTTATCAGCACCAGTCACCAATTGACCTGATTTTTCTGTCAACTGATTGACACCAGTGACAAGTTTGTTGACACCACCTGCCAACTCTGGAGTCTTGCTGTTCAATTGTCCTACACCGTCAGCTAATTTTCCAGCACCAGCAACCAATTCACCCGACTTACCTGTTAATTGGGTCGCTCCTGAAGCCAGTTGATTCATACCTGATGTCAAGGCAGGCATCTTCCCATTTAACTCACCTAGACCAGAAGCCAATTGATTGCTTCCTGCAAGTAATTCTGATGATTTACTATCTAGTTGACCAACACCTGCTGCTAACTGACTAGCCCCATTTGTTAAAGTACTGCTATTCGTCTGAAGTTGGGTTGCTCCATTAGCGATTTTATCGACACCAGCTGTATAAGCGCTGATCCCTTGACTGATGGTTTGACTAGCTGGCAACAATTGACCACTAACTGCGGATTGGATCTTAGACAAGCCACTTGACAAGTCTGTCAAGGTAGAAGAAGCTGTCGGTAAAACTTGATTGGCTGCCGTTTGCAGTTGTGTCAAGCTATTTCCTGTATTCAAACTACCTTGGATCGTTTGAATCGTAGTCAAGATTCCTTGAGCCGCCGTTTCACTCGAGCTTGGGCTCGATGAGATTGCCGCATTGATTTCCGCTTGTTGGTCAGCTGTCATTGCTTGATAGGCTGCTGTTCCTTGCACACTTGCAAGGGCATTTGCACGATCCGCTTGGGCTGAAGCAAGGATTGATTGAGCTGAATTCGCAATACTCGTCAATCCAGACGAAAGTTGACTGGTATCTACTGTAGCATTTTGAATCGCTGCATTTAATTGGTTTAAACCAGCTGCCAATTGATCAATCTGAGCAGATTGACTTGTAGAAGCTTGTAGCTGGCTTGATAATGTTTGAATACCTGATTCTAATTGAGAAACCCCATTTCGAAGGGTAGCAGATTGACTACTTAATTGACCCGCTCCTTCTGATAAAGTAGCGACTCCATTTGTATAGGTTGCTAAACCATTTGAAAAGTTAGATAGGCCCGAATTCAATTGACGCACGCCATTGGTATAATTCCCAAGACCATCATTGAGGGTCCCCATACCGCTGGTTAATTGACCAACTCCTGAAGCCAACTGAGGGGTTTGACTCGCCATTTGATTGAGACCATTTCCTAATCGATCCACTCCGGTAGCGTAAGCCATCAAGCCTGTATTAAAAGTACCAAACCCATTATTTAATTGATTGACACCAGATACCAAGTTTGGAAGTTGACCAGCCATTTGATTGAGACCATTTCCTAATTGACCAACACCATCTGTATAGGCTGCTAGACCTGTACGAAGAGTAGTTGCACCATCTGAAAATGCTAAACTTGAACGAGCCAATGTATTCAAATTAGTAGATAGTGTTTGACCACCATCTTCCAATTTACTTGCACCATCTGCTAATTTAGCACTTCCATCTGCCGCTGTCCCCATACCAGATTTAAGCGATCCCATTTTGAAAAATAAAGCTGTTGTATAAGTATTGGTCACTTTTTCAGCCACTGACTGCTTCATTTTTGTCATCGCAGTGTCGCTCATTTTCCCTGCGATAAAACTATGACCACTGGACGTTTGGTAATCAATGGTCATCTGTTCCGGATGATTGGTTAAGATGGAGCTAGCTTTTTTTGAAAGATCCTCAGGCAGGGTTACAATCATATAATAATCGCCATTTTTAAGGCCATCTTTCGCAGCTTTCTCATCTACAAAATGAAAATCAAGTGAGTCATTGTCCTTCAAATTGGACACCATGTCTTTCCCGATTTCCATTTTTTGTCCATTATATGTAGCAGATTGATCCTTATTGACAACCGCTACAGGAAGATCCGAAACCTGGCCATATGGATCCCACATGGAAGATAGAAAAATAATATTATAAAGAGCTGGAATCAAAGCAACTCCAATCATGACAATGATAAATGTTGGCTTTTTAAGAATAGCCTTCCATTCTTTCATCATATTTTTTGTCTCCTTTTTATACACATTGTCTAAATTTCTGATATAATAGATTATACAGTTTCTAGAAATTTTCACAAGTAGAAAATCTTATTTTTTAGACACTGTGTACAATTTTGTGCAAAAAGGATTAACAGATGACTGAGAGCAATAAACGATTAAAAACAAAACGAAATATCGAGGAGGCGATGGTTCGACTACTCGAAAAGGAATCATTCGACCAAATCACGACGGTTGAGTTAGCACAAGAATCCGGCATTAGTCGCTCTAGCTTTTATACCCACTATCGAGACAAGTATGACATGATCGAGCGCTACCAACAAGCACTCTTTCACAAGCTTGAATATATCTTTGATAAACACCAAGATGACAAGCGCCAAGCGATTACAGAAGTGTTCGAATTTCTAACCAAGGAGCCACTCTTCGCGGTTCTTCTGACAGAGAATGGAACCAAGGAAATCCAGACCTTCTTACGACATAAATTACAGATTCTTCTGGTTGATAGTTTGCAAGAGCGCTATAGTCATAAATCATTAACAGATATTGAAAGAGTCTACAGTTCTGTCTATCTGACCAATGCCTTCTTCGGAGTCTGTCAAATGTGGGTTTCTCGCGGAAAAAAAGAAAGCCCTCAACAAATGGCTGAATTTTTAATGAAAATGTTACGGTAACAGTCTCTCCTGATCGATCTAGATCAGGAGTTTTTTTATTAGCAGGTTTAGGTTTTAAGAAAACAAAAAACTGTCTCATTTAATGAAACAGCTTTAGAAAATTTGTAACTGAACAAACCCAGAAATCAACCCTTTAAGACAAAACAAAAAGCCCACTGTTGTAGGCTTTCTGTAAGGTATATCTTAAAATTAAAGCATTTTGTTGTAGAATTCAACGACAAGTGCTTCGTTGATTTCTGGGTTGATTTCATCGCGTTCTGGAAGGCGAGTCAATGAACCTTCAAGTTTGTCAGCATCGAATGATACAAATGCTGGACGTCCAACTGTAGCTTCAACAGCTTCAAGGATAGCTGGAACTTTAGCTGATTTTTCGCGAACTGAGATCACTTGACCTGGAGTTACACGGTATGAAGGGATATCAACGCGTTTTCCGTCAACAAGGATGTGACCGTGGTTAACGAATTGACGAGCTTGACGACGAGTAGTCGCAAGTCCAAGACGGTAAACAACGTTATCCAAACGACGTTCCAAAAGAAGCATGAAGTTGAAACCGACAGTTCCTTCTTTAACTTTAGTAGCTTGTACGAACAAGTTACGGAATTGTTTTTCACCAAGTCCGTAAGAGAAACGAAGTTTTTGTTTCTCAGCTAATTGCAAACCGTATTCTGACAATTTTGAACGGTTGTTTGGTCCGTGTTGACCTGGTACGTAGTTACGACGTGCCAATTCTTTACCTGTACCTGTAAGTGACAAGCCAAGACGGCGAGATTGTTTCCAAGATGGTCCTGTATAACGTGACATTTAAAATGTCCTCCTATAAAAATAATTTTTGTAGGAAATAACGTTTTAGACAAACCTGATTCGTTCAGAAAGCCTTCGCCCAAACAGCAAAGGTTACTTTTCTAGCTGACTTCCTGTTGACGAGCTTCATTTTGTCCTGCTGTCATTTCGCACAAATTCTATTCTATCACGGAATAGAAACTTTGTAAAGTCCTTCAAAACAATTTCAATGAAATTCAGCTAACAATTCTATGATTCGTTTTTTATATTGCAATTGTTGCCAGTCCCTATCCGTTGCTAGATCCCATTTTAAAGGAAGATCTGCAATAATTTCACCGGGATTATGATTCAAGATATAGACCCGATCACTCAATGTCAAAGCTTCTTCGATACTATGAGTGATCACCAGAGTGGTGAGACCAAGACGTTCCTTACTGTCTAGATACCAGTGATAAAGGTCCTGCCTTGTCAATTCATCTAAGGCACTAAAAGCTTCATCTAATAGGAAGACAGAATGACCCAGAAGATAGGTTCTCAATAGCGCCACCCGTTGCCGCATCCCCCCACTCAGCGCATTAGGATAAAGGTTGGCGATACTTCCCAATTTAAATTCATCTAACAATTTTAGAGCGGTAGATGTCGCCTCTTCCTTAGAAATCTTTTTTAATAAAAGGGGCAGAATAATATTTCCCAATACTGTCTTATGTTCCAACAAAAGATCCTTTTGTAGCATATAGCTGACTTTCCCAAAGGAGATCGGAGCATTATCTACTTCTATGGTACCCTTTTGTAAGGGAAGGATCCCAGCAATTAAATTAAACAAGGTTGATTTCCCTACCCCACTCGGACCTAGAATAGAGACAATTTCTCCTTTTTGCACTTCTAGTGATACATTGTTTAAAACTGCTTTATCTCCAAAAGAGAAACTTACATCTTTTACGGTTAAAATATCAGTCACCTACCAATTCATTTGTGAAACCTTTGTCTTCTAAGTCATTTGAAACCAATCCTTGCTCTTTTGCCCAAGCATAAAAAGCATTCCATCGCTTAGGATCAAACTGCCCCCACTTGTCCTTGTCTGAAGCATATTGACTGGAAAGATATTTTTGGGCAGCTAGAACAAAATCACGCTGGTTAGCCAAGGCAGGGGCCTGTTTAATCAAGATATCCGCTGCTTCTTCCGGATGCTCTATAGCATATTGGTAGCCTTTTTTCACCGCTTGAATGAATTTTTTTGCTTCCTCTTTATGAGACTTCAAATAGTCATTGTTAGCAATAATAACAGGCGAATAGTAGTCAAATGCAGGAACAAAATCTTTCATATAGAAGAAATTGGTCTTCATTCCCTTTTGCTCAGCCAAAATTCCATCCCAACCGTGATAAATCCAAGCAGCATCAAAGACCTTATTTTCAATCGGAGTAATGGAATTTGAATCACTATTTGGAACCAATTTTACTTGATTAAAATCAGCACCTTCTTTTTTCATCATCGATTTGATCATTTCCAACTCAATCGGATCATTCCAGGTACCATACCGCTTACCAACCAAATCTTTTGGACTTGTGATCGCTGCATCTTTTCTTGAAATAATCCCTGACGTATTGTGTTCAACAATAGCTGCAACAGCGGTAATACCCGCACCTTTATCCAATTTCTTGGCCATAGAATCTTGGAAATAAATTCCAAATGGAGCTTTCCCATTGATAATCAAATCAGAACTACTGTCTTCCGGAGGAAGTTTTATATCTACATCCAGTCCTGCATCTTTAAAGTACCCTTTTTCCTTAGCTACATAGAGACCCGTATGATTGGTATTCGGGGTCCAATCTAGAATAAAATCAATCTTTTTCAAATCGCTTGACGATTGCTTGACAGAATTTTGACAAGCACTCAAGAAAACAAATCCCAATATTATTGAGAAAAATAAACCTATTGACTTTTTCATTAGCTATACCTCTTTTACATTTTTGTCAATTTAATTTTTACACCATTTACAAGTTTGTCAATCCTTTTTCCATTTTAGAATGTTTTTTTCTAATTGGTCAACGAGAAACATACCGAGTAAACTAATAGCAGAAATCAATACAATGATCGCAAACATCGTATCATACTGAAATAACTTCTTCGATTGGATCATATAGACCCCCAATCCATCAAAACCTCCTAACCATTCTGAAACGACCGTACTGATAAAAGCATAGGAAACACTCACACGTAAACCTGCGAAAAAATAAGGAAGCGCTGCAGGAATTTTATAATGGACTAAAGTCTGAAAGCGATTGGCTTGCATAATCTGAAACAATCTCAGAATATCTTGATCGCAATGCCGAAAACCATCTAACAGACTGACTACGATGGGAAATACCACCGTAATAATGATCAAAACCAGTTTTGGAAGCATACCATAACCAAACCAAAGAACCAGGATAGGGGCCAAGGCAATCGTCGGAATGGTTTGAATAACAACCATAAAAGGATAGACCAGATCATTCACCCATTGAAAACTATCCATGAGAATCGCAAAGCCAGCAGCAAGAAGAACGCCTATAACAAGTCCGATCAAGGCCACTTGAAGGGTAGACAAACTGTGATGAATCAGGAGAGCTCGATCTCGTACAAAGGCATTCCCAATTTCAAGTGGCGTTGGTAATACAAATTTGGGGAGGATATTTAAAAATCCTGCTAACTGCCATAAGACAAGAAGGCTGCTAAAACCTGCAAATCCTATCAATTGTTTTGAATATCTTTTTACAAGAGACATCGTAACCTCCTTTCTCACAAATAAAAAACGCCTCCAAAATAGGAGACGGATTGCACAAGGTCACTCATAACGAAAAATACATTTCATTTGTTTCCTACGCTGGCATTACCCAGATCAGGTGCGGTCGAAGCTTACACTTCCTCTCAGACTGTACACAGACTCCCATATGTATTTATTATAATAACTGATTTAGGCGATAAAAGCAAGAAATTAATCCAAATAACGAATTAAATTCTTCTCTGTCAAAATATCTGAATAGGTGTAAGACTCCACGTAGGTATTGGCCGGTTCACCTGGTAAGCTATTGTCGTTCGTATACTCGATAATAAATAAAGAAGGATAGACCTCAATCAAGCGTCCAAATTTATTTTTTTGACGTTTCCGTCCATTTTCAAGCGTCATTTCAACCACTTGTCCTTCATGGGCCTTGATTTCTTCTTTAATTTTTTTCATTTTTGCAACATCTGTAAATGCATCACTCATCTTATTGATCCTCTCTCTTTGAAATACTTGAGAATTTATTGTATTCCTTTTGGAATATTAATTCGACTGTCCCACGCGCACCTGAACGGTTTTTCTCAATAATCACTTCAACCGTATTATTGGGCATTCCATCTTCTTCCTCTTCACCAGCTCGATCATAATAATCATCACGGTACAAGAAAGCAACAATATCCGCATCCTGCTCAATCGATCCAGATTCACGAATATCAGAAAGAACAGGACGTTTGTCTTGGCGCTGTTCCACACCACGTGATAGCTGACTCAAAGCAATAACGGGAACTTTTAGTTCCTTTGCCAAAATCTTTAACTGACGAGAAATTTCTGAAACTTCCTGTTGACGGTTTTCTCTTCCAGTCCCTGTAATCAGCTGCAGGTAGTCAATCAGAATAAGACCGAGATTGCCTGTTTCCTGCGCTAATTTTCTTGCTCTCGAACGAATCTCAGTGATCCGAATTCCTGGGGTATCATCGATGTAAATACTCGCATTGGCCAAATTTCCTTGAGCAATGGCATATTTCCGCCACTCTTCATCCGTCAATTGACCTGTACGAATCGAATGGGATTCAATCAAGCCTTCAGCTGCTAACATCCGGTCAACCAAACTTTCAGCACCCATTTCTAATGAGAAAATAGCCACTGTCTTATCCAACTTTGTCCCGATATTTTGAGCAATATTTAGAGCAAAGGCTGTTTTCCCTACTGCAGGACGAGCCGCTAAAATAATCAATTCTTCCTCATGTAGCCCTGTCGTCATATGGTCCAAATCGCGATAGCCTGTCGCAATACCCGTAATATCAGAGGTTTGAAGCGAGCGGGCTTCCAAGCTACCAAAATTTATATTCAAGATGTCTCGAATATTTTTAAATCCACTACGATTTGCGTTTTCACTAACATCAATCAGAGCTTTTTCAGCACCCGCAATGATTTCATCTGAAGGACTTGCACCATCATAAGCTTGATTAATACTTTCCGTTAATCGAGAGATCAATCGACGTAAGACAGCTTTTTCGGCAACAATTTTCGCGTAATACTCCGCGTTAGCTGAAGTTGGTACCGAATTAATGACTTCTACCAAATAGGAGAGACCACCAATATTTTGGAGATCCCCCTGACTATCTAAAATATTTCGAACAGTCGTCGCATCAATCGCATCCCCGCGGTCAGCTAGATCGATCATGGCTTTAAAAATCAAACGGTGCGAGTACTTAAAGAAATCGCCAGGCTCGATATATTCACGAACAAAGACCAATTTCCCCTCATCAATAAAGATGGCTCCCAACACTGATTGCTCCGCTTGGATATCCTGAGGTTGTGTTCGTAATTCCTCTATCTCAGCCATAAAAAACCTTTCTATCGATCGTGTTTACCCTTCGTTTACACGAATATTAATCACACCTGTAACATCTTGATAAATTTTTACAGGGACGTCAATCAAACCTGTTGAACGAATTGGAGAGGAAACTTGGATATGACGTTTATCAATTTTAATGCCAAATTGTTTCTCAAGCTCTTCTGCAATCTTTTTATTGGTAATAGAGCCGAAAGTACGGCCATCTGGCCCAATTTTTTCCGTGAATTGAACAACAGTTGCTTCTTCTTCTAATTTTGCTTTAATCTTTTGCGCTTCTGCTAACAATTCAGCATGCGCTTTTTCTTCTGACTTTTGCTTTCCACGAAGTTCACCGATTGCTTGGGCATTGGCTTCTTTCGCAAGATTTTTCTTGATCAAAAAGTTTTGTGCATAACCAGTAGGCACTTCTTTAATTTCGCCTTTCTTACCTTTACCTTTTACATCCGCTAAGAAAATAACTTTCATTCTACATTCTCCTTTTCAATAGTTACTTCGTTTTCAATAGTCTCAATCAATTGTTGACGAATACTCATCAAATCTTGACCCTCAATTTGAGAAGCCGCCGAATTGAAATGACCTCCTCCGCCAAGCTGTTCCATGATACGCTGTACATTGACTTTGCTTCGACTACGTGCAGAAATCGAGACAGTTCCACTTTGATTACAAGCAATGACAAAGGTTGCTTCCACCTCAGACATGGCCAGCATACTATCAGCAGCCTTACTAATGGTTACTGAATCATAGGCTTTAGTCGTATTGGCACAAGCTACGATGATATGTGGCAAAATCTTTTCACCAGTCAAGATCAGTTCGTTCACTTCGCGGTACTCGTCAAACTGAATCGCAGAGATCTCCTGGATGGCTACACTATCACTACCTCTTGAACGAAGGTAACTCGCCACATCAAAGGTCCGACTTGTAACACGTGTGGAGAAGTTCTTAGTATCCAGCATGATCCCAGCCATCAAGACACTAGCTTGAATCTTCGTCAATCGATTTTTCTTCGACTTCTGGAACTGAATCAGTTCACTAACCAATTCGCTCGCACTACTTGCTCCACTTTCAATATAGGTAATCAGAACATTTTCAGGGAAATCATCATCCCGACGGTGATGGTCAATGACAATAATCTGTTGAAATTCCTGATAAAACTCTTTAGAAAGGGTTAAGGCTGTCTTAGAATGGTCCACCATAATTAACAAAGAGCGATCCGTCACCATTTGCATGGCTTCCTCTAGGGGAAGGATTTTCGTTACCTGCTCTTCTTCTAGTTTCGCAATTGCCCTTGAAATATCACTAGCCATTGCATGCGGGTCATAGACCACATAAGAGGAAGCCAAAATATTGCTAGAGAAAAACTGCATTCCCACAGACGCTCCTAAAGCATCCATATCCAAGTTTCTATGTCCAACAATGAAGACTTGATCAACGGATTTAATCTTATCCGAAATAGCTGTCATCATAGCGCGTGTGCGAGTCCGAGTCCGCTTCACAGCCGAAGCTGTTCCCCCACCAAAGAAAACAGGGTTTTTCTGTTCATCATTTTCCTTGACAACTGCTTGATCCCCACCACGAACTTCCGCAAGGTTTAGGTTCAAGAGAGCCACTTTACCAATCTCATCATGCTCGCCGTCACCGTAAGAGAATCCCATACTTAAGGTAATAGGTAGCTCACGCTTTTTAGCTTCTTCACGGAATTGATCGATGACTGAAAATTTTGATTCCATCAACTGTTCTAAGACCGTGTAGTCTGTAAACAAATAGAAACGATCCATCCCCACACGTCTGTAAAACATATGGTAATGAGCTGTAAACTCTTCTACAAAGTTGGCAATAAAACTATTGATATTGCTAATATCAGAGTCTGAAATGACATCTTCTAGATCATCATAGTTATCAACAGAAATAATACCGATAACGGGACGAGTTGTCACCAATCCCACAGTTGCTTCATACTCACTTGAAACATCAAAAAAGTAAACAACACTAGACGTCTGATCAAAGTAAACAGAATATTTCTTATCGGCTACAGTGACATAATGACCTTTATCCTCAAACAGAGTATTGAGTAACTTTTTCAAGGATTCAACATCAAAGTCCCCATCATCTGTTGAAAAAATCAATTCAGCATAAGGGTTGAACCACTCTACTTCATTTGTCTCTTTATTAATTTTGATAACTCCAACAGGCATTTTATCAAGGAGGGATGCTAATCCGCTTTCTGCCTGATGGTTAACGTATTGTATTTGTTCTAATTCATCTAACTCTGAAATTTGTAACTGGTATTCAAATAAAGCAATCAATCCAGCTAAGACTAAAAAAATTGCAATGAGAGTTACATAGCCTTTGCCAAAGATTCTTAAAAAAATTGCTAAAATTGCAAATGAAATAAAACCAATTAACACATAATGGATGAACGATAAACGAAATTTTTTCATCATAAACCTCTTCTCGGAATTATACCATAAATAGAGGCAAAAAGCGAGGTTTCTCTCTATATTACAGAGAAGATCGACCTGTAAAAGCTCTTCCTCGGCTTCACTACTTTGTAAACAAGGTTTACAACTGTGTAAATAGTAACAACAGATTTCAATCCATAAAATTGAGGCTGAAACATCATCTCAGCCCCATTTGATTAGTGGTTTGCTTTGTTTTTGGAGATACTACGAGATTTACCTTCCAAGTAAACCATTAAAATAGAGATATCCGCTGGATTGACACCTGAGATACGACTTGCTTGACCAATCGTTTCTGGATTAATTAATTTAAATTTTTGACGCGCTTCGGTTGCAATAGAGTCAATATCATCCCAGTCAATATTCGCAGGAATTCGTTTTTCTTCCATACGCTTCATTTTTTCGACTTGGTCCATTGCTTTTGAAATATAGCCTTCGTATTTAATTTCAGTTTCAATCAATTCAATGATTTTATCATCCAGTTCTTCAGCTGCAGGACCGATAAATTCTACCACATCTTGGTAAGAGACTTCTGGTCTTCGCAAGAATTCTTTAGCAGTGACAGCATCTGTCAATGGTTTAAAGCCCATTGCAGCAACCTTCTCATTGGTTTCCTTTACAGGCTTTAACTTAATGCTATCTAAACGCTTCATCTCGTTTTCAAACTGATACTTCTTGGTTTCGAAACGTTGCCAACGTTCATCATCTACCAATCCAATTGCTCGTCCCATTTCTGTCAAGCGCATATCGGCATTATCATGACGCAAAATCAGACGGTATTCTGCACGGCTTGTTAACAAACGATACGGTTCGATCGTTCCCTTTGTTACCAAGTCATCGATCATGACCCCAATATAACCATCACTGCGTTTCAAAATGAGTTCCGGTTTTCCTTGGATTTTTAGAGCCGCATTGATCCCTGCAATAATCCCTTGACCAGCAGCCTCCTCATAGCCAGACGTTCCATTGGTTTGGCCAGCTGTAAAGAGACCTGAAATTTTCTTGGTTTCCAAAGTTGCGCGCAATTGATGAGGTAAAACCATATCATACTCAATTGCATAACCCGTTCGCATCATTTCTGCCTTCTCAAGTCCCTTAATAGAATGGACGAGATCCCGTTGAACATCCTCTGGTAAACTCGTTGACAGTCCTTGAACATAGACTTCTTCTGTATTTCGTCCCTCAGGTTCTAAAAATAGTTGATGACGTTCTTTGTCAGCAAAACGGACAATTTTATCCTCAATGGACGGACAATAGCGAGGACCTACTCCCTTTACAACCCCTGTAAACATAGGTGCCCGGTGTAAATTATTCTGGATAATTTCATGGCTATGCCCATTCGTATAAGTCAACCAACAAGAAACCTGATCCTTTACATAATCTTCATCACGCGATGTATAAGAAAAATGATTTGGAGCTTCATCTCCAGGTTGAATTTCCGTTTCGTCATAATTAATTGACGATGCCTTTACACGAGGTGGTGTCCCTGTTTTGAAACGTCCAATTTCTAATCCTAGTTGTTTGAGATTATCGGCCAAATTGATAGAAGCTAGACTATGATTAGGTCCTGACGAATACTTGAGATCTCCAATGATAATTTCTCCGCGTAAAGCTGTCCCAGTAGTGACAATAACAGCCTTTGCCCCATACTCTTGGTGAGTCGCAGTCCTTACACCAACAACCTTACCATTCTCCACCAAAATCTCATCAATCATGGTTTGGCGAAGAGTTAAATTTTCTTGGTTTTCAACCGTTTTCCGCATTTCTTTTGAGTAAAGTTCTTTGTCTGCTTGAGCCCGAAGTGCACGAACCGCAGGACCTTTACCAGTATTAAGCATTTTCATTTGGATGTAGGTCTTGTCGATATTCTTCGCCATTTCTCCACCGAGGGCATCGACTTCACGCACGACAATCCCCTTAGCAGAACCACCAATAGAGGGATTACAAGGCATAAAAGCCAGCATTTCAATGTTAATAGTCGCAAGTAAGACCTTACAACCCATACGGCTAGCAGCTAGGGAGGCTTCTACTCCCGCATGCCCCGCACCAATTACAATGATATCGTATTCTTCAATAAAATTATAAGTCATTTTTTCTCCTATTTCTCAAGATGGATGTGTCGTAATTTTCCGTCCCATTCTGGTAGGGCTGATTTTAAAAAGGCCGGTTTCATGTCAACAGTGTGTAAATCATCTAAAGCAATCCAACGGCAAGGTAATCGCTTTGTATCTTCCTGCATGACCAAAGGTGCATCTTCTAGCAAGTCCACCAAATAATGAAATTCAATGTTATGATAGTGGATTCCAGCTTGTTCAAAGTGATTTTCAACCACGAAAGCTAACGGACCTACTGTAGATGTAACACCAAGTTCCTCTTTGACTTCACGAACTACCGCATCCTCTGTAGTTTCATTGACTTGAATAGCACCTCCGATTGTATAACAGCCGTCCTCATCTTCTATGACGAACAAGCGATTATCTTTTACAATCAAAGCAGTCGCTCTCACGCCAAAAACAGTAGAACCTATTTTCGTCCGAAAATCCTGTTGCCTCATTTTACTTCCTTTCGAAATCACACAAAAATAGTCAAAACTCTGAGAAGTGCAGGACAAAAAAGCCTGCAACATCCATGAGCTTTGACCATCATTTCTATTGCTTTTATTATTGTAGCAAATTGAGAAAATTTGTCAATTTAAATATACTAAGATTGACGGATTGCTTCAAAAACTCCTTTGTCAATCTCAACTGGATCAGAGAATGCATCTAGAACAATCCCTCTCACTGGAAACTTTCCTATCCTTTCTGCAGTAAATAAACAGTCCGTAAAAGGTATTTGCAGCCAAGAAAAACGATCGTAATAATCTTTAGGAATATCCTGTTCCGTCAAGAAACAAGGATAAAAGTAGTCGTCTCCCTTTCGTAGAATATCCGGTTTTAGACGAACACCTTCTTGTTCGTCACTCCCATCCATTAAAGAGGCATTAAAGGGAACCCAAACTTTAGATTGCTTCAATTCCTTGAACAAAGCTTCAATTGACTCCGTCGTTTTCTCCCTCAAATACTGTTTCTTATAGTCAGAGATAGTCTTTGTGTTCTCTATTTTTTTCTTAAAGAACTGAAACACTTTCGTTCCTCCTAGAAAATCTAAATATACTGACAAACTTTTCCATCCCGATAAGCATTGTCAATCAAGCCACCGCCTAGACACTCTTCACCGTCGTAAAAGACAACAGCTTGTCCTGGTGTAATAGCTCGTTGAGGTTCTGCAAAAATCACTTCTGCCTTATCACCTTTAACGTGTACAGTTACCTTAGAATCTGGTTGACGATAGCGGAACTTAGCTGTACACTCTAATGTAAACTCTTCTGGCATATCTCGTGTAAAGTGAACTTGACTAGCCTGTAAACTTGTTGACATCAATGCTTCATGATAGAAGCCTTGACCTACATAAAGAATATTTTGACTAAGGTCTTTACCAACTACAAACCATGGCGCATTGTCTCCACCTTGTTGGCCTCCAATTCCAAGCCCACCCCGTTGACCGATTGTGTAATACATCAAACCTGCATGTTCACCCATATCTCGTCCATCAATGGTCATCATTCGACCTGGTTGGGCAGGAAGGTAATTCCCTAGAAACTCTTTGAAATTTTTTTCTCCAATAAAGCAAATTCCAGTTGAGTCTTTCTTTTTAGCTGTTGCTAATCCAGCTTCTTCAGCTAGACGGCGAACTTCAGGCTTTTCCAAATGTCCCAATGGGAACATGGTTTTTTGAAGTTGTTCTTGTGACAGCTGGCTTAAGAAATAAGTTTGGTCCTTCCCGTTGTCAACACCACGTAACATATGAACAATGCCATCCTCATCACGCGCCACGCGCGCATAGTGCCCTGTCGCTACATAATCTGCACCGAGTGTCATAGCATAATCTAAAAAGGCCTTAAATTTGATTTCCTTATTACACATGACATCCGGATTTGGTGTTCGACCAGCTCGGTATTCAGCAAGGAAATATTCAAAGACACGATCCCAGTATTCTTTCTCAAAGTTGACAGAATAGTAAGGAATGCCAATTTGGTCTGCAACCGCTGCTACATCTTTGTAATCTTCTGTAGCTGTACAGACGCCATTTTCGTCTGTGTCGTCCCAGTTTTTCATGAAGATGCCGATGACATCGTAACCCTGTTGCTTTAATAATAAAGCTGTTACAGATGAATCCACACCACCACTCATACCAACAACAACACGTGTTTTCGAGTTATCACTCATAGATTTCTCCCATCTTTTCGTTTCTCACGATTGAAGGTCGTGGTTTGCTTCAACGATTGAAGGTCGTTTTGAGCAGTTACCATTTTAACACGCTTTATATTAGAAAACAAGCATCTTACTATTCTTTTTGTTGATCAGGATCGATGGGTTTACAAGTCTGTAAATTTAAAAAGAGTCCTATTCAAGAACTCTTTTTAAACGAATTTAATACCAGCCATTTGCCAACCAGAAATTTTTAGCTGCTGACCATGATCCATAACGGTTGACAACATATTGATTGGCTACTTTTTCTTGGTTTGCAGGTGATAAATCACCATTCAAATAAGTGATAGTTAATTGGTAACGGCCATAATATTGGCCATTTTGTGCTGTATAGCTACCACTTGACTCTTTCTGAGCAATCCATTCCTTAGCAGCCGCGTCTTCCGCACTCAAGCCATCTGAAGCAGAGACAGTAGTTGTTGCTTGTGTAGTATCAGTTTTACTAGCAGGAGCTTGCTCCGTGGTTTTCTGCGTTGTATTTGCATCTTCAATCTCAAGAACTTGACCAACTGAGATGAGATTCACGTTACTAATCTTATTTTTCTTAGCAATCGCATCAACCGTTGTGTTTTTCTCTTTAGCAATAGCTGATAAAGTATCACCTGATTTTACAGTATAAGAATCTGCATTCGCTACAATTGGAAGGAAAAGTCCTGCAAGTAAACTAAGTCCAATCATTCGTTTCATCATTTGTTTTTTATTCATTATTATGTACTCCTTTATTGGTATACCTCTATACTACACAAGAAATATTTCATATTTATTGAAATTATATGTCAAATATTTCAGTCAGATGTTAGAAATACTAAAAATCCAGGATAATATAAATGCTTTAAGCCCCCTTTAAGATTTCTCAGATATTTCGGGAAAAATAGAAGAAATCATCAGCCATATCTGATATAATGAAGTAAAGTGATCACAAAGGAGCAGAGCATGAACTCTTTAAAATTCCAATCAGTTTTTGATATTATTGGACCTGTGATGATCGGCCCATCCAGTAGTCACACTGCAGGTGCTGTTCGAATTGGTAAAATTGTTTCTTCTATCTTTGGAGAGGAACCAAAAGAAGTTGAGTTCCAATTATTTAATTCCTTCGCCAAAACCTATCGTGGTCATGGAACAGATTTAGCCTTAGTAGCGGGCATCTTAGGAATGGACACAGATGATCCTAGAATCCCAGATAGTCTAAAAATTGCACATGAACGAGGCATTCGGATTGTTTGGTCTATTCAAAAAGAAAGCAATGCTCCTCACCCAAACACAACAACCATTACTGTTAAAAATGATCATAAAACGATTTCTGTCACTGGAATCTCAATTGGTGGTGGGAACATACAGGTTACTGAGTTAAATGGCTTTGCTATCTCGCTAAATATGAATACTCCAACCATTATCATTGTTCACCAGGACGTCCCTGGAATGATCGCTCATGTGACAGAAGCTCTTTCTCGCTATGATATTAACATTGCGCAAATGAATGTGACGCGGGAAAAAGCTGGAGAAAAAGCGATTATGATTATAGAAGTTGACTCAAGGAGTTGTGAAGCAGCGATCGAAGATATCCGTAAAATTCCTCATCTTCATAATGTCAACTTTTTCAAATAAGGAGTTCATATGTTTTATTCAATTGTAGACCTCGTAGAACAAGCAAGCACGCAATACCAAGGAAACGTCGCAGAGTTAATGATTGCAACTGAATTTGAACTAACTGGTCGTGAACGAGAAGAAGTCCTACGATTAATGACCCGTAATTTAGAAGTGATGATTGATTCTGTAAAGTTAGGGTTAAATGAAAACCACTCTCGTAGTGGGTTAACTGGTGGGGATGCCGCAAAATTAGATCGCTATATCAAATCAGGAAAAACGTTATCTGACTTGACCGTCCTAACTGCAGCGAAGAATGCTATTGCTGTCAACGAACACAATGCTAAGATGGGACTGGTCTGCGCAACACCCACTGCAGGATCTGCTGGCTGCCTTCCCGCAGTTCTCACTGCAGCAACTCAAAAATTAGGGTTAAACCGTCAGCAACAATTAGATTTTCTACTGACAGCTGGAGCTTTTGGTTTAGTGATCGCCAATAATGCTTCTATTTCAGGCGCAGAAGGTGGTTGTCAGGCAGAAGTCGGTTCTGCTTCAGCTATGAGTGCGGCTGCATTGACACTAGCTGCTGGAGGAACTCCTTATCAAGCGAGTCAAGCTGTCTGTTTTGTCATCAAAAACATGCTTGGGCTCATTTGTGATCCAGTAGCTGGACTCGTGGAAGTTCCATGTGTTAAACGGAACGCAATGGGAGCTAGCTATGCCTTCATTGCTGCTGATATGGCTTTAGCAGGCATTGAATCAAAAATTCCTGTCGATGAAGTGATTGACGCCATGTACCAAGTTGGTTCTAGTCTTCCGACTGCCTTTAGAGAAACAGCTGAAGGAGGATTGGCAGCAACACCAACCGGACGTAGATTACAAAAAGAGATATTTGGAGAATAGCATGCAAGCCTTATTTTTTGATTTAGATGGAACATTAGTTGACAGTTCCAAGGGAATTACAGAGAGCTTTCAACATACATTCGATACTTTGAAGGTTCCTCAACCCGATCTCAAAACTATCCGTAGTTTTATGGGACCACCTTTGATTTCTAGTTTTGAAGCTACCCTTCCTGAAACTTTAGTAGATCAAGCCGTAACTATCTACCGCCAGTATTATCATGAAAAAGGTCAATACAAATCAACTCTGTTTCCTCAGATAGTAGAAGCTTTGAAAGCATTACAAGACGAAAACATTCCTCTTTATGTAACTACTTCAAAACATGAACCAGTTGCTTTACAGATGTGTCAAGATTTAGGTATCGATAAATACTTTAAAGGAATTTATGGATCAAATTCAGATCGTATCCACAAAGCCGATGTCATTCGATACGCCTTGTCAATCAATGACCTTCCAAAAGAGGAGACAGTGATTATTGGAGACACAAAATTTGACCTCATTGGAGGTCAAGCAGTTGGCATAAAAACCATGGCCGTCACTTGGGGATTTGGAGATCTTGAAGATCTACTTCTCTACTCACCAGATTTTATTTGTCACTCTCCACTTGATATTCTTGAGACATTAAAAAAATAGGTTTACAAATTGTAAACCTATTTTTTAATAACCCCAAGCTGATAAACCTTGTGAGCTATATGCATTGTATGCAGCCTGGATTTGATCATCAACTGTTGCAGTTGAACCCCAACCTGGCATTGTTTGGAACAAGCCACTGGCACCAGAAGCATTTGCTGCATTTACTTGACCATTTGATTCACGGGCAATAATTGCTTCCCAAGTAGAAGCAGGTACACCAGTCATTTCAGCCATACGAGCAGCTGCATAAGATCCTTGTTCCCCAGCAGTATTCCCATTTGATAGAACAATTCCACCATTTGTTGATTGTGCAGAAGTCACTGCAGCATTTGCTGCATAAGTTGTTTGTTTTTGAGCAGTTTGTGCTGTTGCAGTTGCTGTAGGTGCACTTTCAGCAGGTTTTGCTTGCTCTTGTGGAGCAACTTTATCAATCATAGATTTAGAACGCTCACCTAACTCAATAATTTGTCCTGCATAGATCAAATCTTCATTAGTCAGATTGTTAGATGCAATAATATTTTCTACTGAAGTGTTATTTTCTAGTGCAATTTTTGATAGAGTATCTCCAGACTTCACTTCGTAAGTTTCAGCATTCACTGTAGCAATACCAGAAATGAAAAGTGATGCTGCTGAAAGTAGGGAAGTGACTGTCCATTGGAACTTTTTACTGTTCATGAATTCTATTCTCCTTTCGAACATAATTCTATCATACACACAAAATGTTACAGTTTATTGTAGAATATATTACAAATGTTACAAGAATATGTGAATTTAATGTAAAAAGCGCTTTGTATAGCGCTTTTTCCTTATTTTTGAACCAATACAACTAGCTCTATCCATTTTTTAGATAAAAAACTATCAACATGAGACACAGAATAACGAGCAATGCTAGGGTATCTTTTACCCCCCACTGCAGAGTCCGATAGCGTGTTCGTCCCTCACCGCCTTTGTACCCTCTCGCTTCCATCGCAATTGCTAATGCATCTGCGCGTTTAAAACTTGAGGCAAACAAAGGAATGAGGATTGGAATAAAGGAACGGATCCTTTTTAATAGATTTCCTTCACCAAAATCAACACCACGCGCCCTTTGCGCATTCATGATTCGATTCGTATCATCTACTAAGGTTGGAACAAAGCGCAAACTCATAGATAACATTAACCCAATCTCATGGGCCGGAACCTTAATAATTTTTAGTGGTGTGAGGATCTTTTCAACAGCATCTGCTAAACTCAATGGTGTCGTCGTCACGGTTAAAATCGTCGAATAAAAAATGATTAAAATAAATCTACAAAATATGATGGCGGCTTGCATCAATCCTTGGTCGGTTAATTTAAAAAACCACCATTGATACAAAATAGTTCCTTGAGAGGTCGCAAATAATTGAAAAATAGTTGTAAAAGCAATGATAAAAATCATTGATTTTAAGCCTTTAATATAAAAACTAACCGAAATCCTCGTTAGATACATTAAAACAAAAATAAAACCAAAGAGAAGAACATTTGTCTGGAGATTATTTGCCCAAAACAGAAGAAATATGAATAAAAACATTGAGAGCAACTTCCCACGAGGATCTAGTTGGTGGATAATGGAGTTTCCAGGAATATACCTTCCTAAAATCATATTATTCATGAAGTAACAGCTCCTTTAGTTCCTCAATTTTGATTGGTAGTCTGTCCAGAGGAAGTCCTCTTCGTTTCAATTGAAGCGCAAAATTCGTAATTTGAGGGACTCCTAATTGAAGTTTTTGTAAATACTCAACCTGTTGAAACACTTCCCTTGGGGATCCGTTTAGGACAAGTTTTCCCGCTTCTAAAGCAAATACGGTATCAGCAAAATTTGCTACATCATCCATCGTATGAGTTACCAGAACTAGGGTCATCCCATTTTTATGTAATGTCTCAAACAGCGCCATCAATTCCTTTCTTCCAGCAGGATCTAGCCCTGCTGTCGGCTCGTCCAATACTAAAATCTCTGGTTCGATAGCTAAAATACCCGCGATCGCAACCCGTCTCATCTGTCCACCAGATAGTTCAAATGGACTTTTATCATAGATAGACTCTTCTAAACCAACGATCGCTAATTTTTCTTTGGCTATTTCCTCCGCTTTATCCTTAGGTACCCCAAAATTTTGTGGTCCAAAGGCTACATCAGCTAGAACAGTTTCCGCAAATAGCTGACTTTCTGGAAATTGAAAAACCAAACCGACTTTTTTTCTCAGGTACTTCATTTCTTTTGGCTCAGAATGATTATCTAAAACAAAATCTTCAAATTGAATCGTTCCTTTAGTCGGACGCAGTAAACCATTTAGTAATTGCAACAAAGTAGACTTGCCACTACCAGTATGCCCGATAATGGCTGTATAAGATCCATCTTTTATTTCCAAACTAATATCAGAAAGCGCCTGCCCTTCAAAAGGACTTCCCTCTTGATAAGTATAATAGACATTCTTTAAAGAGATTCCCATAGTTGGTCTAATAACTCACTTTCTGTTAGATAGTCCTGCTTTAGCGGAAAATGCGAGCTGAGAGATTCTTGGACCTGCTTACTAAAAGGCTTATCTAATCCAATCTCATTGAGGTCATTTCTTGAAAACAATTCCCGCGGCGTCATAGAAGACTCTAGTTTTCCCTTTTGAAACACGAGTGTTCGATCACTTAAGGCAATTTCGGTTAAATCATGGGTAATGGAGATAATTGTTAATTGAAATTTTTTTTGAAGTTCTCTCATTACCGCCATTAGATCCTCTCTACCTTCTGGATCTAACATACTAGTTGCTTCATCAAGGATAATAATAGTTGGTCTCAAGGCGATAATACCTGCTATAGCCACCCGTTGCTTTTGACCACCTGACAAACGAGATGGTTCGCGATCTTTAAACTCCAGCATACCAACTTGCTCAATAGCCTTCTCCACACGTTGAAGCATTTCTTCCCGTGGAATTCCTTGATTTTCTAAACCAAAGGCAACATCATCTTCTACTGTCGCACCAACAAATTGGTTATCAGGATTCTGAAATACAATCCCAATTTTACTACGGATTTCCCATATAGTTTCACGAGTCAGTTGTTTTCCATCAACGTAAATCTCACCAGACTCAGCTTCCAAAAGACCATCAATCAGACGTACAACTGTAGATTTCCCACTACCATTGTGTCCAACAATTGAAAGCCACTCTCCTTGTTTCACGTGAAACGAAACCGTGTCAATTTGATACTCTTCTACTGTTTTATCGTATCGAAAGGATACATTTTTTAGCTCAATCATCTGTTTCATTTATTTAAATGTGTCTTTAAAGAGATAGCTACTTCCCTTAAAGTAGTCGTAACCAGAATAAATTGTGAAAATCAATGCAATATAAAGCAACACTTGCCCTGGAAGAGTCCAATGGCAAAGCAAAAAGATAATGGCAAACATTTGGCTAAAGGTTTTAATTTTTCCAGGCATAGCTGCAGCAAGAACTGTACCACCTGTCTCAACAAGTAGAAGACGCAAACCAGTAACAGCTAACTCACGACAAATGATAACGGCTGCAATCCAAGCAGGAACCATTTTTAATTCAATCATCATGATAAAGGCTGACATGACCAATAATTTATCTGCCATCGGATCGGCAAATTTACCAAAATTACTAACTACATTCCATTTTCGTGCAAGAAAGCCATCTAAATAATCTGTAATACTAGCAATCGCAAAAATAACTGCCGCTACAATATGTCCTAAGTAAGAATGACTTAAACTTAAAATAGCAATAAAAATAGGAATCATCACAACCCGAATTAATGTCAATGCATTAGGAATATTTTCTTTTTTCATACTTCCTCCAAAAAATATACTATCTTTACATCTATTTTACAGATGCTGTAAACTCATAAAAATATACGATATAAATCACAAAACCAAGAATGGCAAAACTAACTAGTAGATAATACAGGATTGGTAACCCGCTCGCTTTCTGTCTTAATTTTCTTGAATGAAGCTCTTCGTCATCTACAAGTATTTCTTCATCAAATATCAATTCTTTTCCTTCGCGAAAAGCTGTCAATAGGATGGACTCATCTAATCCCAAAGCCCACGCTAACTTTTTAAGATAGATCTGAGCGTAAAAGGGACTCGGTAATAGATCAAACTCATCGTTTTCCAACGCTTCTATATAAGGAATTTCAATGGCTGTCTTATTTGACACATCCTGTAAACTTAAGTGTAAATTTACTCTTGACAGTCTTAACACTTGACCAATCGTTCTCTTCTTCATGTTTTCCCTTCTTGATACATTGTTTACTACTTTTGAAAAATCATATAGTCAACCATCTCAGCCTGGTCGATGAACTGACGCCCTAATTTGATGATATCTTGTAAACTAATACCTTGTAAAATCTTTGGAAGATCATAAGAAGTGCTACCGTCTGAAAAATATTCAAACTGAGTGGCACTATACTCAAGCGAATTTAAACCTTGTAAGAAATCACCAAACATTTCGCTTTTAATCGTATCCAAATGTTCCTGATTGACATCTGGATCCTTTTCAAATTGTTTGATCGCTGACCTAAATTGATGAGATAAGGACACCGGTTCTTGAGTATCCATTGTCAAAATAACGAAATGAAATAATTCCTCAACCTCGACTTCAAGTGTCAATGAGTTGTCAATCTTCCCAGCTTCATATAAACTTTGAAACCGTTGCGAAGTCCAACCAAACATCATCGAAAACAGTAATTTCAACATCAATTTATAACGAAATTTTTCCTCTTCCTTAATGATATCATTTCCTCGAATTCCAATTGCCAACTTAGGAGTAGCAACTTCCATTCTACAAGATTGATTCAATCTTACTTCATTTTTTTCTACAGGAAAACGTTCTAACTCCACAGAAGGACGAGGAGAAGTCAGATCATATTTCTTTACTACTTGCAATACTTCATCAACATCAAAGTTTCCGATCACTAATAAATGCATTTGAGAGGGATGATAGAATAGATCAAAGTTTTCACGGAGATTATCTATTGTAATGTCAGAAATAGACTCCCTAGTTCCAGCAATATCATCTGCTAACGGTGTTCCAGGATATAAATTTTCTAAAGCACCAAAAAATAATCGATAGTCTGGACTATCTTGGTACATTCCAATTTCTTGTTGAATGATTTCTCTTTCCTTAGATACAGATTTTTCTGTAAAGGAAACATTTGAAACCATCTCCAATAACAATTGAATATTTTCAGGGACTTTTGAAGTTGTTGAGAAAAGATAACTTGTCTTTGTAAAGCTTGTAAAGGCATTACTTTCCGATCCTAAATGAACGAATTTTTTTAAATAATCTTGACCATTTTCATCTTCAAACACTTTGTGTTCTAGAAAATGTGCAATTCCTGCAGGATATTGCCTTTCATCACCATTCACTAGAATTCGTGTATCCACTGAGCCAAACTTAGTTGTGATTATTCCATAGGTTTCATAATAATCTTCTTTGGGAATTAAATGAATAGTCAACCCATTTGACAAGCGTGTAAAGTAAACTTGCTCACCAACCGATTCATAATATTTTTCTTTAATTTTCAATCTTTACACTACTTTCCTTCCATAAAATAAACAGACTGTAAATTAATTGTTTTTGCTACTTCAATAATTTCTTCTCTACTAACCTTATCGATAGATTCTAACCACTCTTCTAGAGAAAGAACTTTCGTTCCTAGGATCGTTTTCAAATATTCCCTTTCAATCAAGGTATTTTGCCGATCCTGTGCTAATAAGGTCGTATTCACCAACATTTCTTTTGTCAATTGAAGCTCTGACTCTGTAAACTTGCCTCTTTTTAAATCATTCAACTGTCTCATAATCAAGGTCATTACTTTGGTACGAGATTCCTTATCAATGCCTGCAAAAACTCTCATGAAGCCTGTAAAAATATCAAAATGGCTTGAGATAGTATAAGCAAGGCCTTCTTTCTCACGTATTATTTGAAAAAGTCTCGAATGCGAGAAAGCTCCCAGCATCCCATTTAATACAACTAGAGGGATATGGAGAGATTCTCCATACTGGGTAGAAAAATGATAACCTAATTCTAAAATAGATTGTTGGTTTTGTTTTTGCTCTAACTTTTCTCTTACAACATTTGTAAAAGGTTGTTGATAGGTGACAGACAAATTGTTATCACGTGGCTTGAATTCAAACTGGTTCACTCGATCCACAATAGCGACCTCATTAAAGTCACCTATGAAAAAGAAGTCAATGTTATCTAATTGGAGCATCTGATGAAACTGTTCAAGAGAACTTTGAGCTGTTTCTTGTCTCACTAAATCAACTTTCCCCAATCTTGACATCCCGATTGTTTCGTCTTCAAAAAATAGTTGATTCAATTGCCCATGTGCATAATAATAAGGCTCTTCAATTTCTGACTCCAAATCGGAAATCGTATTTTTCTTTTCAACGTCAAATGTATCACTGTCAAAGTGATCTTCTACTACCAAAGGTGAAAAGAAGATAGTTTCTATAATGTCTAAAACCTCATCAGTAAGAACATTTTTCTTGCTCAAAAAGTCATCGCGCACAAAGGAAATATTCAAATCAACATAATGAACACGACCCCTCTTAGAGACTGAGGTTGACAATTCTACCCCGTATAGACTCGCTAATTTTTCACGGAATAATTGTGAAGTTGGATATTTTTGATTTGCAGTTTCCATCATACAGGCTACTAAAACACGCGCAGCCACGGTATTTTCATCTAATGGCGATGAAAAACGGACCTTAATTTTATTGGTTTTAAATTTTTTTGATTGAAGAAAGTGAAGATTCACGCCCTTTACTAATTCCATTTTCATCCTCGTTCTACTCAATAGTAACTTTCATTATAACACGAAATCACACTAAAATCCTAATTCAAACTGTGAAAAAGCTCCTCAAATCACTCAACATTCTCTACCCTAGAAAAACTAAAAATATGGTATAATAACACGCAAAGAGGTGAACTATGAATTACAAATTATTTGATGATTTTATTACATTACAAGCAATCTTAAAAGAACTCGGTATTATACAGAGTGGTGGTGCAATCAAAGCCTTTCTTCAAGAAAAAGAAGTCTTTGTTAATGGTGAATCAGAACAACGGAGAGGCCGTAAACTTCGTGTCAATGATCAAATTGACATTCCTGAACTGAGCATAACTATCACCATTCTTGAACCTTCTCAAGAAGAAATAGAAGAGCATCTTAAAGAGAAGGAAGAAAAGGAACGTGTTGCTAAACTTGTCAAGCAACTCAATCAACAACAAAAGAAACAACCGAAAAAGTCTAACAAAAAAGAAAAAGCGATTCGCTTTCCTGGTATCTCGTAATGTGGTTAAAACACTTATCCATTCAAAATTTTCGTAATTATCAAGAACTAGAAGTCGAGTTTCATCCTGGATTAAATATTTTCCTAGGTCAAAATGCTCAAGGAAAGACTAATATTCTCGAATCAATTTATTTTCTAGCTTTAACCAGAAGTCATCGAACACGAAATGATAGAGATCTCATCTATTTTGAATCCACCGATTTTAAAGTGTCTGGTCAATTACAAAGAGAAACTGGTCCCCTTCCATTAGAAATTTCCTTGACAACAAAAGGTCGGATAACTAAGGTAAATCATTTGAAACAAGCCAAATTATCGAACTATATTGGCCATATGAATGTTGTCCTTTTCGCACCCGAAGATTTGCAACTGATCAAAGGATCACCTGCAGGGCGTCGAAAGTTTATTGACATTGAATTAGGTCAGATGAAACCTCTCTATTTATCCGACTTATCTCAATACAACCATGTACTGAAACAAAGAAATAGTTATCTAAAAAATTCAGAAAAAATTGATGCTACATTTTTGGAGGTCTTAGATTCACAACTAGCTAGTTTTGGAAGTCGCGTCATCCATCATCGGCTTGAGTTTATTAAAAAATTAGAAGCTAAAGCAAAAGAAAAACACACTCGACTTTCTGACAACAAAGAAGACCTATCTATTCAATATCAGTCAACTGTTTTTTCTGAAGAAGGAAATGATATAGAAGAGCAGTTTCTCTCTATGTTGGAAAAAAACCGTCAGAAGGATATTTTTAGAAAAACAACAAGTATTGGGCCTCACAGGGATGATTTGGCATTTTTTATCAATAATATGAATGCTACCTTTGGTAGTCAAGGCCAGCATCGAAGTGTTGTTCTCTCTCTAAAATTAGCAGAAATCGAATTGATGGAAGAAATCACAAGAGAAAAGCCTATTTTATTACTTGACGATGTCATGAGCGAACTTGACAATTATCGTCAACTTCAACTACTTGAAACTATCTCTAATAATATTCAAACATTTATTACAACGACCACTCTTGATCATTTAAAAGAACTGCCTGAAGAGTTGAAAATTTTCACTGTTCAAGCCGGTCATATCAAAACAGCATCTTGACAATACTGTCAAGATGCTGTTGTTTTTGTTTACAAATGTGTAAATTTATTGTGCCGAGTAGTTAGGAGCCTCGTTTGTAATTTGCACATCATGAGGATGGCTTTCTTTCAATCCGGCGCCACTCATTTCGACAAATTGTGCATGATCATGTAAATCTTGAATGGTTGCTGCACCAACATAACCCATACCTGAACGAATACCACCGATCATTTGGAAGACCATATCTGCTACAGAACCTTTATAAGCAACGCGTCCTTCAATTCCTTCAGGGACTAATTTATTGGCTTCATTGACAGATCCTTGGAAGTAACGGTCGCTAGAACCTTTCTTCATTGCTGCAATAGATCCCATACCACGGTATGTTTTAAACTTACGACCTTGGAAGATTTCTGTTTCACCTGGTGCTTCATCTGTACCTGCAAGCATTGAACCAAGCATTACTGCATTTCCACCAGCTGCGAGTGCTTTGACAATATCTCCTGAATACTTGATACCACCATCAGCAATGATCGTTTTTCCATATTCACGAGCTACAGCGGCTGCGTCATAAATAGCAGTCACTTGAGGAACACCAACCCCTGCAACAACACGAGTTGTACAGATTGATCCTGGACCAATTCCGACTTTAACTACGTCTACCCCTGCATCAAATAATGCACGAGCACCTTCAGCGGTTGCAATATTTCCTGCAATCAAGGTACGATCTGGGAAGTGGGCACGAATTTCTGCAATCTTACGAAGAACACCCGCAGAATGTCCATGAGCAGTATCGATGACAATTGCGTCTGCACCAGCTTCAAAAAGAGCTTCTGCACGTTCAAAAGTATCTGAAGTAACCCCTACGGCACCAGCCACAAGCAAACGACCAAATTCATCCTTAGCCGCATTTGGGAACTCAATAACTTTTTCAATATCTTTGATTGTAATCAAGCCAGAAAGACGACCATTTTCATCTACCAATGGTAATTTTTCAATACGGTGCTCTTGTAGAATGCGTTCAGCTGTTTCCAAATCAGTTCCAACCGGTGCAGTCACCAAATTTTCACTCGTCATATGATTTGAAATGGGTTGATTGTAATCAGAAATAAAACGCAAATCCCGGTTTGTAAGGATACCAACTAATTTACGATTTTCAAGTGTTTCAACAACAGGAACACCACTGATTCGATATCGTCCCATCAACTCATCTGCTTCTGCAATTGTATGAGACGGAGTCAAATAGAACGGATCAATGATAACTCCATTTTCAGAGCGTTTTACTTTGCGTACTTCATCTGCCTGTTGCTCAATTGACATGTTTTTATGGATAACACCAAGTCCACCAGCACGTGCCATGGCAATTGCCATTTGACTTTCAGTCACTGTGTCCATGGCAGCAGTAATGATTGGGATATTCAAGCGTAAATTACTTGCTAATTGTGTACTTAAATCTGCATCATTAGGCAATACGTGACTTTCTGCTGGAATCAAAAGCACGTCATCGAATGTAAACCCTTTTTTTAAAAACTTTGTGTCCCAATTAGACATTAGCTGGATCCTCTTTTCTTTTTATTTGAGCAAGGCTCGAATTTTTATTGTTAATATCATACCATTCTATGGCAATTTGTCAATCATTTATTGGTAAATTATCAATGAACAGTAAGAAATGTTCGCTTTTAATGAAGTCGTTTTATTTTTTAAAATAGGTAATTCCCATCGCTGATTTTACTTCATCCAATGTTTGAGCAGCTACATTTCGAGCACGCTCACTTCCTTTTTCAAGAATAGAGTAGACCTCACCCATATCCTTTGCAAACTCAAGTCGTCTTTCACGAATCGGTCTTAATTCACGATCTAAAATTTCTAAAAGATATCGTTTGGTCTTTACATCACCAAGTCCACCACGTTGATAATGTTCTTTCATTTCTGCAATTTCAGCTGCATCTTCTGGACGGCCAAATACATCCAGGTAATGAAATACCATATTGCCTTCGATTTTTCCTGGATCCTCTACTTTAATATGATCAGGATCAGTATACATACTCATCACTTTTTTCTTTAAAGTATCTGCATCATCAGCTAGGTAAATGCCATTATTCAACGATTTAGACATTTTAGCATTTCCATCTAAACCAGGTAAGCGACCAGCTGCTTCATTTTCAGGATAAATCCCTTCCGGTTCCACCAAAGTATCTGTATTATAAGCATGATTAAAGGAACGAACAATCTCACGAGTTTGTTCAATCATTGGCTTTTGATCATTTCCTACTGGAACAAAATTCGCTTTAAATGCTGTGATATCGGCTGCTTGTGAAATAGGGTATACCAAAAATCCTGTTGGAATACTCTCACCAAAACCTTTTTGAGAAATCTCGGTTTTTACAGTTGGGTTTCTTTCAAGTCGCGCCAAAGATACTAGATTCATGTAATACATTGTCAATTCCGCTAATTCAGGAATCTGACTTTGAATGAAAATCGTAACTTTTTCAGGATCTAGTCCAGCTGCCAGATAATCCAAAGCAACATTACCAATAGATTCTACAATCGTTTTTGGATCTTTTGCATGGTCTGTCAAAGCTTGCTGGTCTGCTAGGAAAACAAACATATTATACTCGTCTTTATTTTGCAACAAGACGCGATTTTTTAAAGAACCAACATAGTGGCCGATATGGAGTTTTCCTGTCGGTCTATCTCCTGTCAGAATGATGGGTTTTGTCATACTCTTCTCCTTAATCGTTATCCCTATCATTATAGCACTTTCTAGTTGAAAATGTTAGTCTATCCTCTATGTTTGTAAGGAATTAACACTTTACTAAACTGTCAATTTCGTTTACATAGTTGTAAAAACAAATTGACAGTAGAAAAGTTGAATTTTCCCCTATTTTCTAGTAAAATGAAGACATTATAGAAAGAGGAGAATATCATTGCTTACAGTATCAGACGTCTCACTACGTTTTAGTGATCGAAAATTGTTTGACGATGTCAATATCAACTTTACAGAGGGAAATACATACGGTCTCATCGGTGCCAACGGTGCTGGAAAGTCAACCTTTTTAAAAATTTTAGCTGGAGATATTGAACCAACAACTGGTCATATTTCTCTTGGCCCTGATGAACGTTTGTCTGTTTTGCGTCAAAATCACTTTGACTACGAAGACGAGCGGGTCATCGATGTTGTCATTATGGGAAATGAAAAGCTCTACAACATTATGAAGGAAAAAGATGCTATCTACATGAAAGAAGATTTCTCTGATGAAGATGGTGTCCGTGCAGCTGAACTTGAAGGTGAATTTGCCGAACTTGGTGGATGGGAAGCAGAAAGTGAAGCATCTCAATTGCTTCAAAATCTAAATATTTCAGAAGACCTTCATTATCAAACTATGAGCGAGTTAGCCAATGGGGATAAAGTGAAAGTTCTCTTAGCTAAAGCCCTTTTTGGTAAACCAGATGTCCTTCTTTTGGACGAGCCGACCAATGGATTGGATATTCAATCCATTACCTGGTTAGAAGATTTTCTGATTGATTTTGAAAATACGGTTATCGTTGTATCCCATGACCGCCACTTTTTGAATAAAGTCTGCACCCATATGGCGGATCTCGACTTTGGAAAAATTAAACTTTACGTCGGAAACTATGATTTCTGGAAAGAATCTTCTGAACTTGCAGCAAAATTACAAGCAGATAGAAATGCAAAAGCTGAAGAAAAAATTAAACAATTGCAAGAGTTTGTCGCACGTTTCTCAGCCAACGCTTCAAAATCAAAACAAGCAACTTCGCGTAAAAAAATGCTTGACAAGATTGAACTTGAAGAAATTGTTCCATCTAGTCGGAAGTACCCATTTATCAACTTTAAGGCAGAACGAGAAATTGGTAACGATCTCTTGACAGTTGAAAATCTTTCTGTCAAGATTGATGGTGAAACTATCCTTGACAATATCAGCTTTATCTTACGTCCTGGTGACAAAACCGCCCTTATCGGACAGAACGATATTCAAACAACCGCTTTGATCCGTGCATTGATGGATGATATTGAATATGAAGGAACTGTCAAGTGGGGAGTTACAACTAGTCGATCATATCTACCAAAAGACAACAGTCGTGATTTTGCAGGTGGTGAAAGTATTCTTGATTGGCTTCGTCAATTTGCAAGTAAAGAAGAAGATGACAATACTTTCCTTCGTGGTTTCTTAGGACGGATGCTCTTTTCGGGTGACGAAGTTAACAAGTCTGTCAACGTCTTGTCAGGGGGAGAAAAAGTTCGTGTCATGTTGTCTAAATTGATGCTCCTCAAGTCAAATGTTCTTGTACTGGATGATCCAACCAATCACTTGGATTTGGAGTCTATTTCAAGTTTGAATGATGGATTGAAGAATTTTAAAGAATCGATTATCTTTGCTAGCCATGACCACGAATTCATTCAAACACTCGCCAACCATATTATCGTTCTTTCAAAAAACGGCGTAATCGATCGTATTGATGAAACCTATGATGAGTTTCTTGAAAATGAAGAAGTTCAAGCAAAAGTGAAAGAACTTTGGAGTCAATCATAAAAATAAAGAGCCCTGAAATAATGATTTCAGGCTCTTTCAGTAGAAATATATGAATAAAACAAAGCTAAAAACATCCCTTTTTATAGTATCTTCTTTCCTGATTCCAGCTATCATGATGTTCTTTATTTACCTCTCACAAGGAATCTACTGGAACAGTGATACATCCCCCTTATTAGGAGATGGTTATCATCAGTATGTCATTTTTGATACCACACTTCGAAATATTTTACATGGGACAGATAGCCTATTTTACAGTTTCCAAAGTGGATTAGGCATTAATTTCTATGCACTCAGTAGCTATTATCTAGGAAGTTTCTTTTCTCCTCTTGTCTACTTCTTTAATGCACAATCCATGCCAGATGCTGTTTATCTCATCACTCTTCTTAAATTTGGAGCTATTGGATTAAGCACTTATATTAGTTTGCATGGAATGTTTTCTAAAATTCCTAGATTCCTGGTTCTTACCCTTTCAACATCATTTGCTCTTATGAGCTTTGCTATCAGCCAAATTGAAATCAAAACTTGGCTAGATGTTTTTATCCTAGCACCATTAATTCTTTATGGATTCAAAAAACTCATTTACAATGAGGGAGAGATTCTCTACTTTATCAGCTTAACCAGCTTGTTTATCCAAAATTATTATTTTGGGTTTATGATGTCTATTTTTCTTATTTTATGGTACTTGACACAACTGTCATGGGACATCAAAGGAATTGGAAAACGCTTCTTTCATTTTGTGATTGTATCTCTTTTATCAGTTATAACAAGCCTTGTGATGTTATATCCAACCTTCTTAGATTTACGCACTCATGGAGAAAGTTTTTCAAAGGTTGACAGTATCTTTACAGAAAAAAGTTGGTATCTTGACGTATTTGCGAAAAATTTCATTGGAAGTTTTGACACTACTAAATATGGATCAATTCCAATGATCTACGTGGGATTATTTCCACTTCTATTAGCGATCACCTTTTTCTTTGTAAAGTCGATCAAGTTTCACGTGAAACTTTCTTACTTTATACTCTTGATCATTCTTATTTTGAGTTTTCGTTTTCAATTATTAGATCTCCTTTGGCAAGGTATGCACGCGCCAAATATGTTTCTTCATCGATACTCTTGGATCTTTTCTTTGACGATTATTCTGATGGCAGGAGAAGTACTAAATCGAATAGAGGAGATCACTTGGATTCGTTTTAGTCTTGCTAATTTCCTCCTTATTCTAGGATTTGGAGCAACTGTCCTTTACAGCAGTCACTATAAATTTTTAGATGCTGTCAATTTTATTGTTACTTTTGAATTTTTAATTGCTTTCTATTTGGTCTGTTTAGGATTTATCCTAAAAAAGATACCGCCTAGACTTTTCTATCTTTCGATCCTTTTTTTCTCCATTTTTGAATTATCGGTAAATAGTTATTATCAAATGGAAGGAATTGCGAATGAATGGATCTTTGCTTCTCGGTCATCCTACGAACGCGACTTAAAAGCCATCCAATCCTTAGTAAGAGAGAAGACAGACTCAAATTATCGGACTGAGATTCTACATCCACAAACGGGCAATGATAGCATGAAGTATGGTTATAATGGAATTTCTCAATTTTCATCTGTACGAAATACGGATGCTAGCTCGACATTGGACAAACTAGGATTTAAATCTGAAGGAACTAACCTCAATCTTCGATACCAAAACAATTCTATTTTAATGGATAGTCTATTTGGTGTTCGCTATAATTTAAGCCAACAACCTGTTCAAAAATTTGGATTTAAAGAGATTGCAACCAAAAATGGAGTCTCACTTTCAGAAAACGAATATGCCTTACCAATCGCCTTTCTGTCAGCAAAACCTTATAAAAATACTTCCTTTACGAATTTGACACTGGATAATCAGACACGATTCATCCATCAAATCACAGATGAAAAATATAAATTTTATAAGAAATTAAATATTCTCTCGCCTACTTCACAAAATACTACATCTTCGTTGCAAACTGCAAAAATTGAAGAAGATAGTCATCTATCCTACGCAAGTATTCAATATGAAGTAACGGTTCCTGCCCATAGCCAACTATATGTCAATGTTCCAAATTTACAATTTTCAAACGATGATCGGAAAGATATTGAAATCAGCTACAATGGACAGACCCAACGCTATACCATTGATAATGCCTTTCCATTCTTTTCGATTGGCCATTTTGACACAGAGGAAACAGTTACTATTCGTTTGAGTTTTCCAGAAAATTCGACAGTCTCCTTTGATACACCAGAATTTTTTGCTCTGGATCTTGACCAATACACACAAGCTATCGCTAGCATTCGTCAGCAAGAAGTTGCTATTCACAAAAAGAAAAACAAATTGGTAGCAGCCTATAACGCAAATAGAGACACTACCCTTATTTTTACACTCCCTTATGATAAAGGCTGGTCAGCTAAACAAAATGGAAAGCCTATCCAAATTCATCGCATCCAGAAAGGATTGATGGGAGTTCGTGTTTCAAAAGGATCCGGAACAGTCACCTTAACATTTGTTCCCCAAGGCTTCATTGAAGGACTCATTGCCTTTTTCGTTGGAATCATTCTCTTTTTCCTCTACGAATGGAGACAAATAAAAAGACGAAAAAGCCAAGGAATCTAACCATCGTTCACTTATAAATAAAAGGCTAGGATAGTCATTATCCTAGCCTTTTTCAAAACAAAAAAAACACCCAAATGGGTGCTATACTAGCTCCGCCAGTAGGACTCGAACCTACGACATCATGATTAACAGTCATGCGCTACTACCAACTGAGCTATGGCGGAATGAGATATAGTCCGTACGGGATTCGAACCCGTGTTACCGCCGTGAAAAGGCGGTGTCTTAACCCCTTGACCAACGGACCATATATTCATTAACAGAACATATCCCATTATATCAAAATTTAACTAATTGTCAAGCACTAAATTCTAAATTTTGCTCTTCAATTAATTTTTTGGCACGTTTGATATTGCTTCTTGAGATTGGACAAGAATAGCCTTCTTTCAACAGTAGCTGTTTCTTTTTCTTATCCATTCCAATGATCATACTTCTATTCACGATAAAAGATTGATGGGGACTGAAATATCTCTCCTCCACATCTTTCTCCAAGACATCTGATAAACTTCCCGCAATTTCTTTTTGAAAATTTTTCCCAACTAAGTTTAATTTATAAGCCGAACCAACAGTTTCAATATAAAGAATATCCTTAAATGGAATTTTTATCTTTTTATCTTTAAAGTCATACTCAAAATAATCTGTCAAATCATCATTTCCAATTTGAATAGTCGTTAGATACTCAATACACTCCTTAATTTTTAATCTAAATAAATCTTCATTCAAATTTTTATCAATAAAATCTAAGGCAGATACTTTATAACGATAGGTAATCGAAGCAAATTCTGATTTTGTAGTAATAAAAACAATAATGGCATAAGGATTTGCTTCTCGTATTTTTTGAGCAATTTCCAGCCCACAATACTCATTGTCTTGGATATGAATATCTAGAAAATATAATTGGTGGATATCCGAATGCTGGATATAATTTTCAAATTCCGAAATTTTACCGGTAGAAATCACTTCAAGTTTAATTTCTAATTCCTTAGCAATTTCTGCAATATGTTTTTCTACCCGTATCTGTTGAGAGAGCTCATCTTCTAATAAAAAAATCTTCATTCTTGTTCGTATCCTCCAATCTTCAAAACTTGTAAAAAACGATTTCCTTGCAATTCCGTTTCTAAAAACATCGTTCCATAATTTGCTAAGATTTTTCTCACATTATTTAATCCTAGTCCTCTATTTTCTCCTTTTGTTGAATAGCCTTCTTCATATATTTTTCTAATATCAAAAGTGATTTCATTTGTTGTATTATGAATCACTAAGTAAACAATTTTTGAAATAGAGAAAATAGCAATATGAACTTTCTTTTCTTCTGCTTCTTTTGAAGCTTCCAAAGCGTTTGTCACTAGAATCCCAACGATTCTCACGATATCTAATAAATCAACTGGTAGTTGCTCGATTGGTTCACTCGTTTCAAAGGTCATTTCCACCCCAGCATCTCTTGCATCCAACCAGCCTCGAATCAAAATACTTCGTAAAGCAGAATCTTTGATATTGACCAAGTTGAATCCTGATAATGCTTCTGTATTGATCTCTTTATAACCTTTTTCCAATACTTCTCTATGGATTCTCTGTATTTCTGGAATATTTTCTTCCTCAATAGCTAATGACATAGAAATAACTAAATTTCCCAAATCATGACGAAATCCCCTAACAATAGAATAGAGACTTTGAATTTCAGCCATATACCGACTCATTTGTTGCTCAGAAAATTCTTTATACTCCAGTTCTAAATTTTTACGATACTGATCTCGCTCGATTTTCATATGGAATAAGCTGACTAAAAAAGAGAAAAAACAAATCGTTGCCAACATACTCCCAAAATTTTTATATTGCGCTTGTTCACTAATCCATAAAGCAAAATTAATCACTACAAATATAGCAAAATAAACACAGATGAGTCTCTTTAAATATTTTTCAAATTCTTTCTCATAAAAAGGAGTGAAATCAAATTCAAATAGGTCAATTAACTTCAAAATGATTCCTAAAGAAAGCAAACGAATGCACATATTGTAGACAATCGAGTAAGCTGCTACAACAGCATCCCCCAATACTGAAGAGACAATTATCGTCAGAAAAGTTGCTGTTCCTTCAACCGCTAAATAAGTAAAAAAAGAATAAAAAATGGCGCACAAGCGATTCGTCCGATTGGCATAATGATAATAAGGATATAAATAAACCGGCCATAAGAGCATATTTAAATCAGAGAGTCGAATATTTGAAAATAAAGTCACATCTAAAAATACTAAGAGACTTTCAAAAAGAAGAACAAAGGTGCTCAGCAGAAAGATAAATGCAAATTGATGTTCCTGATAGATTTTTTCGTCCACTAATGCAAACGTCAGAACAATGATCCCTCCCAAGAGAAAAGACAAGATTAATGACTGAATCACACAAATTCTCCCACTTTGTTTTTTCTATTTTATTATACTTTAGTATTATTATAAAAAAATAAAATTTTATATACAAAAAATTATAATATAAAATAGCCTAAAATTAAAGGGAATAGGTAAAATTGTAATGTTTTTAATGTTTTTGTTACATGAATGAAAACTATTTTACACAATTTATATAATCTACACTTTGCACTATATAGGGATTATTGGTTCTTTTTTAAAATATGCCTAATAAATCATTCCATTACTATTTGTCTATAGTGAAGTATACAAAAATTAATAAACAATGAAAATTTATACATTTTTACATAAAAGAAAAGATGCAGCAAAAGCTGCATCTTTCATTTGATCCCAGCAGGATTCGAACCTGCGACCGTTCGCTTAGAAGGCGAATGCTCTATCCAGCTGAGCTATGAGACCGAACTTACTTCATTTTAGCAGAAAAAGGAAGGAGCGTCAAGGTTATTTATGGTAAGGACTCCCTTGTTGAATCATGAAAGCACGATAGATTTGTTCCACCAACACTAATTTCATCAACTGATGAGGAAGAGTTAATTGACCAAAGCTCATTAATAGATTTCCTCTTTTTTTCACTTCAAGAGACAGACCAAGACTGCCTCCAATAACAAAAGTAAGGTTTGAATAACCAGATGTCATAATCTGGTCAATCGTTTGACTAAATTTCTCTGAAGGAAATTGTTTTCCTTCGATGGCTAATACAATCACATATTCCTTATCTGAAATCTTAGAGAGAATTCGTTCCCCCTCTTTTTCAAGGATTTGTTGATTTTCGAGTTGACTGGCACGATCTGGAGTTTTTTCATCAACTAACTCAACCTGTTCTACTTTTGCAAATCGACCAAGCCTTTTAATATACTCCGCGATCCCATCTTTTAAGTATTTTTCTTTTAATTTTCCAACGGTTATCAATTTAATTTTCATTCCCTTATTGTAGCATAATTCTTCAATTCCACAAATAATCCACAGCTATAGAAAGGAAATCTATTCTATAAAGTCCTTTTTAAAGCCATTTCTCAACTAAATTCTACAACTTATCCACAATTTGTGGATAACTTTAGTTATTTAAGATATAATTAAGAAAGTTTTTCTATACTTTAGACAATTTGATATCCTTAGGAGGAAAATATGAAATCTTCATCTAATTTACTGAAAAAACTTGGAAACATAACCCTTATTTTCGTTGTAGGTTTTCTAGGTGGGATTCTTGGAACCTTTTTAACCTTACAAACCTCTCATTCTTCTACTTCAAATACTGAAAGTAAGCAAGTACACTCAACCACTGTTAAAACAGCTTATAAAAATACAACCTCAACTAGTGAGGCCGTAGATAAGGTGAAAAATGCTGTAGTTTCTGTGATTACTTATTCTGATTCTTCGAATCAAGGGTTATTTGAAAAAGAAGAAAACTCTGATTCACAAATTTCTAGTGAAGGTTCTGGGGTCATTTATAAAAAAGAAGGAAAATATGCCTACCTTGTTACCAACACCCATGTAATCAATGGTGCTAAAAAAGTAGATATTCTTTTAGCAGATGGGAATAAAGTCCCCGGAGAAGTAGTTGGGTCAGATGTCTATTCTGATATTGCAGTCGTTCGTATTAGTGCGGATAAAGCAAAGGCAGTAGCTGAATTCGGAGATTCAAACCAATTAACAGTCGGTGAGACTGCAATTGCAATTGGTAGCCCTCTTGGAACAGATTATGCTAATTCTGTTACCCAAGGAATTATTTCCAGCCAAGGCCGCAATGTGAAATTGAAAGCCGATAATGGACAAAATATCTCTACACGCGCCCTACAAACAGACGCAGCCATCAACCCAGGAAACTCTGGAGGTCCATTAATCAATATTCAAGGACAAGTCATTGGGATTACCTCAAGTAAAATTTCAAATAACGGACAAACTTCAGTAGAAGGAATGGGATTTGCAATTCCTGCAAATGATGTTGTCAATATTATCAAGCAACTAGAAGAAAAAGGAAAAGTAGTTCGACCAGCTCTTGGAATCCAAATGATGGATTTATCCAACCTTTCAACTTCTGATTTAAGCCAATTAAAACTTCCTGAAAAAATCTCTGGAGGAGTACTAGTTCGTTCAACACTTGAAAATATGCCTGCTTCAGATAAATTGCAACGTTATGATGTCATCACAAAGATCGATGATACAGATATCGAGTCAACGGCAGATTTACAATCCGCCCTCTATTCTCACCAAATCAATGATACGATCAAGGTCACATTCTATCGTGATGGAAAACAACAAACAACTTCTATCAAGTTGACAAAATCAACTGAGGATCTGAGCGATTAACTTTCACTTTCTTGACATACTTGTAAACACACCTTTACGAATTTGTAAAGGTGTGTTATTCTATTCATAAGATGGAAAAATTAGAAAAAATAGCGGTAAAGGAAATTCGAACCAATCCTTTCCAACCAAGAAAAGTATTTGATCAAGAAAAATTAGAAGAACTGGCTCAGTCAATCAAAGAAAATGGCTTAATTCAACCAATTATTGTCAGAAAATCTCCAATAATTGGTTTTGAATTGCTTGCAGGTGAAAGACGTTTTAGAGCTTCAAAAATTGCTGGATTAGAGCTTGTTCCTGCGATTATTAAAGAGTTAACAGATCAAGAAATGATGCGACAAGCCATTATTGAAAATCTTCAACGAGAAGATCTCAATCCAATTGAAGAAGCTATCTCCTACCAGAAGCTCGTTGATCATGGCTATAAGCACGACCAAATCGCTCAATTTATGGGGAAATCTAGACCCTATATCAGCAATATGCTTCGCTTGTTACATCTAGCTCCCTCTGTTCAAGAAGCAGTCATTCAAAATGATATTTCTTCGGCTCACGCGCGTGTTCTTGTTCCTCTTGATGAAGAAGAGCAGCGCTTTTGGTTGGAGCGAATCAAACAGGACCATTTAAATGTTCGAACATTAGAAAATAAGATCAGTTCAAAAAGAAAACAGAAAAATAAAAAAGCAAAAGAGAGCTTCCTACTAGAAGAGGAACAACGATTGAAAAAAATATTAGGAACAGATGTGACGATACACTCCTCTTCTCAAAATAAAGGAACTATCCAAATTTCTTTTTCTAGTCTTGATGAATACCAACGAATTATCAACAGCCTTAAATAAGGCTGTTATTTTTATTTTTTGTATTGACAAGCTTTTCCACCATAAAAATCTTTTGTAAATAGCAGAAAAATAAGGATATTCACTAGTTATCCCCACTTTGTGGATAACTTTTAAAAACAATGTGAATTTAAATCCACAACTTGTGGAAAAAGTTTAAAACTATAATTTAATTTCATGAAATTTAGCCTGTGGAAAACTATTTTTGTTTGTGGTAGAATAGGAGTACGTATGATTTGATACAATTCAAGAAAAGGAGGGAAGTCTGATAGTGTCACAAGAAGAGCAATTTTGGTCTCGTTTTTTAGAATTAGCCCAATTACAACTAAAAGATAGTGCCTATGATTTTTTTGTCGCCGATTCAAAATTAGTAAAAATCGATGGAGAGACGGCTACCATTTATCTTGATGGAAATTATAAAGAATTATTTTGGGAAACAAATCTAAAAAATGCTTTGATCACAGCCAGCTTTGAAGTCTACAATACAGATTTGAAGTTCCATTTCGTTTTTGAAGATACCGAAGAAATTCCTAGTAGTCATATCAGTGAGAATAGGAGATTATCTTCAGGTAGCTTAACAACCGAACCGTTGCCTAAAATTGATACAGGTCTGAAATCAAAGTACACCTTTGATAATTTTGTGCAAGGGGATGGAAATATTTGGGCGAAAGCAGCAGCGCTTGCAGTTTCTGAAAATCTTGCAACAACATACAACCCTCTCTTTATCTATGGTGGACCAGGGCTTGGAAAGACTCACCTATTGAACGCAATTGGAAATCAAATCCTAGAAAATATTCCAAATGCACGGGTTAAGTATGTCCCAGCAGAAACCTTTATTAATGAATTTTTAGAACACCTTCGATTAGGAGAAATGAAGACGTTCAAGAATACCTATCGAAGTCTTGATCTTTTACTAATCGATGATATCCAGTCACTTGGCGGGAAAAAAGTCACGACTCAAGAGGAATTCTTTAATACCTTTAATGCCCTCCATAGCGACAACAAACAGATTGTTCTAACAAGCGATCGAAGTCCGGATCATTTAGATAGTCTTGAAGAGCGGCTGGTTACTCGTTTCAAATGGGGACTAACGCAAAATATAACACCACCTGATTTTGAAACTCGGATTGCCATCTTACGGAATAAAATTGAAGATCTAGACTATATTTTTCCTAATGACACACTGGAATATCTAGCAGGTCAGTTTGATTCAAATGTCCGAGACTTAGAAGGTGCCTTAAATGATATTTCTTTAATGGCGAAGGTGAAAAAACTAAAAGAAATTACGATCGATGTTGCTGCTGAAGCTATTCGAGCTCGTAAAAACGATAATAGCAAGACGCTTGTCATCCCCATTGAAAAAATTCAGGAAGCAGTTGGAGCCTTTTATGGAGTCAGTGTAAAAGAAATCAAAGGTTCGCGAAGGGTTCAAAATATTGTCCTAGCACGACAAGTAGCTATGTATCTTTCAAGAGAGATGACGGACAACTCACTTCCTCGAATCGGAAAAGAATTCGGTGGGAAAGACCACACGACTGTCATTCATGCCTATGAAAAAATTAAAAGTATGGTCGACACAGATGATAATCTAAGACTCGAAATTCAAAGTATCAAGAAAAAGTTAAATTAATCTGTGGATAACTTCCTCTTAACTTCTAGGGGTTATACACAATTTTTAAACAAGTAACTTTTCAAGTCATAGACAGGATTCTGAGAGTTTTCCACAACTTCCACACAACCTACTATTACTATTAACTTACTAATCATAAAATAAATAAAAGGAATGACCATGATAAATTTCTCTATTAACAAAACTTTATTTTTACAAGCACTAAATACTACCAAAAGAGCGATCAGTTCAAAAAATGCTATCCCAATCCTTTCCACGATAAAAATTGATGTCACTCCAGAAGGAGTTGCCTTATCTGGATCAAATGGCCAAATTTCAATTGAAAACTTTATTTCTATTAAAGATGAAAATGCTGGTTTATTGGTGACCTCTCCAGGTTCTATTTTATTAGAAGCAACTTTCTTTATTAATGTGGTTTCAAGTTTACCAGATGTTACTTTAGATTTTAAAGAGATTGAACAAAAACAGGTTCTTTTAACAAGTGGAAAATCAGAAATTACACTTAAAGGAAAAGATGCAGATCAATATCCACGGATTCAAGAAATTGCTGCAAGTAATCCATTAGTTTTGGAAACAAAATTATTAAAACAATTAATTAATGAAACAGCATTTGCAGCAAGTGTACAAGAAAGTCGGCCAATTTTGACAGGTGTTCACTTTGTTCTATCGGATAATAAAGAGCTAAAAACAGTAGCAACAGACTCTCACCGTATGAGTCAAAAAGTGATTACACTGGAGAAAAATGGAGACAACTTTGATGTTGTCATCCCAAGTCGCTCTCTTCGTGAATTCACCTCTGTTTTTTCTGATGATATTGAAACAGTTGAGGTTTTCTTTGCTAACAATCAAATCCTATTTAGAAGTGAACACATTAGTTTCTATACCCGTTTGCTAGAAGGAAATTATCCTGATACAGACCGTCTCATTCCAACAGAATTCAATACAGAGGCAACCTTCAATGTGGCCAACCTTCGATTTGCAATGGAGCGTGCTCGTCTTCTTTCAAATGCGACTCAAAACGGAACGGTTAAATTAGAGTTCAAAAATGGAGTGGTTTCTTCTCACGTTCATTCACCAGAAGTTGGGCGAGTAAATGAAGAGATCGATACGAGCGCCGTTTCAGGAGAGGATTTGTCTATTAGCTTTAATCCAACTTATTTGATTGAAGCGCTCAAAGCTATTGACAGTGAACAAGTTGTTATTCGTTTTATTTCTTCTGTTAGACCGTTTACATTGGTTCCAGAAGGAAATGAACAAGGGTTCATTCAATTGATTACGCCAGTTCGCACAAATTAACAAAGGTGAATCATGTATACGTTAGGTGATTTTGTAGAAATGAAAAAGCCTCACGCTTGTGTGATTAAAGAAACAGGCAAAAAGGCAAATCGTTGGGAAATTACGCGACTTGGTGCAGACATAAAAATCAAGTGTAGCAATTGTGATCATGTGGTCATGATGAGTCGCCATGATTTTGAACAGAAAATGAAGAAAGTACTATAAAAGGTTCAGTCACTTATGTGACCGAACCTTTTCGATTATTTTAATTCTTCAAATTTTCCATTTTTAACTTCTTTGAAACCACCCTGTTTCATCATATCAAAAGTTGATTTGAAGCTGATATAGTCGACTTTTTTATCTTTTTGTGTCGTTACTAATTTCTTTTCAATTAGCTGATCTAAGTCTGCCTTTTCATAATTTAGTGTTGTTTTTTCAACCATATAATCATCTTTATATTCAGCAGAATGTGTAAATCCTTTGACATCTTTGTATTCTTCATCATATTTATCGATCATTTCCTTTAATTGATCTTTCGTAACTCCCGCCTCTTTGTAATAAATAGTAGTGGTGGTTTGGTTACTGATCGCTTTATCACCTTTATGTTCTAGTGTAATACGAACATCTGTTTTCTTTTCTTGGTTGATTGCCTGAAGATAGGATTTTTGAACAGATTGTTGTCCACAAGCTCCAAGAAGAAAGAGAGTAAAGATAGCGATTAAAGAAAGAAAAATAGATTTCCATGTTTGTTTTTTCATCTGAAAAACTCCTTTGTTCATTGTTAAATATAGTATACCATTTTTATCTTTTTAGAACGTTACAGTTTGATGAAAAAATCTAGTTTCAAAGGTGATGAAATATTTCATTTTTCATCACTTGTCTTTTGAATTATGTTATAATAAAAGAGATTGAAATTTGAACGGAGAAAAAGAAAAATGGCATTAACAGCAGGTATCGTTGGCTTACCAAACGTTGGTAAATCAACCCTATTTAACGCAATTACAAAAGCAGGAGCAGAGGCCGCAAACTATCCCTTTGCGACCATTGATCCAAACGTTGGGATGGTAGAAGTTCCAGATGAACGCCTCCAAAAATTGACGGAAATGATTACTCCTAAGAAGACAGTTCCGACTACTTTTGAATTTACAGATATTGCTGGGATTGTGAAAGGAGCTTCTAAAGGGGAAGGACTTGGTAATAAATTCTTGGCTAACATCCGTGAAGTAGATGCCATTGTCCATGTAGTGCGTGCTTTTGATGATGAAAATGTCATGCGGGAGCAAGGTCGTGAAGATGCCTTTGTTGATCCGCTAGCAGATATTGATACCATCAATTTAGAATTAATTTTAGCTGACTTAGAGTCTGTCAATAAACGCTATGCGCGTGTAGAAAAAATCGCTCGTACACAAAAAGATAAGGATTCTGTTGCGGAATTTAATGTTCTACAAAAAATCAAACCAGTTCTTGAAGATGGTAAATCAGCTCGGACCATTGAATTCACTGAGGAAGAACAAAAAGTGGTGAAAGGACTTTTCCTTTTGACTACCAAACCAGTTCTTTATGTAGCCAATGTGGATGAAGATGTTGTTGCAGATCCAGATTCTATCGAGTATGTGAAGCAAATTCGTGACTTTGCGGCAACAGAGAATGCGGAAGTCGTGGTGATTTCTGCGCGTGCTGAGGAAGAAATTTCTGAGCTAGATGATGCAGATAAACAAGAATTTTTAGAGGCGATTGGCCTAGCAGAGTCTGGAGTTGATAAACTTACGCGTGCAGCTTATCACTTGTTGGGACTTGGCACTTATTTCACAGCTGGTGAAAAAGAAGTGCGTGCTTGGACCTTCAAACGTGGCATGAAAGCTCCTCAAGCAGCTGGAATCATCCACTCCGATTTTGAAAAAGGATTTATTCGTGCCGTGACTATGTCCTATGATGATTTGGTCAAATACGGTTCTGAAAAGGCTGTAAAAGAAGCAGGACGCTTGCGCGAAGAAGGAAAAGAATATGTTGTCCAAGATGGGGACATCATGGAATTCCGTTTTAATGTATAAGAGAGTTAAAAAGATGTAAAGGTTGGAAAAAATATTTCCAACCCTTTTAGTGTTTTGAAAGGAAAGAGATGACGAAATTAATTGTTGGATTGGGAAATCCAGGTGATAAGTATTTTGAAACCAAACACAATGTAGGCTTTATGTTAGTTGATCAAATGGCAAAGTCTTTAAATCTTACTTTCTCCCATGATAAGATTTTTCAAGCTGATATCGCCTCAACATTTTTGAATGGAGAAAAGGTCTATTTTGTAAAGCCGACCACTTTCATGAATGAGAGTGGAAAAGCAGTCCATGCCCTTCTGACTTATTATGGTCTGGATATTGAAGATCTTTTGGTTATTTACGATGATTTAGATATGGAAGTTGGCAAGATTCGTCTTCGAGCGAAAGGATCAGCTGGAGGTCATAACGGAATCAAATCGATTATCAATCATATTGGAACTCAGACTTTTTATCGAATTAAGATTGGAATTGGAAGACCTAAGCAGGGCATGTCAGTTGTTCATCATGTATTAGGAAAATTTGATAAAGACGATTACATCACTATTCTACAAACAATCGATCGAGTAGAAGAAGCGGTTAACGATTACTTGGTAGAAGAAAATTTTGAAAGAAGCATGCAGAAATACAACGGGTAAGTAGATGAATGTAATTGATTTAGTGAGTCAAAACTCCAACCTTCTATCCTGGCAACAAGGTTTGCAAAAAAATAATAGGGAATTGATCTTAGGATTGTCTGCGACCACAAAGGCTATTGTAATGGCTTCAGCCTTTGATTCTATTGAAAAAGCAGTCCTCATTACTTCCAGTTATAACGAAGCAGAACGATTGGCCAGTGATTTTATTGCTTTACTTGGAGAAGAGAAAGTCCATACATTTTTGGGAGATGATAACCCTTTAGCAGAATTTGTTTTTGCTTCACAAGAAAGGCAATTTTCACGATTAGAGGCTTTGCACTTTTTATGTCAAGAGGATCGTCAAGGTATCCTTGTGACCAATGTGAGTGGTATAAAACTACTATTACCTTCTCCTAAAGTTTTTGCATCTAGCATTTTTCAATTGAAGGTTGGTCAAGAAATAGACTTAACTACTCTGAGTGAAACATTACAGAAGATTGGCTACCAAAAGGTGAGCCAAGTTTTGCAACAGGGAGAGTTTAGTCTACGAGGAGATATTTTAGATATCTTTGAGATCGACCAACTCCAACCCTATCGGATTGAATTTTTCGGAGATGAGATTGATGGAATCCGAATCTTTGACCCAGAAAGTCAGCGTTCTGTTGAAAATGTTGAAGAAGTTCAACTGAAGGCAGTGAGTGATCTATTGTTGCAAGAGGAAGATTTTATACGTGGTCAGCAGCAAATCGAACAATTGCAAGAACAGAGCGCGAATGAAGAATTTAAATCTTATCTAGCAGAAATTTTAGGAGATATTTCTCAAAGGAAACTTCATCCGGATCTTAGAAAATTTATTAGTTTCTTTTACGAGAAGCAATATACCCTATTCGATTATCTCCCTAAACACACTCCTGTTTTTCTGGATGATTATCAAAAAATAGCAGATCAAATAGCGAGATTTGAACTAGATACAGCTAATCTCTTGACGGAAGATTTACATAAAAATAGAGCTTCTTCTCGCCAAGTGTATTTTGCAGACACCAGTACAACATTACGAAAATATACGCCTGCAACTTATTTTTCAAACTTTCAAAAAGGATTAGGAAATCTGAAGTTTGATCATTTGTATCAATTCAATCAATATCCCATGCAGGAGTTTTTTGGACAATTTGATTTACTAAAAGAGGAAATTGAACGGTATCGAAAATCAAACTATACAGTTATTATCCAAGCAACTTCTCATCACAATCTTCAACAGCTCCATAAAAATTTAGAAGAGTATGGGATTCGATTAGATTATATTAATGGGGATACGATCATTCCTCAAGCTAGTCAATTAGTTGTTGGAGGACTAGCTCACGGTTTTCAATTTGTTGATGAAAAAATTGTCTACATTACAGAATCAGAGATTTATCAGAAAAAGATCAAACGAAAGATTCGCAGGCAAAATATTTCCAATGCAGAACGCCTAAAAAATTATAATGAACTGGAAAAAGGGGACTATGTTGTTCACCAAGTTCATGGTATTGGTCAATATTTGGGAATTGAAACGATTGAAATTTCGGGTGTCCATCGTGATTATGTTTCAATTCAATATCAAAATGGAGATCGCATCTCGATTCCTGTCGATCAGATTCAGATGTTGTCCAAATACGTTGCAAGTGATGGAAAAACGCCAAAAATTAACAAGTTAAATGATGGGCGTTTCCAAAGAACGAAGCAAAAGGTTCAGACCCAGGTGGAGGACATTGCGGATGATTTGATAAAACTTTATGCGGAGCGTAGTCAATTAGAAGGCTTTGCCTATTCCCAAGATGATGAAAACCAAGAGGCTTTTGAACAAGATTTTCCATATATTGAAACAGATGACCAATTACGTTCCATTGAAGAAATTAAAAAAGATATGGAATCGAATCGTCCGATGGACCGATTGCTGGTTGGAGACGTCGGTTTTGGGAAAACAGAGGTCGCTATGCGAGCAGCCTTTAAGGCAGTAAATGATCATAAACAAGTAGCAGTGCTGGTTCCTACCACTGTTCTTGCCCAACAACATTATGCCAATTTTAAGGAGCGTTTTGAATCTTTTGCAGTAGAAGTTGCTGTTTTAAGTCGTTTCCAGAGTAAGGCAGAGCAGAAAGAAACGCTTGAAAAGTTGAAAAAAGGACGAGTGGATATTATTATTGGAACTCACCGACTCTTGTCCAAAGATGTTGTTTTTTCAGACTTAGGCTTAATCGTGATTGATGAAGAACAACGTTTTGGAGTGAAGCACAAAGAAACCTTGAAAGAATTGAAAAAAAAGGTAGATGTGCTTACCTTGACAGCTACCCCTATCCCTCGAACTCTTCATATGTCTATGCTAGGAATTCGAGATTTGTCTGTCATCGAAACACCTCCGACCAATCGGTATCCTGTGCAAACTTTTGTATTAGAGACCAATCCAACCATTATTCGAGACGCTGTGTTGCGGGAGATGGATCGTGGAGGACAGGCCTATTATCTTTACAATAAGGTAGATACAATTGAACAAAAGGTGTCTGAATTAAAAGAGTTGATTCCAGAGGCTTCGATTGGCTTTGTTCATGGCCAGATGAGTGAAGTTCGCCTGGAAAATACCCTGTTGGATTTCATTAATGGCGAATACGATGTCTTAGTGACGACAACCATTATTGAGACAGGTGTGGATATTCCAAATGCCAATACACTCTTTATTGAAAATGCGGATCATATGGGGCTTTCAACGCTTTATCAACTAAGAGGTCGTGTGGGACGAAGCAATCGAATTGCTTATGCTTATTTGATGTATCGTCCAGACAAATCTCTTACAGAAGTGTCTGAAAAACGTTTAGAAGCTATTAAAGGTTTTACTGAGTTGGGTTCTGGATTTAAAATTGCTATGCGAGATTTATCAATCCGTGGAGCAGGGAATATCCTTGGAGCTTCTCAATCTGGTTTCATCGATTCAGTTGGTTTTGAAATGTATTCTCAATTGTTAGAAGAAGCTATTGCTAAGAAACAAGGCCAAGAGCATCGCAGGCAAAAGAGCAATGCAGAGTTGAACCTTCAAATAGATGCGTATTTACCTAATGAATATATTTCAGATCAACGTCAAAAAATTGAAATTTACAAACAAATTCGTGAAATGAATTCTGCAACGGACTATGAATACTTGCAAGATGAATTGATCGATCGTTTTGGAGAATACCCAGATGTTGTCGCCTACCTACTTGAAATTGGTTTAGTGAAAGCTTACTTGGATCAAGTCTTTGTCCGTCTTGTTGAAAGAAAACAACAAAAAGTGACAGTGAAATTTGAACCTATTGCCAAACAACTGTTTTTAACACAGGATTATTTCAAAGCTCTGTCAATGACACAGTTAAAGGCACAGATTGCAGAAGAAAAGGGATTGATTGAAGTGATCTTCGATATTCGAAATAAGAAAGATTTTGAAATTTTGGAAGCTCTGAAGCAATTTGGTCAAACCTTATTGGAAATTAAACAGGAAAAAGAAAAGGACTAGCAGTTCTTAGCTCATTTTTCGCATTTTATGTATAAAAAATGATACAATACTATGTTAGAGGTGACAGTATGAGATTAGATAAATATTTAAAAGTTTCTCGCATTATTAAGCGTCGTCCTGTTGCAAAGGAAGTTGCAGATAAAGGACGAATCAAAGTCAATGGAGTATTAGCCAAAAGTTCAACGGATTTGAAAGTGAATGATCAAATTGAAGTTCGTTTTGGAAATAAAGTATTGACGGTTAAAGTCTTGGAAATGTTGGATAGTACAAAAAAAGAAGATGCATCCAAAATGTATGAAATAATTAGTGAAACAAGGATAGAAGAAGATGCCTAAAAATATCGTTCAAATGAACAATAAATATATCAAAGACGAAAGTCAGCGAAAACGTTTTTTAGAAGAAGAAAGAAAAAAACGCAATCGTTTTCTGGGACTCGTCTTGATATTGGTCATGTTACTATTTATTCTTCCAACTTATAATTTAGCCCAGAGCTATCAATCGCTACAAGATAAAAAAGAACAATACAAACAGTTGGAAAAAGAGTATAAAGAAACAAGTGAACAAAAAGAATACCAACAAGACATCGCTAAAAAATTAAAAGACGATGATTATGCAACAAAATATGCACGCGCTAAGTATTCTTTTTCAAAAGATGGTGAATATGTTTATACCATCCCAGATTTACTCCCGCAATAACCGATGGAAAATATCTTACAAATAGTTAAACAATTTCTTGAATTTTCGGATGAAAAATTAGAGGAATTAAAAAAGAAAAACCAAATGATCAAACTTCAAAAGGATGAAAAGGAAAGGAATACAGGTGTCTAAACGATTTCTGCTCCTATTGTTAGTTCCAATTTTATTTATTGGGTCTCAAGCAGCGAGTATCGAGCAGTCTGAGTCTTCTCAGACAATGGCTCATCCATCAGAACTTTATTTTTCTTCAATTCCAGCGAACCCTAATGTCTATCGCAAAATTTCTGTTTTTTCTGATCCTCAGTTGAAAAAAGCAAAAGGAGAAATTCTTCCCAACACACCGTTTACAATCGAACAACTCTTTGTAAATGATGAAGGGAAAGCTGTATTTAAAATAGCAGATAAAGGATATGTATTAGCAGATTCTTCTGTCATTTTTTCTGATGTTGTACAAGAAACACAAGAAAAAAAACAAGACATGTGGCTAAAACCTGGTTTTAAAGTGTATGATCGACCATTAATAAATGGTGCAAAAGAAAAAAATACACCTCTTTCTCCTTATACAAAAGTGACAGTCTTACGTACAGCTAAGACTTTACGAGATGAGTTTGTGGAGATTGAAGGTCAGGGCTGGGTGAACAAAGCATTCGTTACTGAAAAAGATAATCGAATGGAAAAAGTCCAGGACTTGTTAAATAGTAAATACAATTCTCCTTCGTATGGAATCTATGTAAAACAATTAGAGACTGGAAATACTGCTGGAATCAATCCGCAAAAAGAAATGTATTCTGCCAGTGTAACGAAATTACCATACTTGTACTACGTCCAAGAACAGCTTAATAAAAAAGCCATTTCCCCAACTACAACCTACAAATATATTCCAGAAGTCAATGATTTCAAAGGTGGCTATGAACCAGAAGGAAGTGGTAGCCTTTCAAAAACACCAGATGGAAAAGAATATAGTGTTCAAGAGTTGGTAGATAAAATTGCAAAAGAATCAGATAATGTTGGACATAATATCTTGAATTATTATGTCACTCATCAATCAGATCAAGACTTCCAAAAAACGTTGGATAAGATTGCAAAGAAACATTGGGATGTTGAAAAAAGAGAAGCATCCGCTGAAATGGCTGGCAATGTCATGGAGGCTGTCTATCAACAAAATGGCCCTATTATTGATGCGCTCTCCTCTACAAAATATGATGATCAACGGATTGCGCGTGACCTTCCAGTAAAAGTTGCTCATAAAATCGGAGATGCCTATGATTTTAGACATGATGTTGCGATTGTATACACAAATTCACCCTATGTAATAGCCATTTTTACAGATCATTCGAATTATGATACGATTTCCAACATTTCAAAAGATATCTATGAGGTATTGAAATAATGGAAAAGCGATTTTTAGAGTTTTGTGAAAAACAAGATCTATTTACTCCCCATTGCCGTGTTTTAGTTGCCTTATCTGGTGGATTGGATTCAATGAATCTGTATGAACTTTTATATAAGAATAAAGAACGATTGAAAATCCATCTGGTACTCGCTCATGTCAATCATGGACAAAGACCAGAATCAGATTTGGAAGAAAGTGAACTTCGAACACTAGCTGATAGGCGAGAGACACGTATTCATGTGGCTCACTATTTGGGTGATTTTACAGAAGCAAAAGCTCGTACCTTTCGTTATGATTTTTTTAAACAGATTATGGAAAAAGAGGATTGCACCGCTTTAGTAACAGGTCATCATGCAAACGATCAGGCTGAAACAACTTTCATGCGCTTGGTACGAGGAACAAAATTACGCCATTTAAGTGGCATTCCTGTACGCCAACCATTTGGCAAGGGTGAGTTAATTCGTCCTTTGTTAACTTTTACCAAAGATGAGTTGATGAAAATCCCTCACTTTGAAGACAGTAGCAATGACTCACAGGACTATTTTCGAAATCGTGTACGCCATCAATACCTTCCAGAATTTGAAAAAGAAAATCCCCAAATGCAAGCAAGTCTTCGCTATTTAGCAGAGGAAGTGAATCATTGGCACCAAGCACTAAAAGAATTGACTAGCAAGTTAAGCATTCAAGATTTAGCTTCTTTTAGAACGTATTCTCATTCTGTACAATCATTCTTATTAGAAGAGTATCTGGCACAATTTCCAGATTTGCAACTTGGTAGGGCCCAGTTTCAAGAATTATTAGATTTACTGCGAAAAAAAAGAAATTGCGTTCATTATTTAAAGTCGAATTATGAACTACATCAAGAATATGATTTCTTTAAAATACAAAAAATCAGTCAAAAGTCGGATGACCAACCCCTTCCATTTTTGTTAGAATTTGGGAATATCTTTGAAATTGCAAATTATAAACTATCTTTTGGACAACCATTAGTAGGGGAAAATGTAGAAATTCTTTCTGTTTCACGCGAAACTCCCATCTTAATTAGAGGGAGAAAGGAAGGAGATCACCTGCTTGTTAATGGCCATCATCAAAAATTAAGACGGTGGTTTATCAACCATAAAATTCCAATTTCGCTTCGGCAAAAAGCTCTCATTATAGAACAGAATCATAATATTCTTTCTGTAGTGGGATTGGTAACGAGTGATTTGAGTAAGCCCTCAAAAAGTGGTATAATGAAAGGTAGTCTTTATATTCAAAAAATAGATAGGTAAAAACATGTTAGAAAAAGATATAAAAAAAGTATTGGTTTCACATGATGAAATTGTAGAAGCAGCAAAGAAATTGGGTGAAACCCTAACAAAAGAGTACCAAGGAAAAAATCCAATTTTTGTTGGAATTTTGAAAGGCTCTGTTCCATTTATGGCAGAGTTGATCAACCACGTGGATACACATATTGAATTGGATTTTATGCTGGTTTCAAGTTATCATGGTGGTACGGCAAGCTCAGGTATTATTAATATTATCAAGGATATCGACCAAGATATTACTGGTAGAGATATTTTATTTGTAGAAGATATTATCGATACAGGTAAAACTCTCAAGAGTCTAAAAGAACTCTTTGAAGAACGAAATGCAGCATCTGTAAAGATTGCTACCTTACTGGATAAACCTGAAGGACGTTTGGTTGAGATCGAAGCAGATTACACCTGCTTTACGATTCCAAATGAGTTTGTTGTCGGATATGGTTTAGACTATGATGAAAATTATCGTAACCTACCCTATGTTGGTGTATTAAAAGAGGAAGTGTACTCAAAATAGAGGAGACTAGATGAATAACAGAAAAAATAACGGTTTTGTTCGAAATCCATTTCTGTATTTGTTGATTATTGTAGCGGCTGTGACAGGATTCCAGTACTTTTTTGCGGGTAATGGAGTTGGTCAAAGTCAGCAAATCAACTACACAGAATTGGTCAAAGAAATTAAAAATGACAATGTAAAAACGATCAGTTACCAACCAAATGGTAGTGTGATTGAAATTGCAGGGACCTATAATAAAGCTAAAGAATCAAAAGATGATACTGGAATTCAATTTTTTACCCCAAGTGTTCAAAAAGTATCTCGCTTTACTAGTGTTATCCTTCCATCAGATATCACCGTCAATGAATTACAAAAATTAGCAACTGACCACAAAGCAGAAATCACCATTAAGCGTGAGAGCTCAAGTGGCATGTGGATAACCATTCTGACTTCAATTGTTCCATTTGTTATCGTCATGTTCTTCTTCTTCTCAATGATGAACCAAGGCGGTGGCGGAGGTGCCAGAGGTGCAATGAACTTTGGTCGTAATAAAGCCCGCGCTGCTAATAAAGAAGATATTAAAGTTCGTTTTTCAGATGTAGCAGGAGCTGAAGAAGAAAAACAAGAACTTGTTGAAGTTGTTGAATTTTTAAAAGATCCAAAACGCTTTACTAAATTGGGTGCAAGAATCCCAGCAGGTGTGCTTCTTGAAGGCCCTCCCGGAACTGGTAAAACCCTTTTAGCAAAAGCAGTAGCTGGTGAAGCTGGAGTACCATTCTTTAGTATCTCTGGTTCTGACTTCGTCGAAATGTTTGTCGGAGTCGGTGCTAGCCGGGTTCGTTCACTTTTTGAAGATGCTAAAAAAGCAGCACCAGCCATTATCTTTATCGATGAAATTGATGCTGTTGGGCGCCAACGTGGTGTAGGTCTTGGTGGCGGAAATGATGAACGTGAACAAACCCTTAACCAGCTCTTGATTGAGATGGATGGTTTTGAAGGCAACGAAGGAATCATTGTTATCGCAGCAACTAACCGTTCTGATGTCCTTGACCCTGCCCTTCTTCGTCCTGGCCGTTTTGACCGTAAAGTATTAGTTGGACGTCCAGATGTGAAAGGTCGTGAGGCAATTCTTCGTGTTCATGCTAAGAATAAGCCACTTGCTCAAGATGTGGACTTGAAATTGGTTGCTCAACAAACACCAGGATTTGTCGGTGCTGATCTCGAAAATGTTTTGAACGAAGCAGCCTTGGTTGCAGCTCGTCGAAATAAAAAAGTAATTGATGCTGCTGATATCGATGAAGCAGAAGATCGTGTTATTGCAGGTCCATCTAAGAAAGATCGGACGATTTCACAAAAAGAACGTGAAATGGTTGCTTATCACGAAGCTGGTCATACAATCGTTGGTCTGGTCTTATCAAATGCTCGTGTAGTTCATAAAGTTACTATTGTTCCACGTGGTCGTGCAGGCGGTTACATGATTGCCCTTCCTAAAGAAGATCAAATGTTACTTTCTAAAGAAGATATGAAAGAACAATTAGCTGGGCTCATGGGAGGACGTGTTGCTGAAGAAATTATTTTCAATTCGCAAACAACGGGTGCTTCAAATGACTTTGAACAAGCTACCCAAATGGCGCGTGCAATGGTGACAGAATATGGTATGAGTGAAAAACTTGGACCGGTCCAATATGAAGGAAATCATGCAATGTTTGGTGCTCAAAGCCCACAAAAAATGATTTCAGAACAAACAGCTTACGAAATTGATGAAGAAGTTCGTGGTTTGTTGAATGAAGCCCGTAATAAAGCGGCAGAAATTATTCAAGGAAATAGAGAAACGCATAAACTAATTGCGGAAGCTCTATTAAAATATGAAACCTTGGATAGTGTTCAAATTAAATCATTGTACGAAACAGGAAAAATGCCTGAAAATTCAGAGCATGAATTAGAAGAAGAAGCAAAACCTCTATCATATGATGAGATTAAGTCAAAATTAGAAGAAAACAACTAATTCAAAAGAAGGAAAATATTTCCTTCTTTTTTTATTAAAAAAGTGTTGACAGAGTAAAAATATTCTGTATAATAGAATATGTTGCAAAAATGGTCCGTTGGTCAAGGGGTTAAGACACCGCCTTTTCACGGCGGTAACACGGGTTCGAATCCCGTACGGACTATCGATAAACTGTCACCAAGTGGCAGTTTTTTTGTGTATTTGGACAAAATAATCAAAAATAATAACCAAATAGTTAAAAAAACGTGCAGAATAGAAAAAAAGTCCAATGGGCTTCTTTATTTTTATAAAATACAGATAAAAGTAAAGGAGAGCTTATGGAATTTAATAAAATGTATCAAAAAGTAAAATATATCGTAAGAAAATGTGAAAAAGAATATTATATTCAATTATGGGAAAAGGATGATTGGGAACAAGAAGGTCAGCTAACTCTGTTTGAACTTTATCAAAAAAATCCTGAAATTGAAACAAATGAAGAATTACTTTATACATATTTCAAAACAAAATTTAGAAATCATATTAAAGATAAAATAAGACAACAGGAAAGTGATAAGAGAAAAATTAATAGACTTCCATATATTGAAATTGGAGAAATTAGTCACAGAATTTCATCAAGAAAAATATATTTGGATGAGCTGGTTGTTCTGAGAGATGCATTAAAACGTTTTAAAGAAAAATTAACCGTAAAAGAAAAAGAACAATATGAAGCATTACTAGTAAACAGAAGATGTCTAGGAAAAACAAAAATGAAAAAGAAATTAGAGAACTATCTAAAGGATTTTAAAAATTCAATTTAAAAACTGAAAGTTGCCAGTGAATAAATGAACTTTCAAAAAAATAAAAAATTTTTTAAAAAAGTGTT
>NZ_KV818842.1:0-390 GCF_001815045.1 Streptococcus sp. HMSC065E03 | reverse complement strand
GAAACTCCAGAATTCAATCCAGAAAAATATGTTCTGAACGAAAAAGAATTTGATTTAACTGGAACTTCATTATTAGATGATGATAAAGAGTTGGCAGACAAGGTTGCAGATACCAATGCGAACCCATATGCGGACGATGCATCTAATAACGAAAAAGCGAATATCAATACTAAATCAGTTAAACCAGGTCAAAAACTTGTTTACCAAGTATGGTTGGATACAACTAAATTTGACGCAAACAACAAAGACCATATCCAATCAGTAGGAATCTCAGATGACTACGATGAGGCTAAAGTTGATGTTGATGGTTCAGCAATCAAAGCTTATGATGGTAAGACTGGTGCGGATGTAACAGCTAAATTCGATATCACTGTGAACAACGGTGTGATT
>NZ_KV818841.1:40978-88948 GCF_001815045.1 Streptococcus sp. HMSC065E03 | reverse complement strand
ATTCCGCCATAGCTCAGTTGGTAGTAGCGCATGACTGTTAATCATGATGTCGTAGGTTCGAGTCCTACTGGCGGAGTATAGAAAAAAAGAGATCAAGTAATTGATCTCTTTTTTTACTTTTCATTTTAATGTTAATTAAAGCTCCGTTTAGTTAACGGAGCTTTTCTCTATTTAGTTATTTGGGAAAAATGCTTGATATAAGGCTTTAATTGCTTTTTCTTCTTGATCTTTACTTACAACGAACATAATGGAAACTTCACTAGAACCTTGCGAGATCATTTGAATATTCACTTCATTTTCTGATAGTGCTTTGGCTGCAGTGGCAGTAACCCCTACCTGACTCTTCATTTTCTCACCAACAATCATAATGATAGAAAGATCATGTTCAATTTCTGCTGTGTCAACTTCTAGCTTTTGCGTTAATTGTTTCAAAATTTCTTGTTCTTTGATTGGGGTTAGTTCACGTGAACGCAAAATGATAGATAAGTCATCAATTCCTGTTGGCATATGTTCCCAACTGATATTGAGATCTTCTAAAATTTGAAGGACTTTTCGACCAAAACCGACTTCGCGGTTCATGAGGTATTTGGTAGTGTTGATACTAACGAATCCTGAATCACCTGCAATCCCTACAACAGTCACATGATCATTTGAATGTTCCAAAACAATTCGGGTTCCTGGGTGGTCTGGATTATTTGTATTTTTAATGACTAATGGAATTTTACCTCTGTATGCTGGAACAAGTGCTTCATCATGTAAGACTGAAAAACCAGCATAGGCTAATTCACGCATTTCTTTGTAGGTTAATTCAGGAATAGAATGTGGGTGTTTAATAATACCTGGATGTGCTGCAAAGATACCATTTACGTCTGTAAAGTTTTCATATAAGTCTGCTTTTACACCTGCTGCAATGATCGATCCAGTAATATCAGATCCACCACGAGAAAATGTACAAATGTCACCATCTTGAGTAACACCAAAGAATCCTGGAATGACAATCACTTCACTTGAATCTTTGAGTTCTTCAATTTTATCGTAACTAGATGGTAAAATACGAGCGTTGGAAGGTTCAGCAGTGACCGTAATTCCTGCTTCTTTTGGATGGATATATCTTGCTTCTAATCCATTTTGATTGAAATAGGCAGCAATGAGTTTAGCGTTGTTATTTTCGCCTGCTGCTAGGAATGCATCGTATGTGAATGGATTCCCTTTTTTAGGTAAATTTGTTAAATCATAGATATCTTCTGCAATTTCTTGAATAATGGAATCTTTGAGACCCAATTCTTCTGTAATGGCACGATAACGTTCAATAATCCACTGTTGTGTTTGTGTGACATCCTTATCTGAAGTAAATTCTTTATAATAGCGGATCAGAGCATCTGTTACTTTTGTATCTTCAGCGTTGCGTTTGCCTGGGGCTGATACAACTACAAATCTTCTTTCTGGATCATCTTTAATGATATCAAGTACTTTTTTTAACTGAGAAGCTGATGCTAGAGAACTTCCACCGAATTTAGTTACTTTCATATTTTCTCCTTAATGGTTTCATTAATACATTATACCAAACTTCAGTTGTTGATACAATGTATTTATAAATAGGGCATAGAATAGGTGGATCTTATGAGGCTAGAAATTGTCATGATTTAAATTTTACAATTTTGTTACATCTTATAGATATATTTTACTATTCTTATTTTTTATGGTATGATATGTTATAATTAAAAAGTTTTAATATCAAAATATTTTATATTTAAACAAAAGGAGTCTGTGATGTTTGAAACAATTTTGTATTCTGTCGAAAACGATCTCGCGTCAATTTCTTTAAATCGTCCTGAAGTTTCCAATGGTTTTAACATTCCAATGTGTCAGGAAATTTTAGCTGCCTTGGAAGATGCAGAAAAAAATGAGGAAGTAAAATTCATTATTCTATCAGCAGAAGGGAAAATCTTTTCAGTTGGTGGAGATTTGAGTGAAATGAAACGCGCAGTCGATGCAGATGACATTGAGTCTCTTGTTTTAATTGCTGAATTAGTTAATACGATTTCTAAGAAGATTAAGCAATTACCTAAGCCGGTTATTATGATAGCTGATGGAGCGGTCGCAGGAGCGGCGGCCAACATAGCAGTAGCTGTTGATTTTTGTATTATTAGTGATCGTACTAAATTTATTCAAGCCTTTGTTGGGGTTGGTTTAGCACCAGATGCGGGTGGATTATTCTTATTAGGAAAAGCTATTGGTATGTCTCGGGCTACTCATTTAGTAATGACGGGTGAAGCTTTAACCGCAGAAAAAGCATTGGAATATGGCCTAGCTTACCGTGTTTGTGAATCTGAAAAACTTGAGAAAACGGTTGATCAATTGCTTAAAAAATTAAGAAGAGGATCTTCAAATTCTTATGCTGCCATGAAAGAAATGGTTTGGGAAGCCTTCTTGAAAGAATGGGATCAATATGCGAATCTTGAATTAAATTTGCAAAAGAAACTAGCATTTACAGAAGATTTTAAAGAGGGGGTTATTGCCTACTCTGAAAAACGTCGGCCACAATTTAAAGGAAAATAAATTTGTATTTTTTCTATGTTTTGTGAAAAAAAGCTTGCAAATTATTTTCATTTTTGATAAAATTTGACTATCAAAGTAAAATTAGGAGGTGGAGTTTTGAATTACCAATTAGTTAATGACTATTTAACATCCATCTTTAATAATGTTTTGGTTATCGAGGAGACGAGCCTAAGAGCAAGTCGATTTAAAGATGTTTCTATTAAAGAAATGCATACGATCGACGTGATTGGTTCGACACCGAATGCAACCCCGAGTGATATTTCACGGGAGTTGATGGTGACTTTGGGGACTGTCACGACAAGTTTGAATAATCTTGAGCGCAAAGGGTATATCGAAAGAAGAAGATCTGAAGTTGATCGCCGGGTTGTACACTTGAGTTTAACAAAGAATGGTCGTCTACTTTATCGACTTCATCAACAATTCCATAAACGGATGGTCAACCAGATTATTGGAGATATGAGTCCTGAAGAGAAGAAAGTGATGCAAAAAGGATTGCAAAATCTGTATCGTTTCTTGGAGGAAATTAAATAATGGTCTTTGCTAAAATTAGTCAAGTCGCTCATTATGTACCTGACCAAGTCGTATCGAATGATGATTTAGCTGAGATTATGGATACAAGTGATGAATGGATCAGTAGTCGGACAGGCATTCTTCGTCGTCACATTTCAAGAGATGAGACGACCAGTGATCTTGCAACAGTTGTCGCACAAAGATTATTAGCAAAAGCAAACTTAGACGCTGAAGAAATTGATTTTATCGTTGTCGCTACAATTACTCCAGACAGCTTAATGCCATCGACCGCAGCCCGGGTACAAGCTAATATTGGAGCTTCTCGAGCCTTTGCTTTTGACCTGACTGCAGCATGTAGCGGATTTGTATTTGCATTAGCCACTGCTGAAAAATACATTTCTTCAGGGATGTACCAGCGAGGGATTGTGATCGGTAGTGAGACGCTTTCAAAAGTATTAGACTGGTCAGATCGCTCTACTTCAGTACTTTTTGGAGATGGAGCTGGCGGTGTCTTGCTTGAAGCGAGCGATCAAAAATCGTTTTTAGCTGAAAGTCTTTTTACGGATGGTAGCCGTGGTTCTAGTCTTGAATCTTGCTATTTGGGTCTGTCTTCTCCTTATTCAGAGGAAGTTACCGATCGAAGATATCTGACGATGGATGGGCGGGCAGTTTTTGATTTTGCTATTCGTGATGTCACGAAAAGCATTCAAAAGATTATAGCAGACGCCTCTATGGAAGCAGAAGAGATTGACTATTTTCTGTTACACCAGGCGAATGACCGAATGTTAGATAAGATGTCAAAAAAACTGGGTGTCTCTAGAGAGAAAATCCCAGCAAATATGATGGAATATGGGAACACTAGTGCTGCTAGTATCCCCATTCTATTATCGGAGTGTGTCGAGAATCATCGAATCAAGATGGATGGAAGTCAAAAAATTCTTCTTACAGGATTCGGTGGAGGTTTGACATGGGGCACACTTCTTGTTACAATCTAGTTAAACATGTGGAAACACATTTTAAAAATTTATATATTTTTTTTAAGGAGGCCTATTATGGCAGTATTTGAAAAAGTACAAGAAATTATCGTTGAAGAACTTGGTAAAGAACCATCAGAAGTAACTCTTGAATCTACATTCGAAGATTTAGAAGCAGATTCATTGGATTTGTTCCAAGTTATCTCTGAAATTGAAGATGCTTTTGACATCCAAATCGAAACTGAAGAAGGATTGTCTACAGTTGGTGACCTTGTCGCTTACGTAGAAGAAAAAACAAAATAATGATAGATGAGAGTATCGAAAGATATTCTCTCTTGTTTAGGTAATAGTTTGAGGCTCAAAGAAACAATCTTTTAAACTCAAACTATTACTTAAGCGAAAAAAGAGGTAGGTATAATGCAAACACGAATTACTGAACTATTGAATATTAAATATCCAATCTTCCAAGGTGGGATGGCATGGGTCGCTGATGGTGACTTGGCTGGAGCAGTATCAAACGCCGGTGGTCTTGGAATCATTGGTGGCGGGAACGCTCCAAAAGAAGTTGTAAAGGCTAACATTGATAAGGTGAAGTCTATTACAGATAAGCCTTTTGGTGTAAATATCATGCTTTTGTCCCCATTCGCGGATGACATTGTTGACCTGGTGATTGAAGAAGGTGTAAAAGTTGTTACAACTGGAGCTGGAAATCCTGGGAAATACATGGATCGTTTCCATGAAGCAGGGATCACTGTCATTCCTGTTGTTCCATCTGTTGCCCTTGCAAAACGGATGGAAAAATTGGGTGCCGATGCATTGATTGCAGAAGGAATGGAAGCTGGAGGTCACATTGGTAAATTGACGACTATGACCTTGGTTCGTCAAGTGGTTGAAGCTGTTTCTATTCCAGTAATTGGTGCTGGAGGTGTCGCTGATGGTGCTGGTGCTGCAGCTGTCTTTATGTTAGGTGCCGAAGCTGTTCAGGTGGGAACTCGTTTCGTGGTTGCTAAAGAATCTAATGCTCACCAAAACTTTAAGAATAAAATCTTGAAAGCGAAAGATATTGATACGGTAGTTTCAGCATCAGTTGTTGGACACCCTGTTCGTGCGATCAAGAATAAATTGGCTTCTGCCTATAACCAAGCTGAAAAAGATTTCTTGGCAGGTAAGAAGACTCAAGAAGAAATTGAAGAATTAGGAGCAGGTGCCCTTCGCAATGCCGTTGTTGATGGAGATGTTGACAATGGATCTGTAATGGCAGGTCAAATTGCTGGACTTGTCAGCAAGGAAGAAACTTGTGCTGAAATTCTAGAAGATATCTATTATGGTGCAGCCAAGGTGATTCAAAGAGAGGCTGCTCGTTGGGCAGATGTAAACGTCTAAAAACGTCGAAAGGATTAGGATAGTGACAAAACGTGCGTTCTTATTTGCTGGTCAAGGGGCTCAGAAATTGGGCATGGCGAGCGATTTGTATGCGGCTTATCCCGTTGTTAAAGAGACATTTGATACGGCTAGTCGTATTCTAGGTTATGATTTGCGTGAATTGATTGATTCTAACGAAGAAAAACTGAATCAGACACGCTATACTCAACCAGCTATTTTGACAACGTCAGTAGCCATTTATCGTCTTTTAGCAGAAAATGGTATCACTCCTGATATTGTTGCTGGCCTCTCTTTGGGGGAATATTCTGCCCTGGTTGCGGCTGGAGCTCTTTCGTTTGAAGATGCAGTAGCTTTGGTTGCGAAACGTGGTGAATTCATGGAAACGGCAGCTCCTGCTGGAAGTGGGAAAATGGTTGCTGTTATGAATACAGATCCAAATTTGATCGAAGAGATTTGTCAACAAGCATCCGAAAAGGGTGTAGTAACACCAGCTAACTACAATACGCCAGCACAAATTGTGATTGGTGGTGAGGTTGCGGCTGTGGACTATGCTGTGGAACTATTGCAGGAAGCAGGTGCCAAACGCTTGATCCCTTTGAATGTGTCAGGTCCATTCCACACAGCCTTACTGGAATCTGCTAGTCAAAAATTGGCGACTGAACTAGAAAAAATATCATTTAATGATTTTGATCTTCCTTTAGTTGGGAATACAGAAGCTACGATCATGAAGTCAGAAGATGTGAAAGCACTTTTGGCCCGTCAAGTAAAAGAACCGGTTCGTTTCTATGATTCAATTGCTACGATTCAAGACTTTGGTGTAGATGAAGTCATCGAGATCGGACCTGGAAAAGTCTTGTCAGGATTCTTGAAGAAAATTGATAAAACTCTTCCAACTCATAACGTCGAAGATCAGGCTAGTCTAGATGCACTTCTGAATGCTTAAAACGAGGTAAAGATGGAACTTAAAAATAAAAATGTTTTTGTAACAGGTTCAACACGCGGAATTGGATTGGCTGTGGCTCATAAATTTGCGAGTCTCGGTGCTAATGTTGTCCTAAATGGACGTTCTGAAATTTCTGAGGACTTGCTTGCGCAGTTTGCTGACTATGGTGTGACTGTTGTTGGTATTTCTGGGGATATTTCTAATGGCGAAGATGCGCAACGTATGGTAGCTGAAGCAATTGAAAAGCTTGGAAGTGTTGATGTTTTGGTCAATAACGCTGGGATCACAAACGACAAGTTGATGTTGAAAATGACTGAAGAAGATTTTGAACGGGTCTTGAAAATCAACTTGACCGGTGCCTTTAATATGACACAAGCTGTCTTAAAACCTATGTCTAAGGCTCGTCAAGGTGCCATTATCAACATGTCCTCTGTTGTTGGTCTAATGGGGAATATTGGTCAAGCGAACTATGCAGCTTCAAAAGCTGGATTGATTGGTTTTACCAAATCCGTTGCGCGTGAAGTTGCGGCCCGTGGTGTTCGTGTGAATGCCATTGCACCTGGTTTCATTGAATCAGATATGACAGACGCTATTCCAGAGAAAATGAAAGATGCCATGCTAGCTCAAGTGCCAATGAAACGAATTGGTCAAGCTGAAGAAGTGGCAGAAGTTGCGGCTTTCTTGGCAGGTCAAGAATATTTAACTGGCCAAACAATTGCCATTGATGGCGGCATGACTATGCAATAATGAATGCTTACTGATCGAAAATCACTTACTTAAATATCCATCCGACAAAAGGAGAATATATATGTCTACAAATCGTGTTGTTGTTACAGGTTACGGTGTAACCTCACCAATCGGAAATACACCAGAGGAGTTCTGGAATAGCCTTCATGAAGGAAAAATTGGAATCAAGCCCATTACAAAATTTGATGCTTCTGAAATTCCAGTCTTTAATGCTGGTGAAATTCAAGATTTCCCATTCGATAAATATTTCGTGAAAAAAGATCAAAATCGTATGGATACTTACTCATTGTATGCAATCTATGCTGCGATGGAAGCTATTGAAAATTCAGGCTTGAATATGGAAGAAGAAGACCGCGATCGTGTAGGTGTGATTGTATCATCTGGTATCGGTGGTTTGCAAGAATTGGAAGACCAAATTATCCGGATGCATGAACGTGGGATGAAGAGAATCCAACCAATGTTTATTCCAAAAGCTCTTTCAAACATGGGTGCTGGAAACATCGCACTTAAGATTGGGGCTCAAGGGGTATGTAAATCCGTGACAACAGCTTGTGCTTCTGCTAATGATGCAATTGGTGAAGCTTTCCGTGAGATTAAATTTGGTATGCATGATGTTGTTTTGGCAGGTGGTGCTGAAGCTTCGATTACTAAGATTGGTATCGGTGGTTTCAATGCCCTTACAGCTCTTTCAACAACGGAAGACCCAGAACGTTCCTCTATTCCATTTGACAAAGACCGCAATGGTTTTGTGATGGGGGAAGGTGCAGGGGTTCTTGTCATCGAAAGCTTGGAACATGCACAAAAACGTGGTGCTAATATTTTAGCTGAAATTGTTGGTTACGGTTCAAACTGTGATGCCTACCATATGACAACACCGACACCAGATGGTTCAGGTGCGGCCAAAGCGATTAAATTAGCGATCAATGAAGCTGGTATTAAGCCTGAAGATGTCGATTATGTCAATGCGCATGGTACATCTACACCTGCTAATGAAAAAGGTGAAAGCGGAGCTATTGTTTCTGTTCTTGGAAAAGAGGTTCCTGTATCATCTACTAAATCATTTACAGGACACTTGCTTGGTGCTGCTGGTGCGGTTGAAGCGATTGCTACCATCGAAGCGATTCGTCACAGCTTTGTACCAAAAACTGCTGGTACTAAAGAATTGTCTGACTATATCGAAGCAAACGTTGTTTATGGTGAAGGTCAAGAAGCGGATATTCAGTACGCTATCTCAAATACCTTTGGTTTTGGAGGACACAATGCTGTTCTGGCCTTTAAACGTTGGGAGGGTTAATTCATGAATATTTCTGAAATCAAAGATTTGTTGGCTCAATTTGATGCGTCAACTTTGCGTGAATTCTCATATAAAAATAATGGCGAAGAATTGAATTTGAGTAAAAACCAAACGAGTTCAGTTGCATCTACACCGGTTGCTCCTGCAGTTGAAGTGGTAGCAACTCCTCAAACTCCTGTAGTAGCCCCTGTTGTTGAAGCACCAGCAACTCCAGCTGTAGCGGCTGAACCAGTTGCTACTCCAGCTCAGGCTGCAGAAGGTGATGTGGTTGAAAGTCCATTGGTTGGGGTGGCTTACTTGTCGCCAGCACCGGATAAACCAGCCTTTGTATCTGTAGGAGACAAAGTTACTAAGGGTCAAACACTCTTGATTATCGAAGCCATGAAAGTGATGAATGAAGTCCCAGCACCAAAAGATGGGGTAGTCACTGAAATTTTGGTAACGAATGAAGAAATGGTTGAATTTGGAAAAGGATTGGTTCGAATCAAATGACAATTGATATTAATGCTATTCGTGAGGCTTTGCCGCATCGTTACCCAATGCTTTTGGTGGATCGCGTTATAGAAACAAGCGAAGATACGATTGTTGCCATTAAAAACGTGACAATTAATGAACCATTTTTTAATGGACATTTTCCACAATATCCTGTTATGCCAGGTGTTCTCATCATGGAAGCTTTGGCACAAACAGCAGGTGTATTAGAGTTGTCAAAACCTGAAAATAAAGGGAAATTAGTCTTTTATGCAGGGATGGACAAGGTGAAGTTTAAAAAACAAGTCGTTCCAGGAGATCAACTGGTGATGACAGCTACTTTTGTCAAACGTCGTGGAACCATTGCTGTTGTTGAAGCGAAAGCAGAGGTAGACGGTAAGCTTGCAGCTTCAGGAACACTTACTTTTGCAATTGGAAATTAAGAAAGGCCTATCTATGTTTCGTAAGATCTTAATCGCCAATCGTGGTGAGATTGCAGTTCGCATTATTCGTGCAGCTCGTGAACTTGGCATCGAGACGGTTGCGGTGTATTCTACTGCTGATAAAGAAGCCTTGCATACCTTACTAGCGGATGAAGCAGTCTGTATTGGACCTGCTAAATCAACAGAATCTTATTTAAATATGAGTGCTGTCTTGTCTGCTGCTGTTTTAACAGGTGCAGAAGCCATCCATCCTGGTTTTGGATTTTTAAGTGAAAACTCAAAATTTGCAACCATGTGTGAGGAAGTAGGTATTAAATTTATCGGCCCATCTGCTAAAGTCATGGATATGATGGGGGATAAGATTAATGCTCGTAAACAGATGATCAAAGCAGGAGTACCTGTTATTCCTGGATCAGATGGTGAAGTGTTTACTGCTGAAGAAGCCCTCGAGATTGCCGAACGCATCGGTTATCCTGTGATGTTGAAAGCATCTGCGGGAGGCGGTGGTAAAGGAATTCGGAAGGTTGAAAAACCAGAGGATCTGGTTGCTGCTTTTGAATCAGCTTCCTCAGAAGCCCAAGCTGCTTTTGGAAATGGTGCCATGTATATGGAGCGGGTGATTTATCCTGCACGCCACATTGAAGTACAAATTTTAGCGGATCAGCATGGACATGTCGTTCACTTAGGTGAACGCGATTGTTCTCTTCAACGAAATAACCAAAAGGTTCTAGAGGAATCCCCTTCGATTGCCATCGGAAAAACGCTTCGCAATCGCATTGGTTCTGCTGCTGTTCGGGCAGCTGAATCAGTTGGATATGAGAATGCTGGAACGATTGAATTCTTGTATGATGAAGGCAAGGGTGAGTTCTACTTTATGGAAATGAATACCCGTGTGCAAGTAGAGCATCCTGTTACAGAATTTGTAACAGGAGTTGATATCGTTAAGGAACAGATTAAAATTGCAGCTGGACAAGAATTATCCGTTACTCAAGAGGATATTGTCTTTAAAGGCCATGCGATTGAATGCCGGATCAATGCGGAAAATCCTTCCTTTAACTTTGCACCAAGCCCAGGTAAGATTACTAATCTCTATCTTCCAAGTGGTGGGGTAGGATTACGTGTGGATTCTGCTGTGTATCCTGGTTATACGATTCCACCATACTATGATAGTATGATTGCTAAGATCATTGTCCATGGTGAAAATCGCTTTGATGCACTGATGAAAATGCAGAGAGCTCTTTATGAGTTGGAAATCGATGGTGTCACAACCAATAGCAGTTTCCAGTTGGATTTGATTTCAGATTCACATGTGATCGCTGGTGATTATGATACTGCATTTTTGATGGAACAATTCCTTCCAAATTATAATAAGGAATGATGAAAAAGCCTGGACTTGTGAGGGAAGTATGAACATCATCCTCACAGTTGCAGGCTTTTATAGTAATGCTACAGATGCAGTAGCATATTATAAGGAGTAAGTAATGGCATTATTTTCTAAAAAAGATAAATATATTCGGATCAATCCGAATAGGTCAGCCTGGAAGGAACCTCAGCCAAAACCTGAAGTACCTGATGAACTATTTTCACAATGCCCAGGTTGTAAACATACCATTTACCAAAAAGATTTAGGTAGTGAACGGGTATGCCCGAATTGTGGCTATACCTTCCGTATTTCTGCTAAAGAACGCTTGGCGCTGACAGTGGATCCAGCTAGCTTTGAAGAAATGTTTACAGGAATCGAAACGACAGACCCTTTGAATTTTCCTAATTATAAGAAGAAACTGGCAGCAGTGCGGGAAATGACAGGGCTGGATGAAGCTGTGCTAACTGGAACTGCCTTGATTAAAGGCCAAAAAGTTGCTCTTGGGATCATGGATTCCAACTTTATCATGGCTTCAATGGGTTCTGTAGTAGGTGAAAAAATTACTCGTTTATTTGAATTTGCGACAAAAGAAAAATTGCCAGTTGTTCTCTTTACTGCTTCCGGTGGCGCTCGGATGCAAGAAGGTATCGTGAGTTTGATGCAAATGGCAAAAATTTCTGCGGCTGTTCAACGTCATTCTAAAGAAAAATTATTTTATTTGACGGTATTGACAGATCCAACAACCGGTGGGGTGACGGCTTCATTTGCTATGGAAGGTGATATTATCATGGCAGAGAGTCAAGCCTTGGTTGGGTTTGCCGGTCGGCGCGTGATTGAATCAACTGTGCGTGAAAAATTGCCAGATGATTTCCAAAAAGCAGAATTTCTACAAGAACATGGATTTGTTGACTTGATCGTGGAGAGAAGCCAAATCCGAGCAACAGTTGGACAATTATTGGCCCTTCATGGAGGTAAACATGAGTAAAATAACACAGATTATTAAAGAGGCACGTGACCAAGGAAGATTGACTGCGCTTGATTTTGCTCAAGGAATCTTTGATGATTTTATCGAATTACATGGAGATCGAAACTTCCGTGATGATGGTGCGGTGATTGGTGGGATTGGACGCTTAGGCGATCAAACGGTTACAGTCGTTGGGATCCAAAAAGGAAAAAATCTTCAGGATAATCTAAAACGTAATTTTGGGCAACCACATCCAGAAGGCTATCGAAAAGCTTTGCGCCTCATGAAGCAAGCAGAGAAATTTGGCCGTCCAGTTGTGACCTTTATCAATACAGCGGGTGCTTATCCTGGTGTTGGTGCTGAAGAACGAGGACAAGGGGAAGCCATTGCCCGCAACCTCATGGAAATGAGTGATCTAAAAGTTCCAATTATCGCGATTATCATCGGAGAAGGTGGTTCTGGAGGTGCCTTGGCTCTTGCTGTAGCAGACAAGGTTTGGATGCTGGAGAACTCCATCTATGCAGTCTTGAGTCCAGAAGGTTTCGCCTCTATTCTTTGGAAAGATGGAAGTCGTGCCATGGAAGCAGCAGAGTTGATGAAGATTACTTCTCACGAATTGTTAAATATGGAAATTGTCGATAAGGTGATTCCCGAGCATGGATTTTCAAATGGAGAACTACTGGCTCAAGTGAAGAAGGAATTACAGGAAGAGTTAAAGGTTTTACAAGCCTTACCTCTCGAAGAGCTTCTGGAGCAACGCTACCAACGTTTTCGTAAATATTAAAAAACTGAGCTTGCAAATTGCAAGACTCAGTTTTTTTAAACTTTATTTTGGTGCGATGACTTCTGCACCACCCATGTATGGGCGAAGGACTTCTGGAATGGTCACAGAACCGTCTTCGTTTTGGTAGTTTTCAAGAATAGCAGCGACGGTACGTCCGACTGCCAATCCAGAACCGTTCAAAGTGTGAAGGAGTTTTACCTTGCCATCTGCTTCATCACGGTAGCGGATTTGCGCACGGCGAGCTTGGAAATCTTCTGTATTGGAACAGCTTGAGATTTCACGGTAGGTGTTTTGCGCTGGAATCCATACTTCCAAGTCATAAGTCTTGGCAGCTGAGAAGCCCATGTCTCCCGTTGAGAGAGCTACCACACGGTATGGAAGGTTGAGTTTTTGAAGGATATTTTCAGCATTGACAACCATTTTTTCCAATTCATCATATGATTCTTCTGGTTTGGCAAATTTCACCATTTCAACCTTATGGAATTGGTGCAAACGGATCAAGCCACGGGTATCACGACCGGCTGAACCAGCTTCTGAACGGAAAGATGGACTCATAGCGGTGAAGTAGATTGGAAGATCTTTCCCATCAAGAATTTCATCGCGATAGTAGTTTGTCAAAGGAACTTCAGCTGTTGGAATGAGGACATAATTGGTATTGCTAAGTTCAAAAGTATCTTCCTTGAATTTTGGATATTGACCAGTACCAAACATAGAATCATGGTTGACCATGTAAGGAGGGATGACTTCAGTGTAGCCTTCCTTGCCATGTTCATCCAACATGAAGTTGTAGATAGCGCGTTCTAAGCGAGCTCCAAGTCCTTTGTAGAAGAGGAAACGAGCACCAGTGACTTTAGCCCCGCGTTCCCAGTCAAGGATATCAAGGTCTTCTCCTAAATCCCAGTGAGCTTTTGGTTCGAATCCAAATTCGCGCGGTGTTCCCCAACGACGAACCTCAACGTTGTCATCCTCATCTGCTCCAACAGGGACACTATCAGCTGGGATATTTGGAAGGGTAGTAGTGAATTCAGTTAATTTGGCATCGATTTCAGCCAATTCTGTATCCAATGCTTTGACTTCTGCAGAGAGGGTTTGCATGGCAGCAATCTTATCATCTGCATTTTCCTTGTTGCGCTTAGCTTGTGCGATTTCAGCAGATACAGTATTACGCTCTGCTTTGAGATTTTCTACTTTGACTAAGATATCTCGACGTTTGGCATCGATTTCTTTCATTTCATTCAAAATAGCTGCATCTACGCCACGTGTTGCCAATTTTTTAGCAACCGCATCAAAGTCTGTACGAATCCGTTTAATATCTAACATAGCTTCTCCTTTAACAAAAAACACACCTGTTACAGTGTTGGAGTGGCAGAGCCACGGTTCCATCCAACTTCACAGGTGTGCACTTGATTCGATATTGTATTTTAAAGAAACGGTAGAATTTCAATTAAGATTTCTATCTGCTCGCAGCAACCGCAGACTTTCTGAAAGAACCTCTTAACTTACTTATCCGTTTGCGTCTATTATACAAGAAAAGATCCTATTTTGCAAATAGATTTTTAATTTTAGCCGTGATGATTTGGATCAACGTAGGAAGCTTGACAATTTTATCATTTCCTAGATGTTCCCGAGCAATCTTTAAAATTTTTCCAGAGTCTTTTGAAGCAAAGAGAAATTTTGATTCTCTGGTATAGATTTCAAAATGGCGGCTAATTTTACGTCCGGATACATTGGCTCCGATTCGCTCGATTTCTTGCCAGGGAATTTGGATGTAGTCTTCTACATTTGCATCCGCATAAAATTCAAAAGCGGCATTCCCGACTAGGATTTTTCCAACCTTTCCCCCCACTCCAAGGTAAGAAACCCCTGTAGTATGGAATTCAACGGTTTTATTCAATGATTGAGCCATGAGATCCTCCTGTATTGCTATTCACTCCATTATATCATAATAAAAAGAAGGCCGAAACCTTCTTTTTAGTTGATCTTTGCTTACATCAAGCCAGCAACGTGTGCTAATACACCGATTACAAAGAGAGCGATGATGATAGTGATTGGAGATACTTTTTTCTTCAACAACCACATACAAGCAAAAGTAAGAAGCAATCCCATCAAACCAGGAATCAATGAATCCAAGTTTTGTTGGAAAGTTGTAACTTTTTCAGGTGTTTGAGATAGGCCTGAACCAACTTGAGCGAAGGCTTCTTGAATTCCTTTGAAACCTTCAGGAAGTTTATCCCAATGGATATAAGCTTTGTCGTTTAATTTGACAGAAGAAACATTGAAGACGAATTTAATAGATACCCAACGTTCTACCAAGACAGCGAGGATGAACATCCCAAGGATAGAAGCCCCTTTAGTGATGTCTTGCAAGATCCCACCAGACATATCTTTGGTAATTTCAGAACCTGCTTTGTAGCCAAGTTCTTGCGTGTACCACAAGAAGGCCATACGAATCGCATTCCATGCGATAAAGAAGATGAGTGGGCCAAGGATGTTACCAGACGCAGCAAGTGATGCACCAAGGGCACCAAGGATAGGACGTACTGTAAACCAGAAGACTGGATCTCCGATACCCGCCAAAGGACCCATCATACCAATTTTAACCCCTTGGATGGCAGCATCGTCAATCGCAGCACCGTTTGCTCTTTCTTCTTCAAGAGCAAGTGTTACCCCGATGATAGGAGCGGCAACGTATGGGTGAGTGTTGAAGAATTCCATGTGACGTTCAAGAGCAGCCGCTTGGTCTTCTTTCTTCGTGTAGAGTTTTTTGATAGCTGGGATCAATGAGTAAGCCCAACCCAAGTTTTGCATCCGTTCATAGTTCCAAGAACCTTGCAAGAAGGTTGAACGCCACCAAACTTTTTGACGATCTGATTTAGATAATTGTAATTTTTCAGTCATGATAGTGTCACACCTTTCTTAATAGTCTTCGAGAATGTCGCCGATTGGATCGTTAGAAGTAGCGGCTCCGCCACCTCCATTGCCACCTTTCTTAGAAAGAGTAAGGTAGATCAAGGCAAGGGCAACACCAATTGCTCCAAGAGCGATCAAAGTTAATTGGCTAACGGCTGCAAGAGCAAAACCAATGGCAAAGAATGGCCAAACTTCACGGCTTGCCATCATGTTGATAACCATGGCATAACCAACGGCTACAACCATACCACCACCGATTTGCATTCCATCAGAGAGCCATTTTGGCATTTGTTCAAGAGCAGTTTTAACAGTTTCAGCAGGAATCATCAACAAGAGGGCTGCAGGAATGGCGATACGAAGACCTTGAAGAAGAAGGGCCACAAAGTGAGCGCGTTCTACACCTTTGATATCCCCTTTTCTAGCAGCAGCGTCGGCAGTGTGAACCAAACCAACGGAAAGGGTACGGACGATCATGGTCAAGAAAAGACCAGCAACTGCAAGTGGAATAGCGACACTTTGAGCGACAGCGATTCCTTTTGTACTGAAGTCTCCCCCAAGTACCATGATGATGGCAGCAGCGACAGATGCAAGGGCAGCATCGGGTGCAACTGCGGCACCAATGTTTGCCCAGCCAAGTGCAATAAATTGAAGTGAACCACCAAGCATAATGCCAGCAGTCAAGTTACCTGTTACCAAACCGATTAAGGTACAAGCAACAAGGGGTTGGTGGAATTGGAATTGGTCAAGGATACCTTCAAGACCTGCTAAGAAGGCAACAACGACCACTAATACCATAGAAATAATAGACATGTTTAAAATCCTTTCGTAAGTAATCGATTATTGAACGTTAGCTTTGTTAATTAAGTCAAACAAATCTTTCTTAGAGTCATTTGGCACTTTACGGACGTCAAATTCTACTCCAAGATCACGCATTTTTTCAAATGTAGCCACGTCATCTTTATCCATTGACAACACATTGTTCACCATGGTTTTACCAGTTGAGTGGGCCATTGAACCAACGTTCAAGGTTTTAATCGGAACACCACCTTCGATGGCGCGAAGAGCATCTTGGGGTGTTTCAAATAAGATCAAAGCATGGGTATTTCCAAAACGTGGATCTTTTGCAACGTCGATCAATTTTTGAATTGGGACAACGTTTGCTTTCACACCATTTGGTGCCGCTTGTTTGATCAATTCCTTACGGAGTTCATCTTTGGCAACAGAATCTGAAGCAACAATGATCCGATCGGCTTTTGAATCAGGTGTCCAAGCAGTTGCGACTTGTCCATGAAGAAGACGTGTATCTAAGCGGGCAAGGTTAATCTTGAGTTTTCCATCTCCGATGACCGTTCCTTCTGGAATAGCAGCTTGGGCTACAGGAGCAGCAGTGGCTGTACTAGCTTCTTCAACAGGATTCAATTCTTCTGGAAGAGCTTTGACACCGTCTTTTGCTTCCTTAATGATGTTTGCAGCGACTTTATCAACGCCGGCATTTGCATCCATCAAACGTTCTGTATAAGCTTGAATCAACATCGGAAGGTTTAATCCTGTAATGATCGCAAATTTACGATCTGGATTTTCTCCCATGACGCGACTTGCTTGGTTAAATGGAGAACCACTCCAAAGGTCAGCCAAAACCAAGACTTCATCTTCTGCATCAAATGCGGCAACAGCTGCATTGAATTTAGCATAGAGATCATCCGGGCCTTCACTTGGCATGAACGTAACCACTTGAACTTTCTCTTGATCCCCAAAGATCATCGAGCCGGATTGGTGGATTCCAGCTGCAAATTCACCGTGGCTAGCAATAATGATACCAATACTCATTATTGACATTCCTCCTTATAAAATTTGTTTGACTTTCAGTTTAAGAAAACTTTAAGCTACTTTATTATAAATCGTTTCCACACTTAAGTCAATTTTTCTATCAAAATCTCGATGTAAAAATATTAATTTATTATATTAAATTATCGTTAGATAGAAAAAGAATGCTCTTGAATGAATTTTGTTTATTACTTGTTGATGCTTAAAAAATCAATAATAGATATGTTTTATAGGATTTTGTTCTCAATGAAAAGATTCCGAGAATCAAACGATATTCTCGAAAACAAAAATAAATATATAACAAATTGTATATAAGAGTGATTGAGAGCACTCAAAAAGACTAGCCCAGTTGGGCTAGTCCTGTAGGTTCAGTTGTTTAGTTTGTAAAGTCAAGTACCATACGTCCTTGAATGGTTCCAGCTTCCATTTCATCAAAGACTTTGACAGCATCTTCTACTGGACGTTTTTGAACGACAGGGACTACCAGGCCTTCTGCACCAAATTGGAAAGCTTCTTCCAAATCTTTACGAGTTCCTACAAGAGAACCAATGACTTGGATACCATCTAATACAGTTTTCACAATGCTGAGGTCCATCATTTCAGAAGGAAGACCAACTGCGACCACGCGGCCACCTGCACGAACAGAATCTACTGCTTGGTTGAAAGCTACTTTAGAAACAGCTGTTACGACAGCAGAGTGAGCTCCACCATTTGTTTTTTCTTGGATCAATCCTGGAACATCTTCGACTTCACGACCGTTGATGACAAAATCTGCACCAACTTCTTTCGCCAATTCTAGTTTATCATTGTTGATATCGACAGCGATGACATGTGCGTTGAAGACTTTCTTAGCATATTGAACAGCCAAGTTTCCTAGTCCACCAGCTCCATAGATAACGATCCATTGTCCTGGTTCAGCTTTGGCTTCTTTGATAGCTTTGTAAGTGGTAACACCTGCACACGTAATAGAAGAAGCTTGGGCTGGATCTAATCCTTCAGGTACTTTCACTGCGTAATCTGCAGTAACGATACATTGTTCAGCCATTCCTCCATCAACAGAGTAACCAGCATTTTTTACAGTACGACAGAGAGTTTCACGACCAGTTGTACAGTATTCACAAGTTCCACATCCTTCGAAGAACCATGCGACACTGACACGATCCCCAACCTTTAGGCTCTTAACATCTGGAGCAACTTCTTTAACAATACCGATTCCTTCGTGTCCAAGAACACGGCCTGGAACTTTACCGAAGTCCCCGTGAGCAACGTGCAAGTCAGTGTGGCAGACACCACAGTATTCGATTTGAACAAGAGCTTCCCCTGTTTCAAGTGGACGCATGTCTTTGTTTGCAACGATTTCAACACCAGTACCTTCTGGATTAACAACAACAGCTTTCATTTTGTTCCTCCTTAAGTGAACGAGAAGCGATTTAGCATTTTTTTGAAAGCGCTTCTTTAATAACTATGTTAATGATATCACAAACTTATCTATTGAACAATAAAAAAATGGAAAAAAAGGAGGGTATTGATTAACCGATTAAGTATTTGGCGAAGAAAAAGACATGAGGGGATAACTCATGTCTGTTCCTATTATAAGAATAATTGAATGAGTTGGCGCGCTACACCGTCTTCGTTATTGGTGAAATCTGTGATGGAGTCTGCATATGGGAGAAGGACGGAGCTGGCATTTTTCATAGCGTATCCATGACCAGCGAGAGCTAGCATGTCGGTATCGTTGTGCTCGTCTCCAAAGGCAATCAAATCCTTCTGATCCATATTGAGTTTATCCAGAAGGTAGGTCAGAGCAGAAGCTTTGGTCACATTTTTTGGATTGCATTCCAGAATATTTAAGGGACCACCCCAAGTATTGATAGACAGATTGTAGTCATAATGCCGATTCATTTCATCTGCCAGAGCATATTTGTCTTCCGCTTTCGTTTGAAAGAGGATACAGTTTGGGTCGCTCGTTACCCGTTTGGGATTGAATTGATTTTCTGGTTGGAAAGATTCAATACCGAATAGTTTAGGATCTGCAACGTGCTCATTTGGATCGGTAATAAAGAATTTATTGCGGTATTCGCCAGCGATAAAGTCCGCTTGGATGGTGTCTCGGTTAGCGACCATATCTAACAGGTATTTTTTATCTAAAGTCAAACATTGTTCATCCGCCCATTTTTTCTCAGGGAGATGCGTTAGGGAGCCGTTAAAATTGATCATCGGAGTATCTAGCTCTAGCTGTTTGTAATAGGTGTGCGCCATACGGTAGGGGCGGCCTGTTGTAATAATAACTTTATGGCCAAGAGCACTAATTTTTTTAATCGTATCAATAGTAAAGTCGCTCAATTTGCTTTCGGAATTTAAGAGGGTGCCGTCTAAATCTAGAGCGATCATCTTTTTATGCATAATTCAGTTCCTTTCGAGAAGAATGAGACCATTATATCAGAAAAATCGGAAAAGCGCTCAAAAATCGAGAAGAGAAGTAGGATTTCTTGAAAGGCGAAAGATCTTTTGGTAAAATAGAAATAACGTTCGCAAATTGATTGGGAGCGAGAATGATGAAAAAGGAGTTTATTCTGAAATGGATAAGTTTTTTAAACTTTCAGAACATGGAACCACTGTTCGAACAGAGGTTCTTGCTGGTTTGACAACCTTTTTTGCGATGAGTTATATCCTCTTCGTAAATCCGCAAATGTTGTCACAAACAGGTATGCCAGCTCAAGGGGTCTTCCTTGCAACGATTATTGGATCTGTTGTCGGAACCTTGATGATGGCTTTTTATGCCAATTTACCGTATGCACAAGCACCAGGAATGGGCTTGAATGCCTTCTTTACCTTTACCGTTGTATTTGGTATGGGCTACTCATGGCAGGAAGCTTTGGGGATGGTCTTCATTTGTGGAGTGATTTCATTGATTATCACATTGACAAATGTTCGGAAGATGATCATCGAATCGATTCCGACAGCTCTTCGGTCTGCTATTTCAGCGGGGATCGGGATTTTCTTGGCCTATGTTGGAATTAAGAATGCGGGATTTTTGAAATTCACGATTGACCCTCATACCTATACAGTGGTCGGAGAAGGAGCAGATAAGGCGAATGCAACGATCTCAGCCAATGCATCTGCTGTTCCTGGATTGGTTGATTTTAACAATCCGGCTGTCCTCTTGGCTCTTGTTGGTCTTGCGATTACTATTTTCTTTGTTGTCAAAGGGATTAAGGGAGGGATTATCCTTTCTATCTTAGCAACGACTGTACTTGGAATTCTCATCCATGTGGTTGATATCACTAAAATTGACTTTGCAAGTAACCATCTAGGAGCGGCCTTTAATGATTTAGGCACGATCTTTGGTCAAGCTTTGGGATCGAAAGGATTGGGATCTTTGATTTCCAATACGTCTCGTTTGCCTGAGACCTTAATGGCCATCTTAGCCTTCTCCTTGACTGATATTTTTGATACAATCGGAACTTTGATCGGTACGGGTGAAAAAGTTGGGATTGTTGCGACAAATGGGGAAAACCATCAATCAGCGAAATTAGATAAGGCTCTCTATTCAGACCTTGTAGCGACTTCAGTCGGAGCTATTGCAGGAACTTCAAACGTAACGACGTATGTTGAATCTGCAGCTGGTATTGGAGCTGGTGGACGCACTGGTCTGACAGCCTTGGTTGTAGCGATCTGTTTTGCTATTTCAAGTCTCTTTAGTCCTTTGTTGGCGATTGTACCGACCGCTGCTACAGCTCCAATTTTGATTGTTGTTGGGATCATGATGTTGAGTGGCTTGAAAAATATCCATTGGGAAGATATGTCAGAAGCAGTTCCTGCCTTCTTCACCTCTATCTTTATGGGCTTCAGCTACTCGATTACACAAGGGATCGCTGCTGGATTTATCACCTATAGCTTAGTGAAAGTGGTTAAAGGAGAAGCCAAAGAAGTGCACAGCATGATTTGGATTTTAGATGTTCTCTTTATTTTAAACTACGTTAGTATGGCCTTGAATTAAGTATCAGAAAAGTGCCAAAAAGGAATGGGAGTTGTCTCCCATTCCTTTTTAGATGGATTGAGGGAATGAATGGGAGAGTTTCCTGTTTTCTTTGATTCCTTTTTCTCAAAAACAAACCGGAGTCGAACAATTGCTAAAAGAAAGAGCAGATTTTTAAAAAGTTTGGTATAATAGAGAAATGATTAGTCACAATGAAACGGAGCTGATCGCTCTAGGAAAACAGCTAGGAAAACTCTTAGAAAAGCAAGACGTGATCATCTTATCAGGTGATCTAGGGGCAGGAAAAACGACCTTTACCAAGGGAATTGCAAAGGGGTTAGGGATTGATCAGATGATTAAAAGCCCGACCTATACCATTGTTCGTGAATACGAAGGTCGCTTACCTTTATACCATTTGGATGTTTACCGGATTGGGAATGATCCAGATTCTATTGATTTAGATGATTTTCTATTTGGAGATGGTGCTACCATTATTGAATGGGGAGAGCTGATTGAGCCGAGTCTTTCGGATGCTTATCTAAAAATTTTTATCCGAAAATTGGAAGATGGGCGAGAGTTGGCTTTTGAGGCTCATGGAGCGCGTGCGGAAGCTTTACTAGCATCCTTTGAGCAGGTGGAAAAAACCGATGACTAAGGAAAAGGAAGTGACAGTGGAAATTCGGCAAGCTGACAGTGCAGACGCGGCTCTTGTCGTTGATTTCTTAAATCAAGTTGGGAAAGAGTCAGATTACATGACGCTAGATGAAGCTGGAATTGGCATGTCTCCAGCAGACATGGAGCAATTTCTGATGGTGCAAGAGATGGCGGAAAACCGGATTTGCCTCTTGCTATTTTTAGATCAGGAACTGGCAGCTTTGTTAAATATCACTGCAGCTTCTCAACGGTCTGTTCGGCATATTGGTGATGTCTTTATTGTGGTTCGCAAAGCTTATTGGAATCAAGGGCTTGGACAGATTTTGTTGGAAGAAGGGATCGAGTGGGCGCACTCGACCGGTGTTCTTAGGAAACTAGTCTTGAATGTCCAAGTGCGCAATGAACGAGCGGTTCACCTGTATAAAAAGTTAGGTTTTGAGATCGAAGGTTGCCAAGCTCGTGGAGCTTGTTCAGCTGAAGGAGAATTCTTAGATGTTTACCTTATGGGGAAACTGATAGATTAGAGAGAGATTCTAAATGGTTAAAAAAATTATTTTGATGTTTTTGAGCTTATTGACGGTAACAGTGATTGGGATCGGGGCCTATGGCCTCACTATCCTCAATCAAACAACAGGGACCCTCAGTAAGACTTATAAGGGCTTTGGAAATGAGACCAATGTTATTGCAGAAAACAAGCCGATGACTATCCTTTTGATGGGGGTTGATACAGGTAGCGGTTCTCGGGAAGATCCTTGGGCCGGAAATAGTGATACCATGATTTTGGTGACTGTTAATCCTCAAACAAAAGAAACAACCATGACAAGCTTGGAAAGAGATATCCTAACCAATATTACTTCAGATGGTCAAACGGTCCAAGCAAAATTGAATTCAGCTTATGCTCAAGGTGGTGCCAAGTTAGCCATTAAGACCATTCAAGATCTTTTGAATATCCATATTGACCGCTATGTCATGATCAATATGAAGGGGCTGGTTCAATTAGTGGATAAGGTTGGTGGCATCACGGTTAACAATCCATTCGACTTCGATATCTCGATCGAGGAAAATGAGCCAGAATATACGGCTAAGATCGCACCAGGACGTCAGGAGATTAATGGGGACCAAGCTCTCGTTTATTCACGCATGCGCTACCAAGACCCAGAAGGAGACTACGGACGTCAAAAACGCCAACGTGAAGTGATCAAAAAGATTGTTGAGAAAGTTTTAAGCCTCAATAGTTTGAGTCACTACAAAGGAATCATTGAGTCTGTTAGTGACAATATGCAAACCAACATAGCGCTTGACAGTAATAGCCTTCTTCAATTGCTAGGATATAAAGATGCCCTTTCAACGATTCATCAGTACCAGCTGAAAGGAGAAGATGCCACCTTAGCAGATGGCGGAAGTTATCAGATTGTCACTTCAAAACATCTCTTGAAAATTCAAAATATCATCCGCAAAGCTTTGGGACTAAAAGAAATCAAAACATTGAAAACCAATGCTTACCTATTAGATGGAGATGAAGAGTTGAAGAATGCTTCTTCTCAAAGTGATACGCCAGCGGCATCATCTGAGGAAGCACCTGTTTACCAAGAGTTTAACCAACTACCAGTTGTACCATCGACCCAGGATACGGGAGTGGTGACGCCTCAAAGTTCTGTTGCACCAGTGACACCAGTTGCTCCAGCAGCTACAGAGTCGAGCAGTGTGACACCTACGGTACCTTCAGAATAAGAAAAAAACGATTGAGTTTTCTCAATCGTTTTTATTTGGTTGCCAGATGTCTTGAATTTCTTTTAGAGAGGCTGTTGCTTGTTGACTAAATAGTTTGGTTTTGTATTGGAAATCCGTTACCAATTCTTGAAGATTGGTTTTTTGGTCTTGGATAATATCCAGATTGCGTTGGATTTTTGCTAGGTTATCTTGAATTCCCTTAACCAAATGGCTGGATTCAGTCACCTCTGTTTTGATTTCTTTGCGGTTTTTTACTAAGTGGTAGCTAATGCTAGCTCCTGTTGCAAACCAAAAGAGATTTTTGAGTTTCATATGGCCTCCTTTTTAACTGTTTTTGATGGTTTCTGCGAGAACTGCTAGTTGTTCAAAATTAGGCTCGTGTTCAGTAAATGAAATGGCAAGCTCATCTTGATCGGAATAGCGAGGGATAATGTGGACATGTGTGTGAAATACGGTTTGTCCAGAAACTTCTTCCATGTTGCTGATGATATTCATTCCCTTAGCTTGGGTAGCAGCTTCTACTTTTTTAGCAACTTTAGAAACACGTGCAAATAGTTGAGCTGTGGCGGTTTCGTCCATCTCTAAGAGGTTGCGAGCGTGTTTTTTTGGAACCACTAATGTATGACCTGGTGTAACCTGAGAGATGTCCAAAAATGCGAGGACTTCCTCGTCCTCATAGACTTTGGAGGAAGGAATGTCGCCAGCTATAATCTTACAAAAAATACAATCATCAACCATAAATACACCTCATTTAGACTAAATTTTGTTATAATATAAGAACATTATACCAGAAATCGGAGAAAATATGTTAGAAATCAACAAGTTGACAGGGGGCTATGTCAACATCCCTGTCCTGAAAGAGGTGAGTTTTTCAGTTCCGGATGGCCAACTGATTGGTTTGATTGGACTTAATGGAGCTGGGAAGTCAACCACGATTAATGAAATTATTGGTCTCCTGCATCCTTATGCTGGGGAAGTACGGATTGACGGCTTGAGTCTTCCAGAAGCTCCAACAGACTATCGTAAAAAAATCGGCTATATTCCAGAAACCCCTAGCCTATATGAAGAATTAACCTTGAGAGAGCATATCGAAACCGTAGCTATGGCCTATGATTTAGACATGGATCAGGTCATGGTGCGCGTCCAGCCTTTGTTGGAACGATTTCGTTTGGCTGAAAAATTAGATTGGTTCCCGACCCAGTTTTCAAAAGGGATGAAGCAAAAGGTCATGATTATTTGCGCCTATGCAGTGGATCCAAGTCTTTATATTGTCGATGAACCCTTTTTGGGATTGGATCCTGTTGCGATTGCAGATTTGATTCAGTTATTGGCAGATGAGAAAGCAAAAGGAAAATCGATTTTGATGAGTACCCACGTTCTGGATTCGGCTGAAAAGATGTGTGATGGTTTTGTGATCCTCCATAAGGGTCAGGTCCGAGCAAAAGGGACCTTGGACGAGCTGCGTTCAACTTTTGGGGATGAGAAAGCAAGTCTAAATGATATCTACATGACCTTGACAGAAGAGGAAACAGCATGAAAGAGTTGATGAAAAAACGGCAAGAAACGTTTCGAACTCAATGTGTAAAATATAGCCGCTATGTTCTCAATGATCATTTCGTTCTCTTTATGTTGATTTTCATAGGATTTTTGGCGGTTCAATACAGCCAATTCTTGCAAGATCTACCCAAAGATACAAGCCTGATCCGCTGGAGTCTCATGATTGGCTTGCTCCTCTTGGTTCCGATAGGCTCCATTGCGACCTACTTAGAGAAGCCCGATGCTTTATTCCTTTTGGTAAAGGAAGAGGAAGTGAAACGTTATGTCAAAGGGCAGGCCAAGAAGTCTTTTGTGTTTTGGTTTTTGATTCAAAGTTTTGTCCTTCTATTATTTGTGCCTCTTCTTCTGGCAACAGGGCTGGATAAACTTGCTATTGTAGCTTATATCCTTGTCTTAGGGGTGGCTAAAGGGGCTGTTTTTAGCTGGAAGGAAGCGCGTTTCTACCAGGATGAAAATTTAAATTGGCCCTTGGCTATTGCTCGTGAGAATGCAAGGAAACAATTGATTCTTCGCTTCTTTGCCTTGTTTACAACGGTGAAAGGTATTACTAACAGTGTCAAAAGAAGAGCGTACTTGGATGGTTTCTTAGGGCTTCTTCCCAAAACACATAGCAATACTTGGCTTCACTTATATATGCGCTCCTTCCTACGGAATGGAGATCTTTTCTCTATGACTCTACGACTCTTGGCTCTTTCCATTCTCGCTATCATCTTTATTCCCCAACCCCTCGTAGTGATTGCCCTTGTAGCCTTGCTCAATTACTTGGTTATTTTTCAATTACTGGGGCTTTACAGTGCTTTTGATTACCAACCCTTGACCCTCCTTTTCCCGATGAAAAAGGGCAGTAAAAAGGCAGGGTTGAACAAAACGATTCAGCTGGTCATGGGGATGATAACGGTGATAGAAGGGGGAATTGGCCTGGTCTTTATTTCAGATAAAGTCCTGTTGTTAGGCTTATTGGCTTATACAGTTGCTTTAATCCTACTCTATCTTCCATTTAAGATGGCGCGCTTGGTTGACGAAAGTCGTTAAAATTAGTAAAATAGATTGGAAACTTTTTACGGAGGAAAAGATGGACTCGAATGAAAAAGAGCTAAGCCTCACCCCAATTCCTGGGAAGAGTGGGAAGGCCTACATGGGGACCTACCCAGATGGTGGGCGCGTTTTTGTAAAAATGAATACGACCCCAATCCTTGCGGGTCTAGCAAAAGAACAGATTGCTCCTCAATTGTTATGGAGTCGACGATTGCCAGATGGAAATGTGATGAGTGCCCAAGAATGGTTGAATGGGGAAATTCTCACGCCAAATGGGATGTCGAAAAAACAAGTGGTCAATATTTTAACGAGATTGCACCGTTCTAGACCTTTGATGACCCAATTGAAAAAACTTGGCTATCCTGTGGAATCTCCATTAGAATTGCTCAATTCTTGGAGCAACCGGTTGCCAATTGCCCTACGTCAGAACCACTATATCCAATCAGTCGTAAAGAATTTACGGAAGACAGTGCCTGCCTTTCGGGAGGATTATGCGACGATCGTCCACGGGGATGTCCGGCATAGTAACTGGATTGAGACAGAGAGCGGCTTGATATATCTAGTCGATTGGGATTCCGTTCGTTTAACTGACAGGATGTTGGATGTGGCGCATATCTTGAGTCACTATATCCCAGATTCTAATTGGCGCGATTGGTTAGGCTATTATGGCTACAAGTACAATCAAAAAGTATTTGATAAACTCTATTGGTTTGGTCAATACTCTTTCTTGTGCCAAATTGCTAAATACTATGAAAATAATGATTTAGAAAATGTCAATCGCGAGATCTATGCTCTGCGCAATTTCCGGTTGAAATATGGAAAGGAAATATGAGAGTTAGAAATCGCAAGGGAGCGACTGAATTATTAGAAGCGAATCCGCAATATGTGGTCCTAAATCCAGAAGATGCCAAGGGAAAGTGGCATGAAATTTTTGGGAATGACCATCCTATTCATATCGAAGTGGGTAGCGGAAAAGGGGCCTTTATTACTGGGATGGCCAAGGCCAATCCAGAGATCAACTACATCGGAATTGATATTCAAAAATCGGTCTTGAGTTATGCTTTAGATAAGGTCTTAGAAGCTGATGTTCCTAACATTAAATTGCTTTGGGTAGACGGAGATAGCTTGACTAACTATTTTGAAGATGGAGAAATTGATCAGCTCTATCTGAATTTTTCAGATCCTTGGCCTAAGAAACGTCATGAGAAGCGTCGCTTGACTTACAAGACCTTCTTGGATACCTTCAAGCAAATTCTTCCAGAACATGGGGAGATTCATTTTAAAACAGATAATCGAGGTCTGTTTGAATACAGTTTGGTGAGCTTTTCACAGTATGGTATGACTTTGAAGGGAGTCTGGCTAGACCTTCATGCTAGTGATTTTGAGGGGAATGTCATGACGGAATATGAGAAAAAGTTCTCAAGTAAAGGACAGGTCATTTACCGTGTAGAAGCACAGTTTTAGCATATTCCTTGCAATCATTGGGAAATCGTGTTATAATACCTTAAATGAATAGAAAAGGAGAGGCGGGGAAATATCTTCGCCTCTTATCTATGAGGAGGTGGCAACCATCGCAACGATTGTTGACTTAGTAACAGAAGTGATTCAGCCTGCCATCCAGGAACCATTTGAATTGGTCGATGTTGAATATGGCAAAATGGGTGGTGACTACGTCTTAAGCATTTTCGTAGACAAACCAGAAGGGATCACACTGAATGATACAGCGGATTTGACAGAAATCATTAGCCCGCTATTGGATCAAATCAAACCAGACCCATTTCCAGAACAGTACTTTTTAGAAGTTACCAGTCCTGGCTTGGAGAGACCATTGAAAACCAAGGAAGCACTCGAAGGAGCTGTTGGCAAGTATGTCAATATCAGCTTGTATAAGGCTGTTGAAAAGCAAAAGGTCTTTGAGGGAAACTTGGTAGGTTTTGAAGAGGATGTTTTGACCATTGAGTATATGGATAAAACACGAAAGAAAACTGTAGAAATTCCTTATAACCTTGTGTCCAAAGCAAGGTTGGCTGTAAAATTGTAACAGAATGAAAGAAAGGATGCCTTTATAGTAGAGGCAAGAAAAACATGAGTAAAGAAATGCTAGAAGCCTTCCGCATTTTGGAAGAAGACAAAGGGATCAAAAAAGAAGATATCATCGAAGCAGTCACAGAATCATTGCGTTCAGCTTATCGCCGTCGTTATGGACAATCAGAAAGTGCAGCGATTGAATTCAATGAAAAAACTGGAGATTTCCGTGTTTATACGGTTCGTGAAGTGGTGGATGAAGTCTTTGATAGCCGTTTAGAAATCAGCTTGAAGGATGCCTTGGCCATTAGCTCTGCTTATGAGTTGGGGGATAAGATCAAGTTTGAAGAAGCACCAGCTGAATTTGGTCGTGTAGCAGCTCAATCTGCCAAACAAACCATCATGGAAAAAATGCGTAAGCAAACGCGCACCATCACCTATAACACTTATAAAGAACATGAAAATGAAATCATGAGTGGAACGGTGGAGCGCTTTGACAATCGTTTTATCTATGTCAATCTTGGCTCAATCGAAGCTCAATTGTCTAAGCAAGACCAAATTCCAGGAGAAGTGTTCCAATCTCATGACCGGATTGAAGTCTTTGTCTACAAGGTAGAAGATAATCCACGTGGTGTCAATGTCTTTGTTAGCCGAAGCCATCCTGAAATGATCAAACGTTTGATGGAACAAGAAATTCCTGAAGTTTATGATGGAACTGTTGAGATTATGAGTGTAGCGCGTGAAGCTGGAGATCGTACAAAAGTTGCGGTTCGTAGCCATAATCCAAACGTAGATGCGATTGGGACTATCGTTGGTCGTGGTGGATCGAACATTAAAAAGATTACCAGCAAGTTCCACCCAGCTCGATACGATCAAAAATTAGACCGTATGGTTCCGACAGAAGAAAACATCGATGTCATCGAGTGGGTTCCAGATCCAGCTGAATTTATCTACAATGCGATCGCTCCTGCAGAAGTGGACCAAGTTATTTTTGATGATGAAGATAGCAAACATGCTCTCGTTGTGGTTCCAGATAACAAGTTATCTCTTGCCATCGGTCGTCGTGGTCAAAACGTTCGTTTAGCGGCTCATTTGACTGGTTACCGCATCGATATCAAATCTGCTAGTGAGTTTGAAGAAATGGAAGCAGCTCAAGAAACTTTTGAAGATGAAGTAGAAAGTGGCGAAGAGCAAGTCGATTAAGAGAGGGAGGGAAAATGGTAAAAACAAGAAAAATCCCTTTAAGAAAATCTGTCGTTTCAAATGAAATTATTGATAAGCGCGATTTGCTCCGCATTGTCAAAAATAAAGAAGGACAAGTCTTTATCGATCCAACTGGCAAAGCCAATGGTCGAGGTGCTTACATCAAGCTAGACAATGAAGAAGCGGCACTTGCTAAGAAAAAGAAAGTTTTTAATCGTAGCTTTAATATGGAAGTGGAAGAAGCTTTCTATGATGAATTGATCGCTTATGTAGATCATAAGGTGAAGAGAAGAGAGTTAGGCCTTGAATAAGCAAAAGATAAGTAATTTGTTGGGCTTAGCGCAAAGAGCAGGAAAACTCATTTCTGGAGAGGAACTTGTGATCAAAGCCATCCAGGAAGAAAAAGCACAATTAGTTTTTCTGGCAAATGATGCAGCTAGTAACCTGACAAAAAAGGTGACAGATAAGGGTCACTATTATGAGGTTCAAGTATCTACCGTGTTTTCAACACTAGAATTAAGCACTGCAATTGGACGTGCCCGTAAGGTCGTCGCTGTTGTAGATGCTGGATTTTCAAAGAAAATGAGGTCTCTTATGGAATAGAAGAGGAGGACAGCAATTGTCTAAGAAAAGATTATACGAAATTGCCAAAGAATTGGGCAAGGAAAGTAAGGAAGTCGTCACTCGTGCGAAAGAATTAGGTTTTGACGTCAAGAGTCATGCATCTAGTGTCGATACTGATGTTGCTGAAAAGTTGATCAAGAGCTTTTCAGCGAAAAAAGAAACAGTCGAAAAGAAAGTAGCAGAAGTGGCTGCCAAGACAACGGCTGTCGCAGAGAAAAAAGAAGTAGCGCCCGTCAAAAAAGAAGGAGCAACTGAGACAAAATCAGTAACGCCAGCTGCTAAACCAAAGAGTCGTAACTTTAAAGCGGAACGAGAAGCGCGTGCAAAAGAGCAGGCTGAACGTAGGAAACAACAAGACAATCGTCCAAAACGCGATCGCAAGGACAATCAGCGTCATGGTGACAACCGAAATCAACGACCACAAGAGCGAAATGAACAACGAAATCAAGGTTCTGAGCGTCGCAATAACCGACCAGATCAAAGACGTAGTGCACAACCCCAAGTGGCACCAAAAGTTGATTTCAAAGCGCGTGCAGCAGCACTGAAAGCTGAACAAAATGCTGAGTACGCACGTGGAAGTGAAGATCGCTACAAACAACAAGCTGCAAAAGCAGAACAAGAACGTCAACAGCGCCGGAAACGGGTAGAAGCACCAGAAGTGAAAGCACCTGTACAGGAGCCAGCTGTTGAGAACCATACAAAACCAGCTGTTGCTGCTGCTCCAGCTCAAGTCGATACACGTCGGAAGAAACAAGCGCGACCAGATAAGAAACGCGATGATTTTGATCGTGAAGAAGATGGTCCAAGAAAACAACAAAGGAATCGAAATAGTCAAAATCAAGTGAGAAATCAGAGAAATAGTAACTGGAATAACAATAAGAAAAATAAAAAAGGAAAGAACAACCGTAATGATGCTCCAAAACCAGTAACAGAGCGTAAATTCCATGAATTACCAAGTGAATTTGAGTATACGGATGGAATGACGGTTGCAGAAATCGCAAAACGCATCAAGCGTGAACCGGCTGAAATCGTCAAGAAACTCTTTATGATGGGAGTCATGGCGACTCAAAACCAATCGCTGGATGGAGATACGATTGAACTCTTGATGGTGGATTATGGAATTGAAGCCAAGAAAAAGGTTGAAGTGGACAATGCCGATATCGAACGCTTCTTCGTTGAAGATGGTTATTTGAATCCAGATGAGTTGGTAGAGCGTCCACCAGTTGTCACCATCATGGGACACGTTGACCACGGGAAGACAACCCTTTTGGATACCCTTCGTAATTCACGTGTAGCAACAGGTGAAGCGGGAGGAATCACTCAGCACATCGGGGCTTATCAAATCGTGGAAAATGGCAAGAAGATTACCTTCTTGGATACACCTGGACACGCGGCCTTTACTTCTATGCGGGCGCGTGGTGCATCTGTTACGGATATTACCATCTTGGTCGTAGCAGCGGATGACGGGGTGATGCCACAGACTATCGAAGCCATCAACCACTCAAAAGCGGCTAATGTTCCAATCATTGTGGCTATTAACAAGATTGATAAACCAGGAGCTAATCCAGAGCGTGTCATCGGTGAATTGGCAGAGCATGGAGTTATGTCAACAGCTTGGGGTGGTGATTCTGAGTTTGTAGAAATCTCAGCTAAGTTCAACCAAAATATCGATGAACTCTTGGAAACGGTCCTTCTTGTGGCTGAAATCCAAGAACTTAAAGCAGATCCAACTGTTCGTGCCATCGGTACTGTTATCGAAGCGCGCTTGGATAAAGGAAAAGGTGCTGTAGCAACCCTCCTTGTTCAACAAGGTACCTTGAATGTCCAAGACCCAATCGTTGTCGGAAATACCTTTGGACGTGTCCGTGCCATGACCAATGACCTTGGACGTCGTGTGAAGGTGGCAGGACCATCTACTCCGGTTTCTATCACTGGTTTGAACGAAGCGCCAATGGCAGGTGACCACTTCGCGGTTTATGAAGATGAAAAATCAGCGCGTGCAGCTGGTGAAGAACGTGCCAAACGTGCTCTGATGAAACAACGTCAAGCAACCAACCGCGTCAGCCTTGAAAATCTCTTTGATACCTTGAAGGCTGGGGAAGTGAAATCTGTTAATGTCATCATTAAAGCCGATGTACAAGGTTCGGTTGAAGCTCTTTCTGCTTCCCTTCAAAAGATTGAAGTAGAAGGTGTGAAAGTGACCATCGTTCACTCAGCAGTTGGTGCGATCAACGAATCAGACGTGACCCTTGCAGAAGCTTCAAATGCCTTCATCATCGGATTTAACGTCCGTCCTACTCCACAAGCACGTCAACAAGCTGAAGCTGACGAGGTGGAAATCCGTCTTCACTCAATTATCTACAAAGTGATTGAAGAAATGGAAGATGCCATGAAGGGTATGTTGGATCCTGAGTTCGAAGAGAAAGTCATCGGGGAAGCAGTTATTCGTGAAACCTTTAAGGTCTCTAAAGTGGGTACCATCGGTGGATTTATGGTCCTCAGTGGTAAGGTTACACGTGATTCCAAAGTCCGTGTCATTCGTGACGGTGTCGTGATCTACGACGGAGCTCTTGCAAGCTTGAAACACTTCAAAGATGATGTCAAAGAGATCACAAATGGTCGTGAAGGTGGATTGATGATTGAAGGCTACAATGATATCAAGACAGATGATACTATCGAAGCCTATATCATGGAAGAAATTAAAAAATAAGCAAGCTGACTAGGAAAAAAGAGGGGGGGCCTCTGATTTCCTAGTTTTTAAACACAGAGCAGAAAGGAGTTCCTATGGCAAGTCATTTTCGGACAGACCGAGTAGGGATGGAAATCAAGCGTGAAGTCAACGAGATTTTACAAAAGAAAGTCCGTGACCCGCGTGTTCAAGGTGTCACCATTACGGATGTTCAAATGCTAGGTGATTTGTCTATGGCCAAAGTGTATTATTCAATTATGAGTGATTTGGCTTCAGACAATCAAAAGGCTCAGACAGGCCTTGAAAAAGCAACAGGAACCATCAAGCGTGAATTAGGTCGGAATCTGAAATTGTACAAGATTCCAGATCTTACTTTTGTGAAAGACGAATCCATCGAATACGGGAATAAGATCGATGAGATGTTGCGCAATTTGAACAAAGACTAGAGAGGTTGGAAATTTTCCACGCCCAGATTGAAAGACAAAGTCTTCTTAGAAACTTTCCTTAGGTGAGTACGGACGTCAGCGAACTTCGAAGAAGTTCCATGACTAATTATTGAGCCTAAGGTCTCAATAATTCCGAGTACCTGAAACTATTAAGTTTCAGGTACTTTTCTCACGACGAAAAGTTTCAGTAGATGATTGAATCACTCTAACGAGTAACATTTCTTTTTATAGAATTTATTAGATTTATAAAAAAGAATAGTTTGTCTACAGTCTCGGGTTGGAAATTTCCAACCTCTTTTTTTGGCTCCTAAAATGAGGAAAATAAAACAGAAAGAAAAAAACGGTTTCAAAAAATAATAGAAATTTACAGAAATCTCTTGTGTGATTGGAAATTATCCTTTACAATAGGAGAGGAGTTTTATTTCTGATCTCAAATTTGGAGGAATGAACATGTCGATTAACTGGCAGGAAATTGTATTTAACTTTTTGGGAGGCCTGGGGCTCTTTCTCTATAGTATTAAAACCATGGGAGAAGGCTTGCAACAGGCTGCAGGAGATCGACTTCGATACTATATTGATAAATATACGAGTAATCCCTTTCTAGGGGTTCTAGTAGGGATTGGGATGACTGCCTTGATTCAGTCGAGTTCAGGGGTTACAGTGATTACGGTCGGTCTGGTGAGTGCAGGACTTCTAACCCTCCGTCAAGCTATTGGTATTGTTATGGGGGCCAATATTGGAACGACTATTACCTCCTTTATCATTGGTTTTAAATTAGGAGACTACGCTCTTCCCATGCTCTTTATCGGAGCGGTTTGTCTCTTCTTTACCAAAAATCGTTTGGTTAATAATGTTGGACGAATCGTTTTTGGTGTCGGTGGTATCTTCTTTGCCCTCAACTTGATGAGTGGGGCTATGGAACCTCTTAAAGATTTGCAAGTCTTTCGTGACTATATGGTGCAGTTAAGTAAAAGTTCTATCTTGGGTGTCTTTGTTGGATCAGGCTTAACCCTTTTGATTCAGGCCTCTTCTGCAACCATTGGTATCTTGCAAAATCTCTATGCTAGTCATTTGATTGACCTGAAAGGAGCCCTCCCAGTTCTCTTTGGTGATAATATCGGAACGACCATTACAGCTATCATTGCTTCCTTGGGAGCTAATATTGCGGCCAAACGTGTGGCAGGTGCCCATGTAGCCTTTAATGTTATCGGAACCATTATCTGTCTTGTCTTCCTTGTTCCGTTTACCTCTTTGATTCAATGGTTTGAAACGACTCTTCATTTATCCCCAGAAATGACCATAGCCTTTGCTCACGGAACCTTTAATATAACCAATACCATCATCCAGTTCCCATTCATTGGAGCTTTGGCATACTTTGTGACCAAGCTGATTCCTGGTGAGGATGAGGTTGTCAAATATGAACCGCTCTACTTGGATGAAAACTTGATCACCCAAGCGCCTTCGATTGCTCTTGGAAATGCGAAAAAAGAGTTGCTTCATTTAGGTGGATATGCAGATAAAGCCTTTAGCCTCTCTTATGATTATATTGTTCATCAAAATGAGAAAACAGCTGAAAAAGGTCATAAGACAGAAGAAGCCATCAATACCATCGATGATGATTTGACTCGCTACCTGATTCGTTTGTCAAGTGAAGCCTTGAGTCCGAGAGAAAGTGAAGTTCTCACCAATATCTTGGATTCTTCACGGGATTTGGAGCGGATTGGAGATCACGCGGAAGCCTTGATCAATCTGACCGATTATTTAATTCGTAAGAAAGTGGTCTTTTCAGAAGCGGCCTTGGCTGAATTGGAAGATATTTACAACCAAACCCATCAATTTGTAGAGGATGCCTTAAAAGCTGTTGAGAACAATGATGTGAGTCTTGCAAACCAATTGGTAGCACGTCACGAGGCAATTGAAAAGTTGGAGAAAAGACTTCGGAAAACCCATATTCGTCGTTTGAACCAAGGCGAATGTACACCTCAAGCCGGAGTAAACTTTATTGATATCATTTCTCACTATACACGTGTTGCAGACCATGCCATGAATCTCGCTGAAAAAGTACAAATCGAGCAAATTTAAGGAACGTCAAACAGAGTAAGTAGGAAGCTTACTCTGTTTTTTGTTGGATTCTATTCAAAAATAGGTCTAGACCATTTACAAATGGAAGTGAAAGCGTTATAATATGTATGAATATAAATGGAACACAGTTCCTACAATGGAAAGGACGATTTTATGTCTACATATATTAAAGCAGATCAATTTTATTATCCACATGGGGTTCGCCGCGGAGGCTATTTGGAGCTTGTTGATGGCAAGTTTGGAAAACATGTGGAAAGCTTACCAGAAGGTGCGGATGTGCTGGATTATTCTGGTTACAGCATTGCGCCTGGCCTCGTAGATACCCATATTCACGGATTTGGTGGGGTAGATGTGATGGATAATAATATCGAAGGCACTCTCCATACCATGAGTGAAGGGCTCTTGAGTACAGGGGTTACGAGCTTTTTGCCTACGACCTTGACTTCCTCTTATGAACAACTTTTGGCAGTAACGGAAAATATCGGTGCACGATACAAAGAAGCAACAGGAGCTAAGATTCGCGGGATTTATTTTGAAGGACCTTATTTTACAGAAAAATACAAGGGAGCTCAAAACCCATCTTATATGAAGGATCCAAGTATGGAAGAATTCAGGGCTTGGCAAAAAGCTGCCAATGGTCTGTTGAATAAGATTGCCCTTGCTCCCGAGCGTGAAGGGGTAAAAGAATTTGTTCGGACCATTACAGGAGAAGGGGTGACTGTCGCTCTGGGACACTCTAATGCTACTTTTGAAGAAGCTAAAAAAGCGGTTGATGCAGGTGCGAGTGTCTGGGTGCATGCCTACAATGGTATGCGTGGTTTGACGCACCGTGAACTCGGTATGGTTGGTGCCATGTATGAGTTGCCTCATACTACAGCAGAGTTGATCTGTGATGGCCATCACGTGGATCCACTAGCGTGTGATATCCTGATGAAACAAAAAGGAAAAGAAAATGTTGCCTTGATTACGGACTGTATGACAGCTGGGGGATTAGAAGATGGGGACTACATGCTTGGGGAATTCCCAGTTGTGGTCGCTGAAGGGACTGCTCGCTTGAAATCAACTGGTAATCTAGCTGGCTCAATCTTGAAATTGAAAGATGGATTAAAAAATGTTGTAGAGTGGGGGATTGCTAACCCTCACGAAGCAGTGATGATGGCCAGCCTCAATCCGGCAAAATCAGTCCATATTGATGATGTTTGTGGTCAAATTCGCGAAGGGTATGATGCTGACTTCATCGTGCTTGATCAAAATTTGGATCTGGTTGCGACCTATCTCGATGGGGTCAAACGTTACCAGGCGACTAACTAGATTCAAGAAACGAAGATAGAATACTTCCTCTCTAGGTCATACCTAGAGAGGTTTTTGTGACGTATTCATGGGGTTAAACAGTCTTGAGGGGCTTTTTGTTTACCGATGGTAGTGCAATTTTGTGAATGCTGTCTTTTCATGCTATAATGGGAATTGAAATGTGAGGTAGCTTATGAAGGCAATTGATATACGTTTTTTATTGATGGGAATTTTTTTCTTGCTCTATGGGATTGTAAGAAAAAATATCTTTATTGTGATCGTTGGTGGGGCATTTTTACTCTATAGTTTTTATAGCAAGAAGATGGAGCCAACCAAGAAGAATATTTTTAAGCCAGAGCTTAAGCTTCGAGGGCCTAAGAAACCGAAATCGAAGAAAGGAAAGAAAAAATGAATCATTATCGTTTAAATAATGGGGTGGAGATTCCTGTATTGGGATTTGGGACGTGGAAAGCAGCGGATGGAGAAGAAGCCTATCAAGCTGTCTTAGCTGCTTTAAAAGCAGGTTATCGCCATATCGATACAGCTGCGATTTATCAAAATGAAGAGAGTGTGGGTCGGGCCATTAAAGACAGTGGTCTTGCGCGCGAAGACCTGTTTATTACCACCAAACTTTGGAATACTCATCACACCTATGAAGACGCTCAAGCTGCTTTGGAAGAGTCTCTTGAGAAACTAGGCTTGGACTATGTGGATCTTTATTTGATTCATTGGCCAAATCCAAAATCACTTCGAGAAAATGATGCTTGGAAACAACGAAATGCTGAGGTTTGGCGAGCAATGGAAGATATGCTAGCTGCTGGCAAGGTTCGAGCTATTGGTATTAGCAATTTTCTGCCTCATCATTTGGAAGCCCTCCTTGAAACAGCTCGGGTCATTCCGTCTGTGAACCAAATTCGTCTAGCACCTGGGGTTTACCAAAGCGAAGCCATTGCAGCGAGTCGTAAGCATGGCATTTTACTAGAGGCTTGGGGACCTTTTGGCCAAGGAGAATTGTTCCAAAATGAACAAGTAAAAGAAATGGCTACTAAATATGGAAAGACGGTCGCTCAACTAGCCTTGGCTTGGAGTTTGCAAGAAGGTTTCCTTCCACTGCCAAAATCGGTTACACCTGAGCGGATTGCGAGTAATTTAAATTGCTTTGATTTTGAATTGACGGCAGATGATATGGAACTCCTTCGCCATCTTCCGGTTGAAGCAGGTGCACCAGATCCAGACACCAAAGATTTTTAAAAGAGAATTTCTATTCATTAATGAAAACCGAGGACAGTTTCGTTCTCGGTTTTTAAAAACCTTTCAAACATGAAATAATTTTAAGGATCCAACAAAAAACAGATGTTCTATAATATTTTCCTGTTCAACTTCAAAAATTTCCGAACGAAAATAAGTTAATAATTAGTAATATACGTAAATATTACAATTGTGTTACAATTCATTTTTGAATGAATTTTCAGATAATTTTGCGTTATAATAGTTACTATTAAAATAAAAGGGGAGTTTCTATGAATAGACAAGAGCGTTTTTCATTAAGGAAATACAAATTTGGTGTAGCCTCAGTTTTATTAGGGGCTGTTTTGGTATTTGGATCTGCACAAGCGAGTGCAGAAGAACAAGCAGCGAGTCAAACGAGCGCTGGGACACAGCTTGTAGCAAACAGTCAACAGGCACCTGCTGAAAAAGAGCATTCACAAGCAACAGAAGCAAGTACAGCAGTTGCTAGTGAGAAAGTAGCAGTTGCAAATGAAGCAACAGTTGCTGAAAAGACAAGTCATACAACAGAAGCAGCTGTAGTTGAAAAAACAGAAGCTCCGAAAGAGGCAGCTGCTGTTCCAGAAACAAAACCGGAAGAAGCGGAAAAACCTGTTGAAAAAGCAACAGTAGTGGCTACTGCGACAAGTTCGGAAACAACGAATCGCCATGAGGCAGCTGAAAAACCTCAAAGCATCGAAAGTGACGAAATTATTACTGTTCCCCAAACCTGGAAGCAAGGCTACAAAGGGGAAGGGATGGTTGTCGCTGTCATTGATTCTGGCTTGGATGTGAACCACGAGGTTCTTCGGATTACCGATCCTTCAAAAGCTAAGTTTAAAAACCAAGAAGAAATCGAAGCTGCTAAGAAAGCAGCAGGAATTGATTACGGTAAATGGTACAACGACAAAGTCGTCTATGCCTATGATTACTTTGATGGTACCGACAATATTAAAGAGGCCGAAAGAGATTCTCACGGGATGCACGTTACAGGGATTGCGACAGGGAATCCTGATAAAGAAGCAGGAAACGGAGAAAAGATCTATGGTGTAGCACCAGAAGCGCAAGTTATGTTTATGCGTGTCTTTTCAGATCGTCAAAAAACAACTGGTTCTGCCCTTTATGTAAAAGCAATTGATGATGCTGTAGCTCTTGGTGCAGATACTATCAACATGAGTCTTGGCTCTACGACTGGTTCTACGGTCAATGCGGATTCAGATATTGTAGATGCCATTAAACGAGCGCGCGCTAAAGGCGTATCTGTCTTAATTTCTGCAGGAAATAGCAATAGCTTTGGAAATGGTTACTCAAGACCTTCTGCTGAAAATCCAGATTATGGTTTGGTCGGAAATCCTTCAACAGTAGAGGACTCCATCTCTGTTGCTTCTATCAATAATAATGTTATTACGACAGAAGTGTTTGAAGTCAAAGGCCTTGAAGGCAATGCGGAAGCGGATAACGGTAAGTTTGATTACAGTAAATCTGCTGCAGACGCTGATTTTGAAAAAGGCAAAGAGTACGAATATGTGTCAGTTGGTCTTGGAAAAGAAGATGATTTCAAAGATCTGGATCTTACCGGTAAATTAGCGCTTATTCAACGTGGAGAAATCCCATTCACAGAAAAAATTGCTAATGCCCTCCATCATGGTGCAGTAGGGGCTATGGTCTACAATAATGTGGAAGGATCAAACCTTGGAATGTCAATTGATGGGGATGCTAAGAAAATTCCATCTGTCTTCATTTCAAAACGCTATGGGGAAGCTCTTAAAGCTGGATCTTACAAAGTTGTCTTTAACAATACCATGGCCAACCGTCCATCTCCAGAAGCAGACCAATTGTCTGATTTTTCAAGCTGGGGTGTAACAACCGATGGTCAGTTGAAACCAGATGTCACAGCACCTGGTGGGAATATCTTTTCTTCTTTAAATGACAATACCTACGGGGATATGAGTGGTACAAGTATGGCCTCTCCTCACGTAGCAGGTGTTGCAGCCTTGGTTAAAGAATACCTTGTGAAGCATCACCCAGAATTAACTCCAGAACAAGTTTCTGAAACAGTGAAAGCCTTGATCATGTCTACGGCTAAACCGCATGTTAACAAAGAAACGGGTGTCTATACTTCTCCACGCCAACAAGGAGCAGGGGTTGTTGACACAGCAGCAGCCGTTTCAACAGACTTGTATGTGACCGGTGAAAACAACTATCCAAGCGTCACTCTTGGTAATGTTGGAGATAGCTTTACATTTGATGTGACGGTTCACAATATTTCAGATACCGATCGTACCTTGAAGATGCTGGTCAATACTGACACAGATGAAGTAAAAGATGGTAAATTTACCCTCCGTCCACGTAAATTGACTGAAACAGCTTGGCCTGAAGTAACTGTGAAAGCTCATAGCTCTGAAACGGTTACGGTGAAAGTCGATACAAGTAAATTCACAGAAGAATTGAGCAAAGAAATGCCGAACGGCTATTTCCTTGAAGGATTTGTTCGCTTTGTTGATCCGGCTGATGATGGAGATGTGGTCAGCTTGCCATTTATGGGCTTCAAGGGAGAATTCCAAAACCTTCCCGCTGTTGAAAAGCCAGTCTATGATTTGGTTCGCGAAGGAAAAGATGGATTCTACTACCATATTCCAAAAGATTTGAATATCTCTTCTAGTGCGAATGTTTCTGCGCTCGTCACTCAGCAAAATGACTTCCTTCTCACTCAAGGAAAACGAGATGGTCGTCGGATTACAGTCCTTGGTATTGACGAAAATGCAGAAGGAACTCACACCCTTCAACTAGATGAAAACGGAAATGTTCGCATTGCCATTTCACCAAATGAAGATGGAAATAAAGATTTCGTCGAATACAAGACAGTTGCCCTTAGAAACATTGAAAACCTTCGTGCAACTGTTTATGCAGCAAGCGATACGGAACATAAAAATCCGCTGTGGGAAGGAACTCCATCTGATCATCGTAAGAACTTCTTTGATGGTAATGAAAAGAACCCACGCAGTTACACACTAGATAATACTGCTTGGAATGGTACCGATGCAAATGGGAAAGCAGTAGCAGATGGTGTATATGATTATGTCATTCGTTACACACCAATGGTTCCTGGAGCTGAGGAGCAGTCAACGACCTTCAAGGTTCAAGTCGATACTCAAAAACCAGTGATCACATCTGGATATATCCGTTTCAAAGATGGGGCTCAACAGTTTGTAGCACGTAAAGCCAAAGATGTTGGCGATGGTGGTATCTTAACTGAAAAACTCGTCTACGTGACTCCATTCGATGATCAGGGGACAATGGTCCAAACCAGTGAAGATAAGAATGGTACACGTGCGCTTGAAAATTACCATGTGATCAAGGCCGATGCAGATGGTAGCTTCGATCTTCCTGAAAACATCGATAAGAAGAATATCTACTACTATGTAGAAGACTTTGCGGGGAACGTAGACTATGTTTCACTAGCTGATTTAGTTCGGGATCAAAATAGTGGTCGGGTTCAAATTGCAGTTCGTGACGCTAAAACGAACAAAGATTTGGATACTATGTATGTTTACCGAATCAAAGATAGCAACGGCCAATACGTGTCAGTTGATAAGACAAAAGATATTAACTTCTTGAACTTTGGTCATTATACTGCAGAAATCTTTACGTATGATCGTACAGAAGTGAAATTTGTCAGCAGCTTGACGCAAGAATTTGATTTGACAGAGGATAATAGTTTCCAAACGATTGCTTTTCTTGCCAATACTTTAGAATATGCACCAGTTAGCATCAGATTTGATCAACCGGTTTCAAAAGCAGCTACGATCGTATTAAAAGGGGCAGATGGTGAAAACTTTGTCTTGCCTGCTGAAAAATATGGTAAAAATGGCTTTGGTAAATCTGTAGCAACTGGTCAATATACCTTGGTTGCAACTCTTCCTACAGGCTATGAACTAGCTGAGGAAGCACCAGTGATCTCAGTTGTCGCAGGGCGCAACAACAATTATCGTATTGGAGTGATCTCAAAAGTGGATCTCTTAGCTGCTTTGAACAACCAAGCAGATGTTACAAAGACAGCGCAATATTTCAATGCCAGTGCGGATAAGAAGGAAGCCTATGATCAAGCCTTGCAAGCTGCCCAAGCAGCCTTGACCAACAAGGTTAGTCAAGAGCAAGTCAACCAAGCTCTAGCTAGTCTTGAAGCTGCCAGCCAAGCTTTGGATGGGAAAGATTCAAACGTTGCGGCCTTGAAAGAAGCAATGCAGGCTTACGATGCTACGACTAAAACTGGTCGTTATGCCAATGCCAAAGAAAAAGTACGTCGCGAGTACGATCGTGCTTTCCAAACAGTTGCCTTGCTTGCAGTTGATCCAACTGTGAAACAAGAACAAATCAATCAAGCACTTGCTGAGCTTAGCCGTGCGGAAGGAAAATTAAACGGGAAAGCAACTGATTTTTCAAGCCTTGAAAAATACATCAAGGAAGAATTGAAGTTCCAAGAAAAGAATGCTAAATTCATCTATGCTGGAAATGAAGAAAAAGAAGCTTACCTAGCAGCCTTCAAGGATGCGCAAACTATCCTTTCAAATCCAGGAGCAAGCCAACAAGATGTGAAAGATGCTTTGACAGCCTTGAAGAATGCCAAGAAAAAACTTCATGGTAAAAAACCAAAAGCTGCAAGACGTCCATAAGAAAAACAATATTGTTTGTTAGCCTAAAATCCGTATGAAACGATTGTTTCATGCGGATTTTAATTTACAAGTTACTAAAAATCTGCTATAATACTAGTCAAGAAAGAAGGGCTTACGGCGTTTTTCTAGCGAGCTTGGGATAGTGAGAGCCAAGTAGAGCAAAGTAAGCAAGTGGCGCTTTCTCTCAGTAAAAGCTGAGTAAAGTAAAATAAAATGAAGTAATAAATTAGGGTGGAACCGCGTTTCTGACGCCCCTAGGTCAAAGGACTTAGGAGCGAAGACACGGTTCTTTTTGCATCCTGAGTCACAAGAAACTTTATGAATAAGGAGTAAAACATGTCTAAAAAATTGACTTTCCACTGCGTTAGTGGCAGAGACCTCCTTACAGTCGGACTGCCCCACGCTCAGCACTAGGGTGCCTGAGCTAGACGCAGTACTAACTCGTCTTGCTTCGTAAAATCGACGAGGCAGACTCATGTCGCAAGAAATTATAGAATAAGGAGTAAAACATGTCTAAAAAATTGACTTTCCAGGAAATCATCCTTACTTTGCAACAATACTGGAATGACCAGGGTTGTATGCTCATGCAGGCTTATGATAATGAAAAAGGTGCGGGAACCATGAGTCCTTACACTTTCCTTCGTGCCATTGGTCCTGAGCCATGGAATGCGGCTTATGTAGAGCCATCACGTCGTCCAGCTGATGGACGTTACGGAGAAAACCCAAACCGTCTTTACCAACACCACCAATTCCAAGTGGTGATGAAACCATCACCATCAAACATCCAAGAACTCTACCTTGAGTCATTGGAAAAATTGGGGATCAATCCTTTGGAACACGATATTCGTTTCGTTGAAGATAACTGGGAAAACCCATCAACTGGTTCAGCTGGTCTTGGTTGGGAAGTTTGGTTGGACGGTATGGAAATCACTCAGTTCACCTACTTCCAACAAGTTGGTGGTTTGGCAACTGGGCCAGTAACTTCTGAGGTTACTTACGGATTGGAACGTTTGGCTTCTTACATCCAAGAAGTCGATTCTGTTTACGATATTGAGTGGGCTCCAGGCGTTAAATACGGAGAAATCTTCCTTCAACCAGAATATGAACACTCAAAATACAGCTTTGAAGTTTCTGACCAAGATATGCTTCTTGAAAATTTCGAAAAATTTGAAAAAGAAGCAGGACGTGCTTTGGAATTGGGCCTTGTTCACCCAGCCTATGACTATGTTTTGAAATGTTCACATACCTTCAATTTGCTTGATGCTCGTGGAGCAGTATCCGTTACAGAACGTGCCGGCTATATTGCCCGCATCCGTAACTTGGCCCGTGTCGTAGCCAAAACCTTCGTCGCAGAACGTAAAAAACTTGGTTACCCACTTCTCGACGAAGCCACACGCGCCAAACTCCTAGCAGAAGAGGAAGAATAAAGAGAGCGTATTAGATGGGATTGACTGATAGAACAATCCTACAGAACCAGTTGCCGCAGTGATAAAGGTATCGTTAGAGAAACTAACGATACCAGGCAAAATTGGAGACCTTAGGCTCCAATTTTAGCAATGAAACGACGAAGTCGGTTGCTGCGTGCCAATCACATAAGGCAAACTGGAAAAAAAGATATTTTTCGGAGAAAAAACATGACAAAAAACTTATTAGTAGAACTTGGACTTGAAGAGTTGCCAGCCTACGTTGTCACACCAAGTGAAAAACAACTAGGTGAGAAAATGGCAGCCTTCTTGGATGACAACCGTCTTTCATACGAAAGCATTCAAACCTTCTCAACACCACGCCGTTTGGCCGTCCGTGTGATTGGTTTAGCGGATCAACAATCTGATTTGACCGAAGATTTTAAAGGACCTTCTAAGAAAATCGCCTTGGATGCAGATGGAAACTTCTCAAAAGCGGCTCAAGGATTCGTCCGTGGGAAAGGCTTGACGGTTGATGATATCGAATTCCGTGAAGTCAAAGGTGAAGAGTACGTTTATGTCACGAAACACGAAGCTGGAAAACCAGCTGAAGAAGTCTTGGCTGGCGTTTCAGAAGTGCTTGCTTCATTGACCTTCCCTGTTAGCATGCACTGGGCTAACAATACATTTGAATACATTCGCCCAGTTCACACCTTGACAGTTCTTTTGGGCGACGAAGCGCTCGATCTTGATTTCTTGGATATCCAATCAGGTCGTGTGAGCCGTGGACACCGTTTCCTTGGACATGAAGTGGAAATTACTAATGCGGATTCTTATGAAGAAGACCTTCGCACGGTTTACGTGATTGCGGATAGCAAAGAACGTGAAAATATGATTCGTGAGCAAATCAAAGCTATCGAAGCAGAACAAGGTGTTCAAGTTCAAATCGAAGAAGGACTTTTGAATGAAGTCTTGAACTTGGTCGAATACCCAACTGCCTTTATGGGAAGTTTTGACACTAAATATTTGGATGTTCCAGAAGAAGTCTTGGTGACCTCAATGGAAACGCACCAACGTTACTTTGTTGTACGTGACCTTGATGGTAAACTTAAACCAAACTTCATCTCCGTCCGTAATGGTAACGCTGAGCACTTGGAAAATGTTATCCGAGGAAATGAAAAAGTATTGGTGGCGCGTCTTGAAGACGGTGAATTCTTCTGGCGTGAAGACCAAAAACTTAAGATTGAAGACCTCGTTGCTAAATTGGCTAACGTGACCTTCCATGAAAAAATTGGTTCTCTTTCAGAACACATGGCACGTGCGGGTGTTATTGCAGCGTCACTAGCTGAGCAAGCTGGTTTGACTGCTGAAGAAACGGCAGCTGTCGCTCGTGCAGCTGAAATCTACAAATTTGACCTCTTGACGGGTATGGTCGGAGAGTTCGATGAATTGCAAGGAATCATGGGTGAAAAATACGCTCTCCTTGCTGGTGAAGATGCTGCGGTTGCGACAGCTATCCGTGAGCACTACCTTCCTGATTCAGCAGATGGTGCCCTTCCAGAGACTAAGGTTGGTGCTATCCTTGCGCTTGCAGATAAATTGGATACCCTCCTTTCATTCTTCTCAGTAGGATTGATTCCATCAGGTTCCAATGACCCTTATGCGCTTCGTCGTGCGACTCAAGGAATTGTGCGTATCTTGGATGCCTTTGGTTGGCATATCCCTATGGATGAGTTGATCGACAGCCTTTACGCCCTTTCATTTGATAGTCTTTCATATGACAATCAAGCAGAAGTGCTCAACTTCATCAAGGCGCGTGTGGACAAGATGATGGGACGCACACCAAAAGATATCAAAGAAGCTGTTCTTGCTGGTTCAAACTTTGTCGTGGCTGATATGCTGGAAGCAGCTGAAGCTCTTTCAGAAGCTGCGAAGACTGATGGTTACAAGGCAGCTGTTGAATCCCTCTCTCGTGCTTTCAACTTGGCAGAAAAAGCAGATGCTTCAGTAGCAGTCGATGCCAGTCTCTTTGAAAACGATCAAGAAAAAGCCCTGGCTAAAGCGATTGAAGAGCTTGAATTGACAGGTTCAGCTAGCGACAAATTGGCTCAACTCTTTGCTCTTAGCCCAGTCATTGATGCTTTCTTTGACAATACCATGGTGATGGCAGAAGATGAGGCTGTTAAAAACAACCGTTTGGCCCTTCTTGCAGGCCTTGTAGCGAAAGCTAATGCTGTCGCAGCCTTTAATCAATTGAACACAAAATAATGACCTGATGACAGGTAGAAAGTAGGTTTTATTATGACACCTGAAAAAATTGCTCGTATCAATGAGCTTGCTAAAAAGAAAAAAACAGAAGGTTTGACTCCAGAAGAAGAAGTGGAGCAAGCAAAACTTCGTGAAGAATACATTGAAGGTTATCGTCGTTCGGTTCGTCACCACATTGAAGGTATCAAAATTGTAGATGAAGAAGGTAACGATGTAACACCTGAGAAACTACGCCAAGTGCAACGGGAAAAAGGTTTGCATGGCCGTAGTCTCGATGACCCTAATTCATAATCAAAAGAGTGCTGGAATAGACTCCAGCACTCTTTTTGATCTATAAAATTCAGAATATTCTGGACCGGATTGACCAATTTTTAAAAACATGGTATAGTAGATTGTATGAAAATTTGAAGTATACTTTTCTGAAAATGTACAGAAAAAGAATTGGAGTAATCATATGTCAAAAAAACATCATCCTGGTGAAGAAACCGAAAATGGGATGGTTCGTGGTCTGCAAAATCGGCATGTTCAGCTGATCGCTATTGCAGGAACCATCGGGACAGGACTCTTTCTTGGAGCCGGTCGTTCCCTTTCTTTGACAGGTCCCTCTATTATTTTAGTCTATATGCTGACTGGCGCCTTCATGTACTTGATGATGCGGGCGATCGGAGAAATGCTCTATATGGACCCTGATCAACACACCTTTATCAACTTTATCACCAAGTATCTAGGAAAAGGTTGGGGTTATTTTTCAGGATGGTCCTATTGGGTCTCCTTGGTATTTTTGGGAATGGCAGAGATCACCGCTGTTTCCAACTATGTCCAGCTTTGGTTTCCAAATTGGCCAGCCTGGCAGATTCAAATTATCTTTTTAGCGCTTTTAAGTTGTGTAAACTTGATCGCTGTGAAGGTTTTTGGAGAGGTTGAATTCTGGTTTGGAATGATCAAGATTGTCACTATTTTAGCCCTGATCGCAACAGGGATCTTTATGGTGACGACGAACTTTGAAACACCAGCTGGACACGCTAGCTTAAGTAACATTACCAATGGTTTTCAAATGTTTCCAAATGGTTGGGTCAAGTTCGTCATGGCCTTCCAAATGGTCTTCTTTGCTTACCAAGCGATCGAGTTTGTTGGAATTACTACTTCTGAAACAGCTAATCCCCGCCAAGTATTGCCAAAAGCCATTAAAGAAATTCCAATCCGAATTGTGATTTTTTATGTAGGAGCTTTGTTGGCGATTATGGCTATTTTCCCTTGGCAACAGCTTCCTGTCAATAAGTCACCGTTTGTAACGGTCTTTCAGATGGTTGGAATCAAGTGGGCAGCAGGATTGATTAATTTTGTTGTACTGACAGCTGCTGCATCTTCCTTGAATTCTACTCTCTATTCAACAGGGCGTCACTTGTACCAGATTGCAAAAGAAACACCAAACAGCAAAGTGATGAATCGTTTGAAACTGAATAGCTTATCTCGTATGGGGATTCCAAGTCGCGCGATTATTTTTTCTGCGATTGTGGTTGCTGTTTCTGCCTTTATCAATGTCTTGCCAGGTGTCTCAGATGCCTTTGCCTTGATTACGGCATCTTCTTCTGGTGTCTACATTGCTATTTACATTTTGACCATGCTTGCCCATCTTAAGTACCGTAAATCGAAAGAATTTATGCCAGATGGTTTTGTCATGCCAGCCTATAAAGTGTTGAATCCATTGACCATTGTTTTCTTCCTCTTTGTATTCGTTTGTCTCTTCTTGCAAGAATCAACATACATTGGAGCGATTGGAGCAACCATCTGGATCATTCTTTTTGGGATTTACAGCAATTGGAAACATAATAAATAAACAGCAGGAGGCTGGGACAAAAGTCCTAGCCTCTCAATT
>NZ_KV818841.1:0-40878 GCF_001815045.1 Streptococcus sp. HMSC065E03 | reverse complement strand
CTAACGAATGACCGATTTCTGTCCCACTCTCTTTACTATTTCAGAGCTCGGTTACTTCTTTTAAGGAATTTCTTGGAGGAAACAAAAGAAAAACAGAGATGGAAGAAATTACTTTTCTTCCATCTCTGTTTTTTGTCCGTGAATAGCTTTTTTAAGCCACCAAAGTGATCCGACTAGGATCAGGGCAGCAAGCCAAAAAATCCAAGCCTCAATAGTGGTTAGAAAAAAGTAGAGAGCGATAGCATCGACCAATAAAAGTGGGATGAGAATCTGTTTTCTTATTTTCATAAGAATATTGTATCATAAATCCTAGAGGAAACAAGTGAAATCAAGCCTTCCTAGGTATTTTGTAGGATTCGAAAAGGTCAGATAGGATTAGTTAGTGAATTTTCTTTCAGGAGTGCATCTTGGTCCCATTTGTGGTAAAATAGTAAAGATATGAGTAAAGAATTTCATCATGTAACGGTTTTGCTTCATGAAACGATCGATATGCTGGATGTTAAGCCAGATGGGATCTATGTAGACGCCACATTGGGTGGGGCAGGCCACAGCGAATATTTGTTAACAAAATTAAATGAATCAGGCCATCTCTATGCCTTTGACCAAGATCAGCATGCGATTGAGAATGCTAAGATTCGTTTGGCACCTTTCATTGAGAAAGGCATGGTGACCTTCATTAAGGATAACTTTCGTCATTTGAAGGAACGTCTAAACGAATTGGGTGTGACTGAAATTGATGGAATCTGTTATGACCTAGGTGTCTCTAGTCCTCAGTTAGATGAACGGGAACGTGGATTTTCTTACAAGAAAGATGCGCCGTTGGACATGCGGATGAATCAAGAAGCTTCCTTAACAGCCTATGAGGTCGTCAATAGCTACGATTACCATGATCTAGTTCGCATTTTTTTCAAATATGGAGAGGACAAATTTTCCAAGCAAATTGCGCGGAAAATTGAGCAAGCACGAGCAATTAAACCGATTGAAACGACGACTGAATTAGCAGAGATTATTAAATCTGCTAAACCAGCTAAGGAGCTCAAGAAAAAGGGTCATCCTGCTAAACAGATCTTCCAAGCCATTCGTATCGAAGTCAATGATGAACTGGGAGCGGCGGATGAATCGATTCAGCAAGCTATGGATTTGTTGGCCCTCGATGGTCGTATTTCTGTGATTACCTTTCATTCGTTAGAGGATCGATTGACCAAACAATTGTTTAAAGAAGCTTCGACGGTTGAGGTTCCAAAAGGACTTCCCTTTATTCCAGATGATTTGAAACCAAAGATGGAGTTAGTCAACCGGAAACCTATTTTGCCAAGTGAAGAAGAGCTTGAGGAAAATAATCGATCTCATTCAGCAAAATTACGGGTTGCTCGAAAAATACACAAGTAAGAGGAATTGATATGGCAGCAAGAGATGAGAGAACAAGAACACAGGTACTGCAAGACCGCTTTCGCCGTTTCTCTAGAGTAGAAAAGGCTTTTTATGGGTCGATTGTCCTAACAGCTGTGATTTTAGCCATTAGTATCGTCTTTATGCAGACACGGATTTTACAAGTTCAAAGTGAATTGACTGATTTGAATACGGAACTAGAAGCCAAAAAGACGGAATTGGCAGATGTTCGTCAAGAGGTCAATGAATTAACACGTTATGATCGTTTATCAAAGTTGGCTAGCTCCCAAGGAATGAAGCTGCAAAAAGAAAATCGAAAAACAGTGAGTGCAAGTAGTGATGAATAAATTTAAAAAATTTTTAATCAGGTATTCGATAAAGAAACGTCGCTTGCCGGATCAGAATCGAAAACAAGTTGGGAAAAATCTCAGTGTACTGGCGATTTTCCTCTTTTTTCTCTTTCTGATTAATTTTGCAATGATTATTGGGACTGACAAAAAATTCGGTGTGACCTTATCGGATCAAGCAAAAAAAGTCCATGAGCAGACGGTTATTGTTCCTGCAAAACGTGGAACGATCTATGACCGAAATGGAGCAGTAATTGCTGAAGATGCGACGACCTATAATGTTTATGCCATTATTGATAAAAAGTACAAATCAGCAACCGGGAAAATCCTCTATGTAGAAGAGAGCCAATTTAAAAAAGTTGCAGAAATCTTTAAGCAGTACTTAGGGATGGATGAGGATTACGTCATTCAACAGTTGTCGCAAAAGAAATTGAAACAGGTTTCTTTTGGGTCGAACGGAAACGGTATAACTTATAGCAATATGACGGTCATCCGTGAGGCCATGGAAGCGGCGAAGATTGAAGGGGTTGCCTTTACAACTAGTCCAAATCGAAGCTATAAAAATGGAGTTTTTGCTTCTCAATTTATAGGTCAGGCCTCTCTTCAAGAAGATAAAGAGGGGAATAAAACCCTGAAGGGGCAATCAGGGATGGAGAAATCCCTCGATCGCATTCTCGCTGGTCAAAATGGGGTTATCACCTATGACAAAGACCGAAACGGCAATATCGTTCCTGGTTCAGATAAGGTTTCTGTCAAAACAGAAGATGGAAAAGATGTCTATACGACCATTTCAGCAGAATTACAAACCTACCTTGAGACGCGAATGGATGTTTTCCAAGAAAAAGTAAAAGGAAAGTATGTTAGTGCGACTCTTGTGAGTGCAAAAACTGGAGAAATCCTGGCGACAACGCAACGTCCAACCTATAATGCGGATACCAAACAAGGGCTGGATCTGAAAAACTTGAAAACCTGGAATACCATCCTGTATCAAGATCAATATGAACCAGGTTCAACCATGAAGGTCATGTTATTAGCTTCGGCGATTGATCATGGAACCTTCCCAGCCTATAATGAAGTATACTACAGTAACGAACTACAAGTAAAAGATGCGACGATCCGTGACTGGGATGTCAATATGGGACTGTCTGAAGGTCGCTATATGAATATCGCACAAGGCTTTGCTTACTCAAGTAACGTGGGGATGACCCGCTTGGAGCAAAAGATGGGAAATGCTGTCTGGATGGACTACTTAACCCGCTTTAAATTCGGTCTTCCGACCCGTTTTGGAATGGGAAATGAAGCTTACGGGGGTCTTCCAGGGGATAACTATGTCAGTCAAGCCATGTCTTCTTTTGGTCAAGGGATTTCCGTCAGTCAAACTCAAATGTTACGGGCCTTTAGTGCCATCGCTAATGATGGACAAATGTTGGAGCCGAAGTTTATTAGTGCTATTTACGATAAAAAATCAGACACAGCCCGCAAATCAAAAAAAGAAGTTGTTGGAAAACCAGTTTCAGGATCAGCTGCACAACAGACACGGAACTATATGATCACCGTCGGAACAGATCCAGAGTATGGAACCTTGTACAGTGATGGACCCATCATTCAGGTACCCGGTCAAAACGTTGCGGTGAAATCAGGGACTGCCCAAATGGCGACAGATCAAGGATACTTGCAAGGAGAAAATGATTATATCTACTCGGTTGTAGCCATGACACCTGCAGAAGATCCTGAATTCATCATGTATGTGACGGTCCAACAACCAGAAGTGAAATTCTCATTCACCAGCTGGGAAGAGCTGGTCAATCCTATTTTGGAAGATGCAGTTGCTTTAAAAGACGAATTGCATCTAACATCAGAGGCACCAACTTTGGATGATGTGACCAAAGAAACGACCTACAAAATCCCTTCAGTAGAAACTCTCTCTAAGGAGTTGAATCTGAAACAAAATCTGAGCCCAGGTGCTTATTCAGAGGAATTGCGTCGCAATTTGGTGCAACCAATTGTCCTAGGAACCGGGAAAAATATCCGCAAGATGTCTGTGGATGTAGGCTCTAAAGTCAAAGCCAATCAGCAAGTATTGTTATTGACAGAAGACTTTGATGCGGTTCCAGATATGTACGGTTGGACAAAGAAAAATGCGGACATCTTTGGAGAATGGACTGGAATTGAGATTACCTATAAAGGTAGTGGAAAGAAAGTAACCAAACAAAGTGTCAAAATGAACACCTCACTTAATAAAACTAAAAAGATTACGTTAACATTAGGAGACTAAGATGTATATTGCTACGATCCTTGTATCGTTTCTATTAACAGTGGCTGCTATTCCAGCCTTTATTCGATTTTACCATCGTGCTCATATTTCCGGGCAACAAATGCACGAAGATGTGAAACAACACAAAGCGAAAGCTGGCACTCCGACAATGGGTGGAGTTGTATTTCTCATTACAGCCGTTCTAGTTAGTTTTGTCGTTACCGTATTGACTGGAAATTTCACGCGCCCTGTTCAACTTATTCTATTTATCTTGATTCTATATGGAATTGTTGGATTTTTGGATGACTTTTTAAAAGTTTTTCGTAAGATTAATGAAGGTCTCAATCCAAAACAAAAATTGGCCCTTCAACTTGTTGGTGGAATCATCTTCTATATTTTTTCTGAACGCCACGGTGCAGGAAGCCTTTTAAATGTCTTTGGTTACGATCTTTACTTGGGCCATTTCTACATTCTCTTTGCTTTATTTTGGTTGGTTGGTTTTTCAAACGCGGTCAATTTGACAGATGGGATTGATGGATTAGCCAGCATCTCCGTTGCTATTAGCCTGAGTGCTTATTCCTTTATTGCCTATATGCAAGGAAAATGGGACATTCTCTTTGTGACTTTGAGTATGATTGGGGCCTTGCTTGGATTTTTTGTCTTCAACCACAAGCCAGCTAAAATCTTTATGGGAGATGTCGGTAGTCTAGCTCTTGGAGGGATGCTTGCAGCCTTGTCAATGGCTCTGCATGTCGAGTGGACGCTGCTCCTGATTGGTCTGGTCTATGTCATTGAAACAGGTTCTGTGATGCTACAAGTGACCTATTTCAAATGGACCAAGAAACGCTACGGAGAAGGACGTCGGATTTTCCGAATGACTCCTTTCCACCATCATTTAGAACTGGGTGGTCTTTCTGGAAATGGCCAAAACTGGTCAGAATGGAAAGTGGATGCCTTTATGTGGTCCATTGCCTTGGTAACAAGTGTCGTGACTCTAGTCCTTCTCTACCTATAAAACGACGGTGGGCTTGCCCATCGTTTTTTTACTGACTCAGAGAGAATTCGCTGGTTAGGAAAAATGACTCATAAGAGAAGCAAGAAGACAGCTTTTCTGATATAATAATAGAGATCATGAAAGGAACTGAGAAAATGAAATTTACAGAGTTTAATTTTAAGCCCTATATTCAAGAGGCGCTGAAAGAAATCAATTTTAGAGAAGCAACCGAAGTACAGGAAAAGCTAATTCCGATTGTCCTAGCTGGAAATGATTTAGTGGGAGAATCAAAGACAGGTTCTGGGAAAACCCATACTTTTCTCTTACCGATTTTTCAAACGTTAAACGAAGACAGCCAACAAGTTGAAGCGGTCATCACGGCTCCTAGTCGGGAGTTGGCAACGCAAATTTACCAAGCTGCTCGTCAAATCGCTAGTCATTCTGAAAAAGAGATTCGGATTGTGAATTATGTTGGAGGAACGGATAAAAGCCGTCAGATTGAAAAACTCCAGGTCAAACAACCACATATCGTGATTGGAACTCCAGGCCGAATTTATGACCTGGTTGCATCTGGTGATCTGGCTATTCATAAAGCCCATACTTTTGTGGTAGATGAGGCGGACATGACACTGGACATGGGATTCTTGTCAACCGTGGATAAGATTGCTTCAAGACTTCCGCAACAACTGCAATTTTTAGTTTTTTCAGCCACCATTCCGCAGAAATTACAACCTTTCTTGAAAAAATATCTCTCAAACCCAGTCATGGAGCAGATTAAGACCAAGACGGTGATTTCAGATACCATCGATAATTGGCTGGTTTCGACCAAGGGTCGGGATAAAAATGAGCAAATTTACCAATTGACCAAGACCTTGCAACCTTATTTGGCTATGATTTTCGTTAATACCAAAACGAGAGCAGATGATCTCCATGCCTATTTAGTGGCTCAAGGATTAAAAGTGGCGAAGATTCACGGAGATATCCAACCACGTGAACGGAAACGGATCATGAATCAGGTTAAAAATCTTGATTTTGAGTATATTGTGGCCACAGATTTGGCGGCGCGTGGAATTGATATCGAAGGGGTGAGTCATGTCATCAATGATGCTATTCCACAAGATCTTTCATTCTTCGTTCACCGTGTCGGTCGGACAGGACGCAATGGTCTACCGGGTGTCGCTATTACTCTTTATCAACCGAGTGATGATTCAGATATCCGTGAACTAGAAAAAATGGGCATTCGTTTCGTACCGAAAGTGTTGAAAAATGGGGTTATTGAAGATACTTATGATCGGGACAGACGAGCGAATCGTGAGAAAAAGCAAGAGAAACTCGACATTGAAATGATTGGTCTGGTGAAGAAGAAAAAGAAAAAAATCAAACCAGGCTACAAGAAAAAAATCAAATGGGCAGTTGATGAAAAGAGGAGAAAAGCTAAGCGAGCTGAAAACCGTGCGCGTGGTCGGGCAGAACGAAAGGCCAAACGTCAAACTTTCTAACCCCTTCTTTCAAATGTTCAGAAGAAAACATAGATTTTCTTTATGAACTCCATAAAGAAAAACTATTAGGAACTTGTCTAAAATTATGATAGACTAAATTTGAGTAGTCTATCATTTTTCTATTTCTGTAGCAATTTTTGGAATTCCGATAGTGAATGTGATAGAATGTTTATGTTCGAGAAAGGAAGTAACAAAAATGTTTACAACTAATCTTTTAGCTGCCAACTGGTATGCTGACTTTTTAAAACACGTTCCAGATAGTAAGCTGTTTAGTTTGAGAGCCGTATTGGATGCATTTCCGGCAGTCATAGGGAAATTGCCTGTGACGATTTTATTAGCCCTAGGAGGTGCATTTTTTGGGATTATTTTTGCCATGATTTTTGCTCTGGTCAAAATTAATCGTGTACGAATTCTTTACCCGATTCAAGCTGTTTTTGTCAGTTTTTTACGGGGGACTCCTTTGTTGGTTCAGTTGATGTTGACCTATTATGGGATTCCTCTTATTTTAAAAGCGATCAATCAGTCTTATGGAACAGCTTTTAATATTAATGCCATTCCGGCTGAGCTGTTTGCAATTGTTGCTCTTGCCTTTAATGAGGCGGCTTATGCGAGTGAGACCATCCGGGCAGCCATTTTATCAGTGGATCCTGGTGAAATTGAGGCAGCGCGTAGTCTTGGGATGACCAACCGTCAAGTTTATCGCCGGATTATTATTCCCAATGCAGCAGTCGTTGCAACTCCTACTTTAATCAACTCTCTCATCGGATTGACCAAGGGGACTTCGCTAGCCTTTAGTGCCAGTGTGGTTGAAATTTTTGCCCAAGCACGGATTATTGGGGGGAGCGATTTGAAGTACTTTGAACGCTTTATCACGGTATCGATTGTTTACTGGATTGTGAACATTCTCATTGAAATACTAGGCCGTCACATTGAACGTCGACTGGATATTGAGACTCCCGTAGCAATTGATTTACCAGATCAGGAGGTCCGGATCTAATGATTTATATTTCAGAATTATCAAAGACATTTTCAGGTCAAAAGGTTTTAAATAATCTAAGTTTAGAAATTCAAAAAGGGGAAGTCGTGGCCCTAATCGGGTCTTCGGGAGCTGGTAAATCAACCTTCTTACGCAGTTTAAACTATTTGGAAGCACCAGATAGTGGTAGAATTAAGATTGATGATTTCGAAGTTGATTTTGAGCACATTACTCAAGATCAAATCTTAACCTTAAGAAGAAAATTGGCCATGGTGTTCCAACAGTTTAATTTGTTTGGTAGAAAAACAGCCCTTGAAAATGTGAAAGAAGGGCTCGTTGTTGTGAAGGGCTTATCCGATCAAGAAGCAACGAAAATTGCTCGAGAAGAACTGGCAAAAGTCGGTTTATCGGATCGTGAAAATCACTATCCTCGTCACCTCTCAGGTGGACAAAAACAACGGGTGGCTTTGGCCCGTGCCTTGGCTATGAAACCAGAAGTTCTTTTGTTGGATGAACCGACTTCAGCCTTGGATCCAGAATTGGTTGGAGAAGTTGAAAAATCCATTGCCAATGCAGCAAAATCAGGACAAACCATGGTACTGGTCAGTCATGATATGTCTTTTGTAGCGCAAGTAGCAGATAAGGTCTTATTTTTGGATAAAGGACGGATTATTGAATCTGGAACACCAGAGGAAATCATGCAACATCCAAAAGAAGAACGGACAAAAGAATTCTTTGCTAGTTACAAACGGACCTATGTTTGATATAATAGAGGAGAGGTAAGACTCAGCTGGCGATGCTAGCTGGGTTTGTTTTCTGAAAATGTAAAAATATTTGGAGTCGTGATGTTAAATAAATTATTGTCCTTATATTTACAAAGTTTAGTGACGACAACGATTTTAGTTGGGATCGCTTCTTGTATTTGGATTGGCTACCGTGCCCTTAAGAAGAAAGATAAAACAGCCAAGCAACGACAAGCCCATTTGTATGATATCCTCTTAATTGATATCATGACGATTCCTATTTTAACCTTTGCGGTCATAGGGATTTTGTTTATCTTTCAAGCACGATAATTGCAAAAAGACCGTGTTAGAATTATAATGGTTACAACAAAACAGAAAGAGGTTGAGTATGTTTGATACAGTGATTATTGGAGCGGGTCCTGCAGGGATGACTGCTGCCCTTTATGCAGCACGAAGCAATTTAAAGGTCGCATTGATTGAGAGAGGAATTCCAGGCGGTCAAATGAACAATACGTCTGACATTGAAAACTATCCTGGCTATGCGAATATTAGTGGCCCAGACTTGGCTGAAAAAATGTTTGAGCCTTTAGAAAATCTTGGTGTGGAACATTTGTTTGGACAGGTAGAGCGCATCGAAGACCACGGAGCAACCAAAAAGATTGTCACAGATGATGGGGAATTTGAAGCTAAAACCGTGGTGATTGCAACAGGGTCTAACCACCGTTCATTGAATGTCCCTGGTGAAGAGGAGCTAAATAGTAGAGGGGTTTCCTACTGTGCTGTTTGTGATGGAGCTTTCTTTAGAGACGAGGATCTCTTGGTCGTTGGTGGAGGTGATTCTGCGGTAGAAGAAGCTGTTTTTTTGACTCAGTTTGCAAAAACAGTGACCATTGCCCATCGTCGTGATCAATTGCGTGCTCAAAAAGTTCTTCAAGATCGTGCCTTTGCCAATGATAAAATTCACTTTGCTTGGAATACAGTTGTTGAAGAAATTAAGGGTGAACAAAAAGTAACGTCTGTCCTTTTAAAAGATGTGAAGACAGGAGAGGTTAGAGAGCAAGCCTTCGGTGGTGTCTTTATCTATGTCGGTTTAGATCCTGTCAGTGAATTTGCGACAGAACTTGGTATTTTAGATGAAAATGGCTGGGTGGTCACGGATGATCATATGAGAACCACAGTCCCAGGTATTTTTGCAGTTGGCGATGTTCGTCAAAAAGATTTGCGTCAAGTGACGACAGCCGTCGGAGACGGTGCGATTGCTGGCCAAGAAGTTTATAAATATATCACAGAAAACTTTTAATCCAAAAAATCTGAGCTTCCTGTCTCAGATTTTTTTCATTCTTTCCTTTCAGTATTCAATAGGACTGAAATGTGCTATAATGGTACTAATTTTATGGTAGGAATTCATAGAACAAATCTATAAAAAAGAGGTATACATATGTATCCAGATGACAGTTTAACCTTGCATACTGATTTATACCAAATCAATATGATGCAGGTCTATTTTAATCAAGGTATCCACAATAAACATGCCGTATTTGAAGTCTATTTTCGTCAACAGCCTTTTAAAAACGGCTACGCAGTATTTGCTGGCTTAGAGAGAATTGTGAAATACTTGGAAAACTTGAGTTTTTCTGAGAGTGATATTGCCTATTTAGAGTCACTTGGTTATCATGGGGCCTTCTTGGAATATCTCCGTGATCTCAAGTTGGAATTGACGGTACGCTCGGCTCAAGAAGGAGACTTAGTCTTTGCGAATGAACCAATTGTTCAGGTAGAGGGCCCTCTGGCTCAGTGTCAATTGGTGGAAACAGCCCTTTTGAATATCGTCAACTTTCAAACCTTGATAGCCACAAAAGCTGCTCGTATTCGTTCAGTCATTGAAGATGAGCCTTTGATGGAATTTGGAACCCGTCGTGCGCAAGAAATGGATGCGGCCATTTGGGGCACTCGTGCGGCAGTCATCGGAGGGGCCAATGGGACTAGTAATGTTCGTGCAGGAAAACTCTTTGGAATCCCAGTTTTAGGAACTCATGCCCATTCTCTTGTACAGGTTTATGGAAATGACTACCAGGCCTTTAGGGCTTATGCGGAAACCCATAAAGATTGTGTCTTCCTCGTCGATACCTATGATACCCTTCGTATTGGGGTACCAGCAGCTATTCAGGTAGCACGTGAAATGGGAGATAAAATCAATTTCCTAGGCGTCCGGATTGACTCAGGAGATATTGCCTATATTTCTAAAAAGGTCCGCCAGCAATTAGATGAGGCTGGGTTTACAAATGCTAAAATCTACGCTTCTAATGACTTGGATGAAAATACCATCCTCAACTTAAAAATGCAAAAAGCAAAAATTGATGTTTGGGGTGTAGGAACCAAGTTAATTACAGCTTACGATCAACCAGCACTTGGAGCGGTATACAAAATTGTCTCTGTTGAAAACGAAGCAGGAGAGATGATCAATACTATCAAGCTTTCCAATAATGCAGAGAAAGTTTCTACTCCAGGTAAAAAGCAAGTCTGGCGGATTACGAGCCGTGAAAAAGGTAAGTCAGAAGGGGACTACATCACTTATGATGGAGTAGATGTTTCACATCTGACAGAACTTAAAATGTTCCATCCAACTTATACCTACATTAATAAAACAGTCCGAAACTTTGAGGCGATTCCTCTTTTAGTGGATATTTTTAAAGAGGGTCAATTGGTTTATCAACTGCCAACATTATCAGAAATTCAAGAATATGCTCGTAAAAATTACGATCAATTATGGGATGAATACAAGCGCGTCCTCAATCCACAGCATTACCCAGTTGACTTGGCCAAAGATATTTGGCAGGATAAGATGGACCTGATCGAGGAAATGCGTAACAAGGCCAATGGAGAAGGAGAAGCAAAATGAGTTTGCAAGAAGAGATTATCCAACAATTGGGTGTCAAGCCTAGCATTGATCCTCAGGAAGAGATTCGCCGCTCGGTTGATTTCTTAAAAAGATATCTAAAAAAACATCCCTTCTTGAAAACATTTGTATTAGGGATCTCAGGAGGGCAAGATTCAACTCTTGCTGGACGATTAGCTCAATTGGCCATGGAAGAAATGCGCGCAGAAACAGGAGATGCCTCCTATCAATTTATTGCCGTTCGTCTTCCTTATGGGGTACAGGCAGATGAAGCAGATGCACAAAAAGCATTGGCCTTTATCCAGCCGGATGTTAGCCTGGTTGTGAATATCAAGGAGTCTGCTGACGAAATGGTACGAGCAGTAGAAGCGACTGGAACAGAGGTTTCTGATTTTAACAAAGGCAATATCAAGGCTCGCAGTCGCATGATTGCTCAGTATGTTTTAGCAGGTGCGCGGAGTGGAGCCGTTATTGGGACGGACCATGCAGCGGAAAATATTACAGGTTTCTTCACAAAATTTGGAGATGGTGGTGCAGATATTTTACCCCTTTTCCGTTTGAACAAGCGCCAAGGAAAACAATTGCTTAAAGCCTTGGGAGCTGATCCTGCTCTCTATGAGAAAATCCCAACTGCAGATTTGGAAGAAGAAAAACCAGGAATAGCAGACGAAGTAGCGCTGGGTGTCACCTATAATGAAATCGATGATTACCTAGAAGGCAAACAAGTGAGCCCAGAAGCTCAAGCCACTATTGAAAAATGGTGGTACAAAGGCCAACACAAACGCCACCTGCCAATCACAGTATTTGATCATTTCTGGGAGTAAAAAGGTCCACTGGACCTTTTTAGCCCGAGTCTTAAAATAGGAAAACGAGACAGAAATCGGTAACTCGCAGAGTTCGATTTCGTAGTCTCACCATACAATATTGTGAAAAGCATCAAAAAGAAGGGCGATTTCATCCGTCCTTTTCTTCTAGATTAAAGTAACCAACTTGCAACGTTCAAGTTGCATGAAAAAATGAAGGGAGACAATCTATGAATCATCTTGGAAGTCTTGTCATAGAGACAGAGCATTTATACTTGAGGCCTTTCGTTTTGGAAGATGCACCAGCGATGTTTGAAAATTGGGCTTCGGATCCTGAAACCCTGAAATATGTCACTTGGGATGCCCATGCATCTACTGAGAGAACCAGAGAATCGATCAAAAGATGGATCGAACAGTATCGTAAACCAGATACTTATAAATGGGCGCTTTGTTTGAAAACATCACTGGATCAGGTAATTGGAGATATTAGTGTGGTTTCTCAAGACCAGGAAAGTCAATCATGCGAGCTAGGTTATATCCTTGGCAAGAAATTCTGGGGGCGGGGATTCATGACAGAAGCCGTCATAGCTGTTTTGGATTTCTTATTGAACAAAGTCGGATTTAAAGAAATCAAAGCCACTTATGTCAGTTTAAATCCTGCTTCAGGGAAAGTCATGGAAAAGGCAGGAATGCAGTATGTAGAAACCATCCCTCATGCCATTCAACGCAAAGGATATTGCGGGGATAAAATCATCTATTCTAAACAGAATCCCTCTCTATAGGGTGATTTTTACTTGAAGATTCTGCTCAAAGGATTATAATAGTAAATAATGAAAAAAGGAGATTGCTATGTCAGAATTAACGAAAGAATTTACAGACCAGCTCTATGCTAATTATGAAGCAAATGTGAAATATGCGGCTCTTGAAAATGCTGTTACCCACAATGGGATCCATGCATCGCTTGAAACGCGCAAGAGTGCAGTAGAAAATACACCAGTTTTTTCACTTGATTTGACCAAGGATAAGGTGACAAACCAAAAAGCATCTGGACGTTGTTGGATGTTTGCGGCTTTAAATACCTTCCGTCACAAGATGATTTCAAGCTTCCAATTGGAGGATTTTGAATTGTCTCAAGCACATACTTTCTTTTGGGATAAGTATGAAAAATCAAACTGGTTTTTGGAGCAAGTGATTGCTACAGCAGATCAAGAATTGACCAGCCGTAAGGTGGCTTTTCTCCTACAAACCCCACAACAAGATGGTGGTCAATGGGATATGGTGGTATCCCTCTTTGAGAAATACGGAGTGGTTCCAAAATCAGTTTATCCGGAATCGATTTCTTCAAGTAATAGCCGGGAATTGAACACCTACCTCAATAAACTCTTGCGTCAAGATGCGCAAATCTTGCGTGACTTGATTCACTCAGGCGCAGATAGTGAGGCAGTTGCGAGCAAGAAACAAGCGTTGTTGCAAGAAATCTTTAACTTCTTGGCTATGTCTTTAGGATTGCCTCCGCGTGAATTTGACTTTTCATACCGTGATAAGGACAACCAATTCCATACCGAAAGTGGCTTAACTCCACAAAGCTTCTACAAAAAATATGTAGACCTTCAATTAGACGATTACGTCTCCATTATCAATGCCCCAACTACAGATAAGCCATATGGAAAATCTTACACCGTAGATATGCTGGGCAATGTGGTTGGTAGCCGTCCAGTCCGCTACCTAAATGTTCCAATGGATCGATTGAAAGAATTAGCTATTGCTCAAATGAAAGCAGGAGAAACTGTCTGGTTTGGTTCAGATGTAGGCCAAGTCAGCAACCGTAAAGCCGGAATCCTGGCAACAGATGTCTACGATTTTGAAGCAGGCATGGACATTCATTTGACACAAGACAAGGCGGGTCGCTTGGACTATGCAGAAAGTCTCATGACACACGCTATGGTCTTGACAGGGGTTGATTTAGACGAAGCAGGTCAGCCTCGTAAATGGAAGGTTGAAAATTCATGGGGAGACAAGGTCGGTACAGATGGTTACTTTGTGGCTTCTGATGCTTGGATGGATGAATATACCTATCAAATCGTGGTTCGTAAAGAATTCCTAACAGCAGACGAATTAGCAGCCTATGAAGCAGAACCAATTGTCCTAGCACCGTGGGATCCAATGGGAGCTTTAGCAAAATAATGATATAGAAAAGAGCCGAAAGGCTCTTTTCAGATTGAAGACAAAATATCTTAAAAACTTTCCTTAGGTGAGTACGGACGTCAGCGAACTTCTTTAAAGTTCCATGACTAATTATTGAGTCTAAGGTCTCAATAATTCCGAGTGCCTGAAACAATAACGTTTCAAGCACTTTTCTCACAGCGGAAAGTTTCAGTATTTTCTTAAATCGATTTAAATATTGGAACTCAATTTTGTTTTTTGCAGAATCACTTAACTTATTTTGCTTTAAAATAGTTTGTCTACATTCTAATAAGAGCCGAAAGGCTCTTTTTTTTTTATATACTCAAAAATAAAAAAGCTGGGAAGTCTAACTAAATAAATCAGATTTTATTCGTTCTGGTTTTTTAACCATTGTTTTAAAAAAAGCCGGGCAAAAGCCCGACTTCTCCATTCTATTATTCGTTATGATTGTTAGAGTCTTGCGAAGAAGGCTCAGATGGTTTAGATTGATTTTCTTCGTTCGAAGAGCTAGACGATGGTTCTTCATACGAATACTGATCAGTGGAATAACTTGGCTCATAGTAGTAGTTATTGTAGTTGTTCTTACCATTGTTTAAGTAGAGATAAGAACCACTTCGATACAGTCCACTTGGTTGCGTCCAATCCGTATGACCAGAGTTATTATTATTAGCAAGATAGAGCATCATTTGACGGTAGACATCCGTTGCGACCTGTATTCCATTATCCAATACTGGTGTAAAGCGATTGGAATAACCTGTCCATACTGCCATGGCATATTCAGGAGTGTAGCCTACAAACAATTCATCCGGTGTTACAATATTTGAATAAGCATTTTTTGTCAATTTACCGATTTCGTTATCAGCATAGTTTGATGTACCTGTCTTACCAGCTTGGTAGATTCCCGAAATGGCAGCATTTGTACCGGTACCAGACAAGAGAACTGTCTTCATCATATCTGTCATCATGTAGGCAGTTGTTGCTTTCATTGCACGAGTTCCTTCGGACTCAAATTCCTTGGTTGTGCCATCACTAAAGACAACCCGACTAACATAGGATGGTTTGTAATAGGTACCGCCATTGGCAAAAGCAGCATAGGCAGCTGCCATTTTCTCACTGCTGGCTCCGTATTTGTTGCTAGAATCGCTAGTGTTACTCGAGATAGCGTTGGCGTAAACCATTTCTGGGTAATCGATCCCTAATCCATTGAGGAATTTCTTAGCTTGTTTAAGACCAACTTTTTCCAGGGCCTTCACCGCAGGCACGTTACGAGATTGTTGAATTGCGTAGGTAATGGACATGCTACCATAGTATGAACGGTCCCAGTTGTAGACAGGCGTTGATGAATGAGGGAAGTTGTATGGCGCATCTGTTGTAGTAGCTGCTGTAGAGGTATATTCCTCATGTTCAAGAGCTGGTGCGTAATCTGTGATTGGTTTCATTGTTGAACCCCAGTCACGGTTCGTTTCAACCGCTTGGTTTGTACCAAAGGAAACATTGCTGGATTGGTGACGAGAACCCAGCTGAGCAATGACTTTACCAGTATTGACATCAATAACGGTAGAAGCTACTTGCATTTCATCATCCGGGTAATTGACATATTCATCTGTATTGTAGATATCCCATAGTTTCTTTTGAGCTTCTGTATCCACGTTTGTATAGACATCCATTCCGGTTGTCAACAAATTGTAGCCCGTTTCTTCTTCGACTTGCTCGATCACTTCTTTTAGGTAATTATCCATATAGGCTGGGTAACTGCTTGAAGAACTGAGACTTTGCAGACCATCTGTAACAGGTGTATTGACCGCTGCTTCGTATTGTTTGTTAGAAATGGTCTTCATATCGAGCATTTCTTTTAATACTAAGTTTCGGCGCTGTTGCGCTGCTTCAGGATGGGAGTATGGATCGTATTGGTTTGGTGCTTGGGGCATCCCCGCAAGGAGTGCCAATTGAGGGAGCGAAAGATCTTTTAGATCTTTTCCGTAATAACTTTTCGCAGCTGTCTGCATTCCGTAGTTCCCATTCGCCATAAATACTTTATTGACGTAATAGGTCAAGATTTCTTGTTTGGTTGCTTTCTTTTCTAGTTGGGTTGCTAACCAAGCTTCTTGGATCTTACGAGAGAGGGTACGGTCAGAGGCTGAAGTGGAGAAATAGGTTAACTTGATCAATTGTTGCGTCAAGGTTGACCCACCTTGACTTCCTCCTCGTAAGTTGTGAAGGAAGGAACCGCCGATCCGAATGATGTCGACCCCACGGTGATTGAAGAAACGGTGGTCTTCAATCGCAACGATAGCATTGACCAAATCAGTAGGGATTTCATTGGCTGTGACATTGATTCGTTTCTCAGCTCCCAAATCCGCGATCAAGTTATTTTGGTTGTCATAGATCTTACTAGATGTTGTTGCAACCAAATCTTTTTCAGACAAGGTTGGTGCTTTCATAGCATAGTAACTAAATATCAGTCCACCGAGGACAAATAAAAGTAAGAAAAATGAAATGGCTGCGATGGCAACATATTTCAACCATTGAATGACTGTTTGTTTATTCATTTAAATACCGCCTAGAAGTTTCTGTTCGATAATATCAAGATAAGGAACGCTTGGAAGACGATTCTTATCTACTAGAAAGCCGTGCTCCTGAATATAGGAGAGGGGCATGGATTTACTACCATGATCGATGTTGTAATAGTGAATTAATGCAGGAGCAGGAAGTAAGTAGGTTTCACTCAACTTTGCAAAATGCAAGAGAACGAAACAGATACCGCCTTGCTGAACAACTGCCTCCATATGATCGATTTGATGTTGATGAAAATTTTTCATCGGCATGGATTGCTTTTGCTGTGTTTCCTTCGCTTCAAAATCGATATAGCGTCCCTTGTATACTCCAGAATAGTCCGTCGTTGAGGCTTGCCTGAAATAGGCTTCAACAATCTTTGCCCGACTGCGACGTGGATAATCCACTTTCACGATTTGAATCGGTGTTGGTTTTTTATGGATGACTGCTAGACCTCGAGAAAGATAGTATTGATTGCTTTCATTGATCATTTTTTCAAATGTCATCCCACGATTCGCAAAGTCGACTGGATGTTTCCTTTGTGTAGAGACCAAGGTTTTTTTGGCTACTTTATGTGGATAGTTGACCATAGTTCTCCTTATTGGTACAATTACATCACTCTATTATATCATAAATTAGAATAATGAGGAAAAAATGAATACCATACTTGTTGCAGGTTATAAGAGTTTTGATGTGGGAGTCTTTTCCAATAAAGACCCTCGACTGACCATTATCAAAAAAGCCATTGAAAGAGATCTTCGTCGTCTATTTGAAGAAGGAGTGAAATGGCTGGTCTTTTCTGGTAATTTGGGATTTGAGGCTTGGGTACTAGAGGTCGCCTTTGCATTAAAAAAAGATTACGATTTTCAAATGGCGACGATCTTCCTATTTGAGAATGTTGGCAAAAATTGGAATGAAAGCAATCAGGAATTATTAGCACGCTTCAAACAGGTGGATTTTGTGAAATATGCCTATCCTCACTATAGCAATCCGGGTCAACTAAAAGAATACAATCAGTTTTTGATAGATAACGCGGATGGAGCTTATGTTTTTTATGATCCAGAAAATGAAACCAATTTAAAATATCTTTACAAAATGATGGTAGAAAAAGAACCATTTTATGTCAAACAATTAAGTTTTGATGACTTAAATGAACTTGCTGAAAATTTTTACGAAAACTAAGTGTTATACCTTGATTTTTCTTACCATTTTTTTATATAATTGAGATGATGAACTAGATTGGAGAGAGTAATGGCGAGTATTATTTTTACTGCGAAAGATATTTTTGATCAAGATTTCAAACGAGAAGTTCGTGGTTATAATAAAGATGAAGTAAATGAATTTTTGGATGATGTCATAAAAGACTATGAAACCTATGCTGCTTTGGTGAAGGAATTGCGTGAAGAAAACGCCCGCCTTCGTGAAGATCTTGCCCAAAAAGCACAGGAAACACCACAAACATCTCCGATTGCTAGCACCGCTACGCAAGAATTTCCGCAAGTGACAACAGCGACGAACTTTGATATACTCAAACGTCTCAATCGTTTGGAAAAAGAAGTTTTTGGGAAACAGATCGTAGATCGCGATTAGTAATCCCATAGATTGTGCAATTTTTGGATAATCGCGTGAGAAAATACTCTCATGAGGAAAGTCCATGCTAGCACAGGCTGTGATGCCTGTAGTGTTTGTGCTAGGTGAATCCATAAGCCTAGGGACTTGGTATTCAAGTTACGGCGAGTGAAGGAGCTAAGTCTAAGGATAAGCTCTAGTAACTCTGAAAGTGCCACAGTGACGTAGTTTTTAGGGAAACCTAAAAAGTGGAACGCGGTAAACCCCTCAAGCTAGCAACCCAAACTTTGGTCGGGGCATGGAATGCGTGGAAACGAACATAGCATTCTGACTGGAAACAGTAGACAGATGATTATCGAAAGAAATGGTACCTAGTCATTTCTGGAACAAAACATGGCTTATAGAAAATTGCATATAGGTTGATGAGGTGGAGAGAGATCTCAACCTCCTTTTTTAAAGTGATAGGAATAAGATGAAAAAACAATTTGAATTGATTGCAACGGCCGCTGCTGGTATAGAGGCTGTTGTTGGTCGAGAACTACGCGATCTCGGCTACGATTGCCAGGTTGAAAATGGACGGGTTCGATTTCAAGGAGACCATCGAGCAATCATAGAGACCAATCTCTGGTTGCGCGCGGCTGATCGAGTGAAAATTGTGGTTGGGACTTTTCCAGCCAAAACCTTTGAAGAACTCTTTCAAGGTGTCTTTGCTTTGGATTGGGAAAACTATTTGCCTTTAGGAGCACGTTTTCCTATTTCTAAGGCTAAATGTGTCAAATCAAAACTCCATAATGAACCTAGCGTTCAGGCCATTTCGAAAAAAGCAGTGGTTAAAAAGTTACAAAAACACTATGCCCGACCAGAAGGTGTTCCTCTCATGGAAAATGGGGCAGAGTTCAAGATCGAAGTATCGATCCTTAAAGACCAAGCCACTGTCTTGATTGACACCACTGGTAGTAGCCTCTTCAAACGTGGTTATCGGACTGAAAAAGGGGGAGCCCCTATTAAGGAAAATATGGCAGCGGCAATTCTTCTGCTGTCAAACTGGTATCCAGATAAGCCCTTGATTGACCCGACATGTGGTTCTGGAACGTTTTGTATTGAGGCGGCGATGATTGCGAGAAATATGGCACCTGGTTTACGTCGGACCTTTTCTTTTGAAGAATGGAACTGGATGGATGATCGCTTGATTCATGAAGTCCGTCAAGAAGCAAGCAGAAAAATCAATCGCGAGATCGAATTGGATATTATGGGAACCGATATCGATGCACGGATGGTTGAGATTGCCAAAGAAAATGCCCAGAAAGTGGGCGTTAGCAGTGACATTACTTTCAAACAGATGCGAGTCCAAGATCTTCACTCAGATAAGATCAACGGGGTGATTATCTCCAACCCTCCATATGGAGAACGCTTATCCGATGATGAGGGTGTGACGAAATTGTATACTGAAATGGGGCACGTATTTGCACCTCTCAAAACCTGGAGTAAATTTATCTTAACCAGTGATGAAGGTTTTGAATCTAAATTCGGTAGTAAAGCAGATAAAAAACGAAAACTTTATAACGGAACCCTAAAAGTTGATCTCTACCAATATTTTGGGGAACGAGTAAAACGGCAGATAAAGGCATAGAAAGGATTTTTATGACAGAGAAGGATAATAAGCCATTAGAGCAAGAAACAGAATCAATTTTAGATTTTGAAGATGCTAAAGAGATGACGATTGGGCAGGCCAATCGAAAGGCAGAAGAAATCGAAGCAGGTGTAACGGAAGGTGATAATGTCTTAGACAAATACATCAAACAACACCGAGCAGAAATTGAAGCTGAAAAATACGATACAAAAATTTTGGCCAAAGAAGAATTGGCTAAAGCTGAAGAGTTGGCAGCTACAGAAACAGTTGCTGAAGTAGCTGAAGCAGTGGAGGCACCGGAAGTAGTAACGGAAACGGTCTTGGAACAAAGGCTTGAAATGGATGCTATCTCAACTGAATTACCTGCTAAGATTAAATTTGGTCCCACACCAACTGAACCAATTGTAGAAGCTGAGGAACTTCCTGAGGAAACACCAAGCAATGCGGGTAAACGAATCAAAGCGGTTCTATACTCTGCATTAGGTCTTGCGATTGTCGGTTCGGCCATTTTTGTGACCTATAACTGGATGCACAGTCGTGGAACATCTGGTGGTACAACAGTTGTATCTTCTTCATCTAGCAAGTCATCTTCTACTTCTAAATCAAGTAGCAGTGAAACACAAGCTCAAAAATTGGAAGAGTTTACTAAAGCCTACGATGCCTTTTTTGTAGACGAATCGAAAAGTGGACTTAAGAATGATAAATTCGGAGACTTGGAAAATCTGAAGAAACTGCTGGACAAATTAGAAGGAAGCAGTGATTATAATGCGGCTAAAACAAAATATGAAGACCTTGTGAAGCAAGTTTCTGCTGTTCAAAAAGTGAATTCTCAATTTAGTTCTCCAGTCATCAAAGATGGAGTTCTTGATGCAACTGCCAAAGCAAAAAGTGATGCGACCTTTGCAGAAACAAAGACAGGCAATGAAAAATTAGATAGCTTATTGAATGAAGCGGTTGCGCAAGGACGTTCACAACAAGTTGCGACACCGGCACCAGTAACTGGAACAGGAGGTACAGATACTTCTAATGCAACTCCAGCCCCGGCTCAAGTAGCAACGCCTACGGCCCCAGCCGTCAATGCTGCTACAGGTGGTGCAGGAACGGCAAGTCCAGGTTATTCAGGGTACGGTCTTCCAAGCGATGGTGTCCCACTTCAGCGGAACTTGAGTCGTGTGCCATATAACCAAGCAGCTATCAATGATGTCAATAACCCAGCTTGGGTATTTGGTGATGGGATCCTTGAAAAAGTATTGAATATTGCTCGTAAACGTGGACATATCACTGGCAATCAATACATTTTAGAGCGTGTCAATATCATTAACGGTAATGGCTATTACAACCTCTTCAAACCAGATGGAACCTATCTCTTTAGTATCAATGCCAAAACGGGTTATTTCGTAGGAAACGGAAAAGGTCATTCAGATGCTCTGGATTATTAATGCTTGATCAGACATACCATTTCTGGGAAAAAATGACAATAAAAAAGGATGAACCAGAGGTTCATCCTTTTTTTAGTCTTAAACAAGATGACGTTCAAACGGATCGTCAGAAATTCCTTGGTCTAGAATCAAGCGACACCATTCTTTGGCTGAGAAGAGGCTGTGGTCCTTGTAATTTCCACAAGACTCAATGGTTGTGCCTGGGACATCCTCCCAAGTGCTGACTGATGAAATTTCTTCTAAAGATTCTTTAATCACTTTAGCAATTTCCGTACTCGAATGCTGTCCCCACATGATCATATGAAAACCGGTGCGACATCCAAATGGGGAACAATCAATCATACCATCGATGCGTTTGCGAATAAGCATCGCAAGAAGGTGCTCGATCGTGTGGAGCCCTGCAGTTGGAATCGCATTTTCATTGGGTTGCACCAGACGAATATCGAAGTTAGAGATGATGTCTCCTTTGGGTCCAGTTTCTTCCCCAATCAAGCGTACATAGGGAGCCTTCACCGCCGTGTGGTCCAATTCAAAACTTTCAACAATTACTTCTTTTGTCATACTCAAATCCTTCTTTGTTTTTCTTGATTATAGCATAAAAAAGCAGATTCAACAAAGTGGAAATAAATGAATTCCTCACAGATGTTCCATGAAAGAAAAGACGATAAAAGAATAAGCGTTAAGCAAAAATATAAAAGGTTTTTCCTGTTTTTTTAGATTGTTAATTTTAGTAATTTATGGTAAAATGTAAAAGAATTTTTAATTCAACTAATTAAATAGATTTGGGGTAAAAGCATGAATTTTGTTATTACAGGTGTTTTTGCCGCGGTCATTGGTTTAGTCATTGGATATGTGGGAACTGCTCTTAAAATGAAAGCTTCAAAAGAGGCTGCGGAACTCACCCTTTTGAATGCTGAACAAGAAGCAACGAATTTACGTGGACAGGCTGAACGCGAAGCCGATTTGATTTTAAAAGAGGCAAAGCATGAGTCAAGTTCACTTAAAAAAGAAGCACTTTTGGAGGCAAAGGAAGAAGCCAGAAAATATCGTGAAGAGGTCGATGCTGAGTTTAAGTCAGAACGACAAGAATTGAAGCAATTAGAAAGCCGTTTGGCAGAACGTGCTAGCAATCTTGATCGCAAAGACGACATTTTAACAAGCAAAGAACAGTCTCTTGAACACAAAGAGCAAAGTCTTACAGATAGAACTAAACACATTGATGCGCGTGAACAACAGCTGGAAGAGCTTGAACACAAGAAAGTAGAAGAACTGGAACGTGTCGCTGCTCTAAGTCAAGGAGAAGCGCGTGACATTATTTTGAGTCAGACGGAAGAGCAACTTTCAAAAGAAATTGCCTCACGGATTCGTGATGCTGAATTGGAAGTGAAAGAACGTTCTGATAAAATCGCAAAAGACATTCTCGTGCAAGCTATGCAGCGAATGGCGGGTGATTTTGTTGCTGAGCAAACAAACTCAACCGTTCATTTGCCAGACGATAGTATGAAGGGTCGGATTATTGGTCGTGAAGGTCGCAACATTCGTACCTTTGAGAGCTTGACAGGTGTCGATGTGATTATTGATGATACGCCTGAAGTGGTGACCTTGTCAGGGTTTGATCCGATTCGTCGTGAAATTGCCCGCATGACAATGGAGAGCCTTCTCAAAGATGGTCGGATCCATCCAGCCCGTATCGAAGAGCTGGTTGAGAAGAACCGTCAGGAAATTGACAATCGTATTCGTGAATACGGTGAGGCGGCTGCCTATGAAATTGGTGCGCCAAACCTCCATCCAGATTTGATGAAAATCATGGGACGGTTGCAATTCCGTACTTCTTATGGTCAAAACGTTTTGCGTCACTCCATTGAAGTTGCCAAACTTTCTGGTATTATTGCTAGCGAGTTGGGTGAAAATGCTACCTTGGCACGACGTGCAGGATTCTTACATGATATCGGAAAAGCGATTGACCGTGAAGTGGAAGGAAGTCACGTCGAGATTGGAACTGAATTGGCACGGAAGTACAAGGAACATCCAGTGGTTGTCAATACTATTGCCAGCCACCATGGTGACGTGGAACCAGAAAGTGTCATCGCAGTCATTGTCGCTGCAGCGGATGCCTTGAGTGCAGCTCGACCTGGAGCACGAAGTGAGTCACTTGAAAGCTACATCAAACGCTTGCAAGATCTTGAAGAAATTGCAAATAGTTTTGAAGGAGTTAAGACAAGTTTCGCCCTTCAAGCGGGTCGTGAAATCCGTATTATGGTTAGCCCTGAGGCAATCAAGGATGATAAAGTGACGATCTTGGCTCATGATATTCGTGAGAAGATCGAGTCTAATCTTGAGTATCCTGGAAACATTAAGGTTACCGTGATTCGAGAATTGCGTGCAGTCGATTACGCAAAATAAACAAAAAGCTTGAGATCTAGCATCTCAAGCTTTTTGAATGAAAAAATCAGTTGAAAATTAGGCCGATTTTTGTTACACTAGATAGAAAGACATTGAAGGAGAAATCATGGCGGATCGTGGCTTATTAATCGTATTTTCTGGCCCTTCGGGGGTTGGAAAAGGAACGGTCAGACGAGAAATTTTTGAAAATTCGGACAATCAGTTTCAGTATTCTGTATCGATGACGACGCGTGCACAACGTCCAGGTGAAGTGGATGGTGTCGACTATTTTTTCCGTACACGTGAAGAATTTGAAGATTTGATCCTTCAAGGGCAAATGTTGGAGTACGCTGAGTACGTTGGAAATTACTATGGGACTCCTTTAACCTATGTGAATGAAACCTTGGACAAGGGAATCGATGTATTCCTTGAAATTGAAGTTCAGGGTGCCCTTCAAGTAAAGAAGAAAGTTCCAGATGCAGTTTTTATTTTCTTAACTCCGCCTGATTTGGATGAATTGCAAGATCGATTAGTGGGTCGCGGGACAGATAGTGCAGAAGTTATTGCGCAACGGATTGAAAAAGCAAAAGAAGAAATCGCCATGATGCGTGAATATGACTACGCCATTGTGAACGACGAGGTTCCTCTTGCTGCTGAGCGTGTCAAACGTGTGATCGAAGCAGAGCATTTCCGTGTAGACCGTGTCATTGGCCATTATCTGGATATGTTACCAAAAACACAAACTATTGTGAAGAGATAAATAATTAGAAATTAGGTATAGGAATATGATGTTAAAACCTTCTATTGATACATTGCTTGACAAAGTACCATCAAAATATTCATTGGTCATTCTTGAGGCAAAACGGGCCCACGAATTGGAAAGTGGTGCAGTACCAACTCAAGAATTCCAATCAGTTAAATCAACATTACAAGCGCTTGAAGAAATCGAGTCTGGAAACGTAGTTGTTCACCCGGATCCAGAAGCAAAACGTGAAGCGCTTCGTCGTCGGATTGAAGCAGAGCGGATTCGCAAAGAAGAAGAAGAGCGCAAAATTAAGGAACAAATTGCCAAAGAAAAAGAAGATGGTGAAAAAATTTAAGGTTGGGGCTTCTCAATCTTATTTTTTGCTATTTAAAGGGTTCCGTGATAAAGTAAAGCTCATATGATAGAGGCTGGAGGTGAAAAAGTGATAGCAAAAGTCATCGTAGATGTCCCATTGATGCAGACAGATAAACCCTATTCTTATCAGATCCCATCAGAATTTGAGGATATGGTGGAGGCAGGTATGCGAGTTCATGTCCCCTTTGGTAAAGGGAATCGCCTCATTCAAGGGATTGTGGTAGATGTTTTAGAAGAGGCAGACACAAGCGAGGAATTGAAAGCGATTGTGGAGATCTTGGATTACACTCCGGTCTTAAATCAAGAGCAGTTTTGGTTGGCGGATCAATTACGAAAAAGTGTTTTTTCTTATAAGATCACGATTTTAAAAACCATGCTTCCTTCTCTCCTCAATTCGAGTTATGATAAGATTTTGTATCCTCAACCTTCTTTAGATCCCACTCTCAAAATAAAACTTTTTGGTGCAAAAAATGAAGTTTCTTTTTCTTCTCTAGATGCAGCCGATCAAGCCCAAGTGATGCGGTTGGTCAGAAAAGGAGATTTGGTACTTGAATACAAGGCCAAGGATAAGAAACAAATTAAAACAGAAAAATGGTATCGCGTTAACCAGGAAGGATTAAAAGAACTTCAACCATCAGCGAGAGCTAAAAAAAGGCTAGCATTGAAAGAGCGCCTGTTACTAGAGCAAGGGGAGCAACCCTTAGCAGGATTGTATCAGGATTTTTCACGAGAAGTAGTGGCTTATTTTATTGATCAGGGTGTTTTAGAAATTACAGAACGAGAAGTGAATCGGGCGGCTGCATATTATGAAGGAAAAGAACAGACCCAGGCCCTGCTTTTAAATTCAGAGCAAGCAAAAGCTGTCGAAACAGTAGTTTCTCAAATTGGGAAAACATCAAAGCCTTTTTTATTAGAAGGAGTGACTGGAAGTGGAAAAACGGAAGTTTATCTGCAGATTATTCAGGAAGTCCTAAATAAGGGGAAAACGGCTATTATGTTGGTTCCTGAGATTTCCTTGACGCCACAGATGACGGATCGCTTTATCTCTCGTTTTGGCCAGGAAGTAGCTATTCTACACTCGGGCTTATCAAACGGTGAGAAGTATGATCAATGGCGAAAAGTTGAACGTGGGGAGGCTAAGGTAGTCGTTGGAGCGCGCTCAGCCATCTTTGCCCCTTTAAAAAACATCGGAGCTATCATCATTGATGAGGAGCACGAGGCTTCCTACAAACAAGATAGTAATCCACGCTACCACGCAAGGGAAGTCGCAGTCTTAAGGGCTCAGTACAATCAAGCAGTCTTGCTTCTTGGATCTGCTACTCCAAGTCTAGAATCGCGGGCTCGTGCAACAAAAGGGGTTTATGAATTAATTCGTCTCACCCAGCGGGCCAATCCGGCAGCCAAAATTCCAGAAGTTAAAGTTGTTGATTTTCGTGATTATATTGGCCAAAATGAAGCTGGTAATTTCACTCCGGTTCTAGTGGAAGCTATTGCTGATCGCTTGCAGAAAAAAGAGCAGGTTGTCTTGATGTTGAACCGCCGTGGTTATTCCAGCTTTGTCATGTGTCGCGAGTGTGGAACTGTGGATACTTGTCCCAATTGTGATATCTCACTGACCCTCCACATGGATACTAAAACCATGAACTGTCATTATTGTGGCTATAGCAAAGCGATTCCTCGACACTGTCCAAATTGCCAAAGTCCTTCCATTCGTTATTACGGGACAGGAACGCAAAAAGCTTATGATGAATTACAAGAGATCTTTCCTGAAGCTAAAATTCTGCGCATGGATGTGGATACCACTCGAAAAAAAGGGAGCCACGCAGCGATATTAGATGCTTTTGGGAATGGAGAAGCGGATATTTTGTTAGGGACGCAAATGATTGCGAAGGGCTTGGATTTTCCAAATGTGACGTTAGTGGGTGTCTTGAATGCGGATACTTCTTTAAATTTACCGGATTATCGATCCTCAGAGAGAACCTTTCAACTCTTGACTCAGGTGGCAGGAAGGGCCGGACGAGCAGAGAAAGAAGGAGAGGTTATCATTCAGAGCTACAACCCCAATCATTATGCGATTCGATTTGCCAAAGACCAAGATTATGAAGGTTTTTTTGCCTATGAAATGCAGATTCGCCGGCAGTTAGGCTATACACCTTATTACTTCACAGTTGGGTTAACCCTATCCCATAAGAGTGAGGAAATTGTGATGGAGAAGTCACATCAGGTCATGGAAATTCTCCGGTCTGGCTTATCTGATCAGGTCCAAATCTTAGGACCAACACCTAAACCAATTGCACGCACACATAATTTGTATCATTATCAAATCATTGTCAAATATCGTTTCGAAGAAGGCATGACACAGGTCTTGAATCAAATCCTAGAATTTACACAAGAAAGAGGCAACCAAGATCTACGTGTCAGTATTGATAATGAACCTCAAAGTTTTATGTAAGGAAGAAAGAAATGACAAAATTAATTTTTATGGGAACGCCTGATTTTTCAGCGACGGTTTTAAAGGGATTGTTAGCAGATTCGCACTATGAAATTTTGGCGGTTGTGACTCAACCAGACCGCAAAGTAGGTCGCAAAAAAGAGATTCGAATGACCCCGGTGAAGCAGGTAGCTTTGGAACATCAACTACCAGTTCTTCAGCCGGAGAAATTATCGGGTAGTCCAGAAATGGAAACTCTCTTATCACTAGATGCAGATGGAATTGTGACCGCTGCTTTTGGACAATTTTTACCGACAAAATTGTTGGAGAACTTCCAATTTGCGGTGAATGTCCACGCGTCTTTATTGCCTAAATATAGAGGTGGAGCTCCCATTCACTATGCCCTGATCAATGGTGATGAAGAAGCTGGGGTTACAATTATGGAAATGGTCAAGGAAATGGATGCCGGAGACATGATTGCAGCTCGTTCTCTCCCAATTTTAGATGAGGACAATGTGGGAACTTTGTTTGAAAAATTGGCTGTCCTTGGACGTGACTTACTCCTAGATACTTTGCCAGCTTACCTGGCAGGGGAGATCAAGCCAAGTCCACAAGATCCAAGTTTGGTCACATTTTCACCGAATATTTTACCGGAAGAAGAGGTTTTGGACTGGACAAAAACCAATCGCCAAGTCTTTAACCAGATCCGGGGGATGAATCCTTGGCCAGTCGCTCATACGTTATTAAATGGTCAGCGCTTTAAAGTTTATGAAGCAGAGCTATGCGAAGGAAATGGAAATCCAGGAGAAGTGATTGCTTTGACCAAAAAAGAGTTGCTGGTCGCTGCAGGAGAAGGCGCATTGTCCCTCAAAGTTGTGCAGCCGGCAGGAAAACCAAAAATGTCCATCACAGACTTTTTGAATGGCGCTGGCCGTCAATTGAAAGTAGGAGATCACTTTGGAAGTTAAACAAATGAATGCGCGTGAACAGATCGTTCGAGTGTTAGAAGAGGTTTTTGAACAGGGGGCTTATTCTAATATTGCCCTAAATCAAGCGCTAGAACACTCTCAACTTTCAGATAAAGATAGAAGCTTTGTTACGGAAGTTGTATACGGTACTGTAGCACGGAAGATAACACTCGAGTGGTATCTCGCCCACGTAATTGAAGACCGGACGAAATTGGATCCTTGGCTCTATTATCTTTTGATGATGAGTTTGTATCAACTTGTTTATTTAGACCGCATTCCCGATCATGCCATCGTCAATGAAGCTGTTCGGATAGCAAAACGTCGAAAAGAAGGCAGTGAGAAGTTTGTCAATGCTATTCTTAGAAAGCTCCTCCGCGAGGGGCTACCAGCTATTGATACGATCAAGCGAAAGAACAAACGTTATTCGGTAGAGTATTCCCTACCTGTATGGTTGGTCAAAGCATTGATCGAAGAATACGGTGAGGAACGTGCTTGCGCTATTTTTAAGAGTCTCTATCAGCGTAATAAATCCAGTATTCGTGTGATTGATCTAGACGAAAAAGAAGAGTTGGCTCAGCTACTCGAAGCAACCTCCTCTCTACTTGCTCCGTCCGCTCTCGTGAAAGAACAGGGACATTTTGCAGCGCATTCCTTGTTCAAAGAAGGGCGCATTACTATTCAAGACGAGTCCAGTCAATTGGTGGCACCGGCTTTGGATTTGCAAGGAGATGAGTGGGTTTTAGATGCCTGTGCGGCGCCAGGTGGAAAGACGACTCACCTGGCTTCTTATCTCACAACTGGGAAAGTCACAGCCTTGGATCTCTATGACCATAAGCTCAAATTGATTCAAGAAAATTCTAATCGGCTCCATGTTGCGGACAAAATTTTGACAAAGAAGTTAGATGCGACAAAAGTCTTTGAAACATTTGGACCTGATGCTTTCGATAAAATTTTGGTGGATGCGCCTTGTTCAGGGATTGGTTTGATACGGAGAAAGCCTGATATCAAGTACAATAAAGAGAGTGCAGATTTTGTATCTTTACAAGCTATTCAATTGGCCATTCTGGATAGTGTTTGTCAAAGTGTGCGTAAAGGTGGTATAATAGTGTACAGTACGTGTACAATTATGGGCAAAGAGAATTTTGAAGTAGTGGACCAATTTTTGAAAGACCATCCAAATTTCGAACAAGTCCCATTGGATCACGAAAGAAAAGATATTCTTAAAAATGATTGTATCCTTATTACACCCGAATTATATGGAAGCGACGGCTTCTTTATCAGTCGTTTTAAGAGAATCTCATAATATCAGGAGGAAACTGACAGTATGGATATTACGATCTTAACCGATGTAGGTCAAAGACGGACAAATAACCAAGACTATGCAAATCAATATAAAAACAAGGCAGGAAAATCTATGGTTTTACTTGCTGATGGTATGGGAGGACACCGTGCCGGAAATATTGCTAGTGAAATGGCAGTCACAGACCTAGGTGCGGCTTGGGTTTCTTCTGAGATCGAGACGGTTAATCAAGTACGGGAATGGTTTGCAGAACATTTAGAAGCTGTGAACCGTCGGATCCATTTAGCTGGGCAAGATGATGAGCACAAAGGAATGGGAACGACATTGGAAGCCTTGGCTTTTGTAGAAGGGCAAGTGATTTATGCCCATGTTGGAGATTCGCGGATTGGCCTCATTCGTCAGGGCGAATATCAGCAGTTGACCAGTGATCATTCTCTTGTAAATGCTCTTTTGCGAGCAGGTCAAATCACAGAGGAAGAAGCAGCCCATCATCCTCAACGTAACATCATCACTCAGTCCATTGGCCAAAAAGATGAGTTGGAGCCGGATTATGGTTTGGTGACGGTTGAAGCAGATGATTATATTTTGATCAATAGTGACGGTTTAACTAATATGATTGGTCCGGATGAAATCAGAGATATTGTCTTGAGTGATGTTTCACTGGAAGAAAAAGCTCAAACCTTGATTCGTTTTGCCAATAATGCTGGAGGCTTGGATAATATCACTGTTGTACTGCTCCACTTTACTGAGGAGGACGCAGCATGATTCAAATCGGCAAAATTTTTGCCGGGCGATATAAAATCATCCAACAAATTGGACGCGGCGGGATGGCAGATGTTTATCTTGCGCGTGATTTGATTTTAGATGGGGAAGAAGTTGCAGTCAAGGTACTGCGTACGAATTACCAGACGGATCCCATTGCAGTTGCACGTTTTCAGCGTGAAGCAAAGGCGATGGCAGAGCTGGACCATCCAAATATCGTTCGGATTACAGACATTGGCGAAGAAGAAGGACAACAATACCTTGCAATGGAATATGTTGCAGGTTTAGACTTGAAACGCTATATCAAAGAAAATGCTCCTTTATCAAATGAAGAAGCTGTTCGTTTGATGGGGCAGATCCTTCTAGCTATGCGTCTTGCCCATACGCGTGGCATTATCCATAGAGATTTAAAACCACAGAATGTCCTCTTGACACCAGATGGAACAGCAAAAGTTTCAGACTTTGGGATTGCAGTGGCCTTTGCAGAGACTAGTTTGACCCAGACCAACTCGATGTTGGGGTCGGTTCATTATTTGTCCCCTGAGCAGGCGCGCGGTTCAAAAGCTACGGTGCAAAGTGACATCTACGCGATGGGGATCATTTTCTATGAGATGTTGACAGGACACATTCCTTATGATGGAGATAGTGCGGTTACGATTGCTTTGCAGCATTTTCAAAAGCCACTCCCCTCTATTCGTGAAGAAAATAAGAATGTTCCACAAGCTTTAGAAAATGTGGTGATCAAAGCGACAGCTAAAAAACTGACGGATCGCTATAAATCAGTGGCAGAGATGTATGTGGACCTTTCAAGTTGCTTGTCCTACGAGAGAAGAAATGAGAAAAAACTGATTTTTGAAGATCAATCGAAAGCTGATACAAAGACTCTTCCAAAAGTGAGTCCAACTCCAAAGACGGCTCCTGTTCCAATCTCTGAGGTACGCAGTGAAATCAGTTCGGTAGATCCTAATCGACCATTATCTGACCAGCAGACCATGGCACCAAGTAAAAAGCCAAGAAGACGCTTGCGGGCGCGCTACAAGGTCTTGTTTGTTGCCATTGCCCTAGTTCTTGCTGCCTTTACTTTCTTGTTGTATATGAGCCCAGCCAATAAAACCGTTCCAGATGTTTCCGGCAAAACCATTGCCGAAGCTAGAGCGGTTATTGAGGGACAAGACCTTCAAGTCGGTGAAGAGAAAGAAGAGTACAGTGATTCGGTTGCAGAAGGCTATGTCATTCGAACCAATCCAAATGCAGGGGCCCAAAAGAAAGAACAAAGTCGAATTGATTTGATTGTTTCAAAAGGACCAAACAGCTTTGAAATGCCAAATTACGTGGGTGAAACACGGGCAAAAGCAGAAGAAGATTTGAAAAATACTTATAAAGTATCAAGCAAAATGATCACGATTGAAGAAGTTGAGACCTTCGATTATGCTGCAGGGACAGTTCTTGAACAAACTCCAGCTCCAGGAGAGCAATATTCTCTGAATTCAAAAACTAAGATTGTTTTGAAAGTAGCGAAAGAAACGACTTCAATTGAAATGCCAAACTATGTTGGATCAACTTATGATTTTGCTAGAAGTAATTTGATTGAGATCTATGGTATTAAAGAAGCCAATATCGAATTAAGAAAAACAGAACATCTCCCTGATGGGGTAGTTGTTTCTGCCGGTCAAATTGTCAGTCAAACTCCAGAAGTTTCGAGTACGGTGGATATTAACCGAACACGAATTGTTTTGACTGTATATGAGCCTAAAGTGACAGCTTCTTCAAGTACGAAAGCCTCATCAAGTTCTGATACATCTAGTTCATCCTCTGGTGAACGATCAGATACAGAAAGTTCAAGCAGTAGTGCAACTAGTGGAGATTAATAAATCAGTCTAAGACTCAGATGGATTTCTGGGTCTTTTTGATTGTCTGCTATTATCCAACCACAGACGGAAGTCAAATGAGGAAAAATTTGATAAAATAGGAAAAGATGAGGTAGACTATGTGGAAAATACAAATTTTTATTTTCGTTGAAGCCGTTTTGTTAACATTAGCAGCGATCACCATTTTATCAATCGATTTTTCCAGATTTGTTGTCTTGATGGTTCTCTTTTTGCTCCTTTTGTATTACTATTTTGGCAAACAAAAAGCGAATTTTCTATTAATCGCGCTGAGTGTGCTCTTGTTTTTTATCGTGATGCTGAATCCTTTTGTGATTGCAGCCATTTTATTTGCGGTGGTTTATGGTTTATTGATTGCTTACCCTTATATGTATAAGGAAAATGAAGCAGTTGTGTTTGATGTTGAAGAGGATACGAAAATTCGTCAGGAAAAAACTCGATGGATTGGTGATTTACAACATTTTTCAAAGCAAAGTCGAGGGTATCGAGATCTGAATGTGATCCGAGTTTTTGGGAATGACACCCTCCATTTAGAGGAGGTAGCCATTTGCAATTGGGACAATGTAGTGATCATTCGGAAAGGGTTTGGAAATACAAAAATTATCTTACCGATTGATTTGGAATTGCATTTACAAATTAACACCTTGTATGGAGATCTGAAGTTTTTGGATCTTCCTGTCCGTAAAATGAGGAATGAAACCATAGATATTGAAACGGCACATTATCGGAGATCGCACCGTTCTGTAAAAATTGTGTTAGTTGGTATTGTTGGGGATGTTGAGGTGTTTCGCGCATGAAGAAATTAGACTATCTCCTATTGTATTTCTATTCCCTAATGGTGGTTGCGGTCATTTGTCATACCATTTTCCATTTTGTTGGTTTTCAGTGGGGCAAACTTCTCTCAGATCTTTCCTTGCTTCAATCATTCCTATTTTTGATTTTTAGTCTGACGCTTGCATTGACGGCTTTGGTTATCTTAATTATTAAAATCACGCAATTTGTAACGGTTCATGCAGTACAACAAAAGGTAGAAGCGATCCTGACTGCTTCACAGCGAAAAGAAATTGCCCCCAAAGAATTGAATCAACAGTTAGATTTATTGGACAGCAAATTGCTTCGACTAGAAGAAAATTTACAAAAAAGTGAAAATCGTGTGATGCGAAATGAGGAAGAAATTGTGGAAATCGAGCGTAAGAGAATTGCGCGTGATCTACATGACACGGTTAGTCAAGAGTTGTTTGCAGCCAATATGATTTTATCTGGAGTGGCAGCACAGGCCCTTGAGTTAGAGAAAAGTCAGATCCAGCAGCAACTAAATGGTGTGTCAGATATTCTAGGGACAGCCCAAAATGATTTACGCGTCTTGCTCTTACATCTTCGTCCTACAGAATTGGAAGGAAAAAGTTTGGTAGAAGGTATGGAGATGATTTTTAGAGAATTGAAGGAAAAGAGTAACCTAACAGTTGTCTTCCATCATAATGACGTGAGCATTCCAAAAGATATGGAAGAACATCTATTTCGAATCGTCCAAGAAATTGTCAGCAATACCTTGAAACATGCTAGAGCTCAACAAATGGATGTCTTTTTGCATCAGGAAGGAAAACAACTTCATTTACGGATGGTGGATGATGGAATCGGCTTTGAGCAGGAAAAATTGGAACGATTGAGTTATGGGTTGAAAAATATTCAAGAACGTGTAGAAGACATGGCGGGGACCATTAAAATAAGAACGAGTCCTCAAAAGGGAGTGGCTGTAGATATTCGTGTTCCCCTCCTTGTAAAAGATAAAAATGAAAAGGAAACTGTATGAAAGTATTATTAGTAGATGATCATGAAATGGTCCGATTGGGATTGAAAAGCTTTTTGTCCATGCAAACCGATATTGAGAAAGTCTTAGAGGCGAAAAATGGGCAAGAAGGGGTGGAGTTGGCGCTGAAAGAAAGACCAGACGTCATCATCATGGATATTGTGATGCCAGAGCTAAATGGAATCGATGCGACTCTAGCCATCCTAAAAGAGTGGCCGGAAGCTAAAATTGTCATTTTGACGTCTTATTTAGATAACGAAAAGATTTACCCTGTCTTAGATGCCGGTGCAAAAGGATATATTTTAAAGACCTCGTCAGCAACTGAGATCTTACAGGCTGTCAGAAAGGTTGCAAAGGGAGAATTTGCAATTGAGACAGAAGTTAGTCAAAAAGTTGAGTCACGAAAGAACCATGCTGAATTGCATGATGATTTGACAGCTAGAGAACGAGATATTCTGGCTTTATTGACGAAAGGATATGAAAATCAACGAATAGCAGATGAACTCTTCATTTCTTTAAAAACAGTGAAGACCCATGTCTCCAACATCTTATCCAAATTAGAAGTCAGTGATCGGACGCAAGCAGTCGTCTATGCCTTCCGACACCATCTGGTGAATCAAGAAGATTTTTAAAGGGAAACATGCTATAATAGAGCATGATCATAAGGGGGAGACAAGTGGACGCAAAATTACGTTATAAAGCCAAAAAAGTTAAAATCGTCTTTTTTGATATTGATGATACATTACGTGCAAAAGAAACTGGATTGATCCCAGAATCTGTCAAAGAAGTCTTTCATCAGTTGAAAGAAAAAGGAATCCGAACAGGGATTGCAACCGGCAGAGGGATTTTTGGGGTTGTTCCTGAAATCATGGACTTAAAGCCGGATTTTCTGGTAACCTTAAACGGTGCCTATATAGAAGATACAAAAGGAACTGTGATCTACCAATCACCAATCAATGAAGCAATCGTTTCTTCTTTTGTAGATTGGGCCAAAAAATCCGAGATTGATTATGGGTTAGTGGCTAGTCATCAAGCTGCCCTGTCTAATCGGACACCCTTGATCAGTGATGCTATTGACATCATTTATCCCAACTTACCTGTAGATCCAGATCTGCATCTGAAAGAACCTATTTTCCAAATGTGGACCTTTGATGAACAGGATAGTGAGCTAGAGTTGCCCCCTTCTTTGCAAGAGGATTTGCGCCTAGTTTCGTGGCATCCCCATTCGTCAGATGTTGTTCGCTTTGAAGCTTCAAAAGCTTCAGGAGTTTCTCATCTTGTAAATCATTTGGGCTTGAAGCCAGAGAATGTTTTAGTATTTGGGGATGGATTAAATGATCTAGAACTGTTTGATTATGCTGGAATTAGTATCGCAATGGGAAAATCTGCTCCAGAGTTACAAGAAAAAGCTGATTATATCACTAAGAATTTAGAAGAAGATGGCATATTCTATGCCTTAGAGGAGTTAAATATGGTTGAAAAAGAATTGATATTACCACAGTTAGAACTTGCTACGGTTGACGGTCCTGTCGCTGTGATCAAAACCAATCACGGTGAGATGAACATTCAATTGTTCCCGGATCAAGCACCAAAAACAGTTGCAAACTTTGTAGCTCTTGCTAAGTCCGGCTATTATGATGGTGTCATTTTCCATCGGATTATTAAAGATTTTATGATCCAAGGGGGAGATCCAACAGGTACAGGTATGGGTGGCGAATCCATCTATGGGGAGAGCTTCGAAGACGAATTTTCAAAAGAATTGTACAATATTCGCGGAGCCCTTTCAATGGCAAATGCTGGACCAAACACAAATGGCAGCCAATTCTTTATTGTACAAAATCAACATCTTCCATATTCGAAAAAGGAATTGGTCCGCGGTGGCTGGCCTGAAAAAATTGCTGAAATCTATACGACAGAAGGGGGAACTCCTCACCTAGATCAACGCCATACCGTATTTGGACAATTGATGGATGAAGCTTCTTTTGCTGTGTTGGATGAGATCGCGGCTGTTGAGACCGGGATGATGGATAAGCCAGTAGAAGATGTCGTGATTGAAACCATCGAGATTGAGGACTAATATGAAAATTGGAGATAAGTTAGAAGGGACCATTACAGGCATTCAACCTTATGGTGCCTTTGTCGAACTAGAGTCGGGTGTCACAGGCTTGATTCATATCTCAGAGATTAGAAGTGGTTATGTAAGTAATATTCATGATATTCTTTCAATTGGAGAAAAAGTCTTTGTCCAAGTCATCGATGTTGATGAATATTCTAAGAAAGCTAGCCTCTCTCTGAGAACACTAGAAGAAACACCACAACGAAGTATTCGACACCATCGTTTTTCAAATGACCGCCACAAGAGTGGTTTTGCACCCTTAGCTCAACAGATGCCGACCTGGGTCAAAGAAGGAAAGGTATTCTTTAGCAAACAAGAAAAAAAATAAAAACTTCGATAGGTTGATGAAACCTACCGAAGTTTTTTTAATATAGAGAATTATTCAAATTCGTAAAGGGTAGTAGAAAGGTAACGTTCTCCATTATCTGGTGCAAGAGCAAGAACTTTTTTACCGCTACCCAATTCTTTTGCGACTTCAATAGCAGCATAGATAGCAGCTGCGCTTGAGATTCCGACTAAGAATCCTTCAGCTCCACCGATAGCGCGTGCAAGTTCGAAAGCTTCTTCTGAAGATACGCGACGAACACCATCATATGCATTAGTGTCTAAAGTATTTGGGATAAAGCCTGCTGAAATCCCTTGGATTTTATGTGGTCCAGGTTTTTCACCAGAAAGGACTGCAGATTCATTGGCCTCAACGGCATAGACTTTGACAGCAGGATTATTCTTTTTCAAAGTATGAGAAATACCAGAAACAGTACCACCAGTACCAACACCTGCGACAAAAGCATCTAAACCATCTTTTCCAAAGGCATCAACGATTTCTTGTCCTGTTGTTCTTTCATGTACCTCTGGGTTAGCAGGGTTTTCAAATTGAAGAGGAAGGAAGCCATTTCTTTCTGCAGCGATTGCTTCAGCTTTAGCGATAGCGCCTTTCATTCCTTCACTTCCAGGAGTCAAAACGAGTTCAGCTCCATAGGCTTGGATGATTTTACGACGTTCCACACTCATGGTTTCAGGCATGACAATCACAACTTTGTAGCCTTTAGCTGCGCCAACCCATGACAAACCAATCCCTGTGTTCCCACTAGTTGCTTCGACAATGGTATCACCTGGTTTGATCAAGCCATCCGCTTCAGCTTTTTCAATCATGCTCAAAGCAATCCGGTCTTTGACAGATGATCCAGGATTGAAGGCTTCGAGTTTGACATAGACATCTGCAGCTCCTTCAGGAACAAGACGATTCAATTTGACAATCGGAGTGTTCCCAATCAATTCTGTAATATTTTCATAAATAGCCATAATATACCTCAGTTCTAGGTTTTCTTGATACTAACAAGTATAGTCTCTTGCGAGAAGAATGTAAAATATAGAAATTTTATGGGTGTGATAAAAAAAAACTATCGTTGCCGATAGCTTCTTTGATTATTTTTCTACAGAAAGTAGGGGTACTTCAACCTCACGAATTCCGTGATCCTCAATAATGACTTTGCCATTGTAAAATTCGACTAAAGCTGCTGTGATAGAGTTTGTGTTTTCTTTATCCACAAAAATCGTTGTCATTACCTGATCTGTAAACATCGGATCTTGTTCCGCCAATTGATGGTCTTTTAAGAAATTAGCAAATTCTTGGTATTGGGAGTAAGAAAGTGTGATCCCAAGAACCACTTGCTCTTTGATTTCTACCAGTCCAATCTCTCGAACTGCTTGTGCCACACTTCCAGCATAAGCACGAATCAGACCGCCAGCACCTAATTTAATACCTCCGAAATAGCGAGTAACCACGACACAACTATTAGTGATGCGATGATTCTCCAAAACTCCTAACATCGGTACCCCAGCGGTTCCACTAGGCTCTCCATCATCACTGGTCCGTTTGATATCACTTTGTTCTCCAATGATGAAAGCAGAGCAGTTATGTGTAGCCTTATAGTGTTCCTTTTTGATGGCATTGATAAAATCTCTTGCTTCCTCTTCAGAGGAGACTCGCTTGACATGACAAATGAATTTTGATTTTTTGATTTCTTCTTGAACAGTGCCGTTCTCTTTAAATGTAACATATTCCATATTCTTATTTTACAAAAAAAGAATGATTTTCTCCAACTTTTGCGAATTAATAAGTATGAAGATAGAAGATTCTTATGGAAGACTCTTAACAGAGAGTCAAATGACAAATGATCTAAAAGAAATTGCCCAAGAACTTCCAGCTATAGAAAAAGAGAATGGAAGGTACCATTGCTTTCGATGTGGCAGTTTGATTGATCAGAAACTTTGGAAGTTGAGTGAGGAGGTGCTGTATTGTAGAGCCTGTATCCAATTGGGAAGGATCCGGAGTGATCAAAAACTTTATACTATTGCACAGCGAGACTTTGAAGGTCAAGAGGTGCTAAACTGGAAAGGGACCTTGACTTCCTATCAACAAGAGGTATCTGAAGGACTTATCCAAGCAGTTAAAGCAGGAAAACATGCCTTGGTACATGCTGTGACAGGAGCTGGAAAAACGGAAATGATGTATCAGGTTGTAGCAACAGCGATCAAGGCAGGAAAAGCAGTCTGTATTGCTACCCCAAGAATCGATGTCTGTATCGAACTGTACGGAAGGATGAAGGAAGATTTTTCCTGCCCCATCTCTTTACTTCATGGAGAATCGGAACCCTATTTTAGAACACCCTTGGTGATCGCTACAACCCATCAATTGCTAAAGTTTTATCAGGCCTTTGATCTCCTTATTATAGATGAAGTAGATGCGTTTCCCTATGTGGACAATCCAATCTTATATAAAGCAACTCAGAATGCAATAAAAAAAGAGGGAAATACCCTATATTTAACAGCAACCTCTACAGATGAGTTAGATAAAAAGGTCAAGAAAAAAGAAATCATTCGTTATAGTCTTCCAAGAAGATTTCATGGGAACCCACTAGTGGTCCCTGAAATAAAATGGGTGCCGAAAATTAGAGAAAAAATAGAAAAAGGAAGAATCCCTTACCAACTATTGCAACTGATCAAGAAACAAAGACAGACTCACTACCCATTGTTAATCTTTGTATCTGAAATAGAATTAGGACAACAATTCACTGAGAACTTAAAAAAATACTTTCCAAAAGAAACAGTAGGTTTTGTATCCTCACAGACTACAGATCGTCTACGAATAGTAGAAGAGTTTAGAAACAAAGCCATAACCATGCTAGTCTCGACAACAATTTTAGAAAGAGGAGTGACCTTTCCGTTTGTAGATGTCTTTGTTTTAGAAAGTAATCACAAATTATTTACTAAAAGTGCCCTCGTACAAATTTCAGGAAGGGTCGGTCGAAGTAAAGAAAGACCAACAGGTAAACTACTTTTTCTATCAGATGGTATAACACGAGAAATGAAGAAAGCGATCAAAGAAATAAAGGAAATGAATCAGGAGGCTGGATTTTGAAAGAATGTTTACTTTGTACTAAAGAGTTGAAAACTGGTGAACATTTCACAGACCTTATTTTTATGAATCAACAAGAAGAATGGATTTGTAAAGAATGCAAAGAAGACTTCGAACAAATTGGCGAAATCCATTGTCCTAGATGTTTTAAAGATAAGGAGGAGAAAGTATGTAAAGATTGCGAATACTGGATACAAAAGGGGAATATGGTCGAACATGAAGCATTATATAGATATAATGCAGCAATGAAGGACTATTTCAAGCGATATAAATTTGAAGGAGATCGTTTATTAGGAATGGTATTTGCATGTGAAATCAAAAAAGCCTTGAAAAAATATAAAAGCTATACGATAATACCGACTCCAATCAGCCATGAAAAAAAGCAGGAGAGAGGATTCAATCAAGTATCGACTATACTAGATTTTGCAGAGATAAAGTACAACAGTCTCTTCCAAAAAGAAGACACTTTAGCCCAATCAAAAAAAACAAGAGAAGAAAGATTAAAAACCTCTCAGCACTTTCAATTAAAAGGAGAAATTTCAGAAAAGCAGAAATATCTAATCATCGATGATATCTACACAACGGGCAAAACAATCGAATTAATGAAGCGCCTACTAATTGAAAAAGGTGTGAAAGAAATAAAGACATTTTCAATCGCAAGGTAAAAAAAGATTTGCAAAAACTTTATGAAAGCGTTATAATATACATATAAATAAAAACATAATGTTTAGAAAGTAGGTACTAATATGATTAAATATAGTATCCGTGGTGAAAACCTAGAAGTAACAGAAGCCATTCGCGACTATGTCGTTTCTAAACTCGAAAAGATTGAAAAATATTTTCAGGCAGATCAAGAGCTAGACGCTCGAGTAAACTTAAAAGTTTACCGTGAAAAGACCGCAAAAGTAGAAGTAACCATTCCGCTTGGATCTATCACACTTCGTGCAGAAGATGTCTCTCAAGATATGTACGGTTCAATTGATCTAGTTGTAGATAAAATTGAACGTCAAATTCGTAAGAATAAAACAAAAATCGAAAAGAAAAATCGTGTTAAATCTGGTGCAGGTAAATTGTTTACCGATGCGGTTGTAGAAGAAGCAGCAACCACAGAAAAAGTTGTTCGCTCAAAAACAATTGATCTAGAGCCAATGGATTTAGATGAAGCGATCCTTCAAATGGATCTATTAGCACACGACTTCTTCATTTATCGTGATGCAGAAGACAACACAACAAATGTGATCTACCGTAGAGAAGATGGAGACATCGGTCTATTGGAAGTAAAAGAATAGAGATCAAAAAGAGATTGAAAACATCAATTAAATTATAGAGAAATCAGGAGCATTTATGCTCCTGATATTTTTATATAAACCAAAAAAGTAAAAAAACTTTCAAAAAAATAAAATTTTTTGGAA
>NZ_KV818840.1:0-205 GCF_001815045.1 Streptococcus sp. HMSC065E03 | reverse complement strand
CACTCGTAGAAGTGATTCATCACTATAGTGAAGAGGACTTGAAGCGCTATGATGGGGTAATAAAATTGGAGAAATAGGTGGAGGTATAGATTTCAGTAAGGAGTTTAAACATGAAATTCCATGAATTTGGTGATAAGAATTCGCCTCCTATCTTGCTGATACATGGCGGTGGCAGTTCTTGGTGGAATTATCTTCGTCAAGCACG
>NZ_KV818839.1:0-1015 GCF_001815045.1 Streptococcus sp. HMSC065E03 | reverse complement strand
TGTTTGGTTTTTCAACTTTCTTAGTAGTTGGGTTATAGTAGTTAACAACTTGAGCCGCAGTATTTTCAATGTCTACTCCACCTGCAACGTCAGCTTTCACTGTAGCTGGGATATCAAACTTGTAGTAACGTCCGAATTCGAATTTAGTTGTGTCGATCACTTGTGTGTTTTCTGCATCGCCAAGTGACTTAGTGAAGCCATCTTTAAGGGTTGCAGTAATCACACCGTTGTTCACAGTGATATCGAATTTAGCTGTTACATCCGCACCAGTCTTACCATCATAAGCTTTGATTGCTGAACCATCAACATCAACTTTAGCCTCATCGTAGTCATCTGAGATTCCTACTGATTGGATATGGTCTTTGTTGTTTGCGTCAAATTTAGTTGTATCCAACCATACTTGGTAAACAAGTTTTTGACCTGGTTTAACTGATTTAGTATTGATATTCGCTTTTTCGTTATTAGATGCATCGTCCGCATATGGGTTCGCATTGGTATCTGCAACCTTGTCTGCCAACTCTTTATCATCATCTAATAATGAAGTTCCAGTTAAATCAAATTCTTTTTCGTTCAGAACATATTTTTCTGGATTGAATTCTGGAGTTTCTGGAGGAGTTACACGGTTGTTAAATTCTTTATCCGCAATGTCGCCTACAGTCGCGATCAGAACTTTAGCAGTACCATCGTGTTTCACTGTGACTGTTACATTCGCTTTCATGGTATCGTATGTAACGGTTGCGTCGCTTCCTTTAACTTCTTCTACAGTGTAGTTGTGAACGCCTTCGTCACCCTTCTTGAATGACATAGCTGAGAACTTAACGTTACCAGATGCATCGTTCTTCACAGTTTCAAGAGTCTTACCTTTTGAATCTTTAAGAACGAAGCTGAATTCGTTAGCTTTAAGCTCACGGCCTTCCATACGTTTAGTAAAGTTGAATTCTACTTCAACTGGCACGCTGTTGACACGTTTTTCAGTTGGTTTGTTTGGTTTTTCAACTTTCTTAGTAGTTGGGTT
>NZ_KV818838.1:8940-19062 GCF_001815045.1 Streptococcus sp. HMSC065E03 | reverse complement strand
TACAACTACGACAACAGAAGAGCCGACGACTACTTCAACCACAACAACTGCAGAGCCAACAACGACTACAACAACAACTGCAGAGCCAACGACAATAACAACGACAACTCCAGAGAAACCGGTGACTCCAGGAAGTGAAGAATCAACCACAACGACCACAACTGGAAAACCAGGACCAAAAGGTGGAAACAATGGAGGAGGGCGTAAAGCGCTTCTTCCTAATACAGGTGAAGTTGCAGCAACTGGATTTGTATTCTCAGGAGCCTTTGTGTTAGCAGGTGCAGTCGTATTGAAACGAAAATTGTCTATTAAATAAACAATGAGTTTCTACATAAGGGGAGAGCATGAGCTCTCTCTTTTTTGGGAATGTATTATGGAGAAAAGGGATGAAATTATCAATCTTAATAACCCTCTTGAATGAGGAGCTGGTACTTCCTCAAACTCATCGTGAAATTTCTAATCAGCTTGAGCAAATGTTAGGGAAAGAGCTCTCTGATTATGAAATCCTCTACATCGATGATGGAAGTAGTGACAAGACCTTTGAGTTAATTGAAGAATTTGCAAGAGAAAACGACCGCATCAAATATATCCGTTTCAGTCGAAATTTTGGACGAGAGAGCGGTATCTTGGCTGGTTTTAAATATGCCAGTGGGGATGCGGTGATGGTCATGGACGGGGATCTCCAGCATCCACCATACTTGATTCCCTTATTCTTAGAAGCTTATAATGAGGGCTATGATATTGTTAGTGGCCAACGAACTCGTGAAGGAGAATCTTTTGTAGGAAGTTCCTTTGCACGTTTGTTTTACTTCTTGTCAAATCGCTCCATGGATGTGCACCTAACAGATGGGAAATCTGAATTAAGACTGCTTAGCCGAAAAGCCATGGAAGCCTTTGTGTCAATGCCAGAGTACAATCGCTTTAATAAAGGTTTGTATGAATGGATTGGTTTTAAAGAGAAAGTAATTCCTTATAAGAATGAAACCCGTAAGGCTGGAAAGAGCAAGTTTGGTTTTAAGAAATCTTTGAATTATGCGATTCAAGGAATTATTTCTTTTAATGATCGTCCTCTCCGTGTTTGTATTCAATTCGGTTTCATCTGTTTAGGGCTGGCTCTTTTATATCTAGTGTTTGAGTTTATGAAATATATCTTCGCTGCTGGGAATTATGTGAGTGGTTATTTCACAACGATTGCGGCTATTATATTATTTAGTGGAGTGCAACTCATCTTCATCGGAATTCTTGGAGAGTATATTGGCAAGATCTATTACGAAGTGAAGCGTCGTCCTCATTTCATCATTGAAGAGACCAATATCGAACAAGCGAAGAAAAATCATATCGGCTAAAGAAGATAGGAGAAAACATGTTAATCTGGTTCATGCGTTGGCAAGAGTTTTGGAAAAAACATCCAAAGAAAGTTCTCTATGCTACAAGTGCCCTGCTCCCAATGACCATCATGCTCATTGTGTGGGCTTTTATAGGGATGTATCCTTTTGGGAGTAAGAGTCTGATGGCTGTTGACTTTGGACAGCAATATATCAGTTTCTTTGGCTTGCTAAAAAATGCCATCTTGACGGGGGATCTATCTAGTTTGAGTTATTCTTTCACCAAGTCTCTTGGTGGAGATATGATCGGTGTGCTCGGCTACTATTTAATGAGTCCCTTCAACATCATCTATATTCTAGCTCCCCTCAAATATTTTGGAGCAGCAGTATTTTTAACCATTTGGCTCCGCTACGGGGCAATCGGTCTATCCTTTGCTTTCCTTTTAATCAAGCGCTACAAAGGATTAGAATCTAGAAAATGGTTGGTTCCATTATTCTCGACAGCCTATGCCTTGTCAGGAATGTTGGTTTCTTATCAGATGAACGTCATCTTCTATGATGCCATGATCATGCTTCCTATTGTGATTGTGTATTTGGAAGAATTATTAGATGGGAAATCTCCTTATCGCTATGCTTTTGCTCTGGGATTGACGGTCTTGCTTCAGTTTTATATGGGCTATATGATCTCCATTTTCATCGCTCTGTATGCCTGCTACTATGTATCGCCAAGATTGCTGGTTGAGGGAGATCTAAAGGCAAAGATTAAAAACTTTAGTATCCCTTTATTGCAAGCGGTGATCTATTCGATTATTGGGATTGCGACAGCCTCAGTCTTGCTCTTGCCTGTATTTTTCAACCTGATTGAAAGTAAGGGGCAAGTTGGAGGAGGCATGACCTTCTCATTTGCCTTCCAAATTAACCCTTTAGATATTCTTTCTAAGTTGGTTGTTGGTGGCTTTGATACGACATCAGGGTGGTCAGCGGGTCCCAACCTTCCCAATATTTATATTGGAGCGCTCGGCTTTCTTGGTTTTATCTTTTATTTCCTATCGCAAAAAGTTGGAAAAGCCAAAAAATGGGCTGCAGGGATTGTTACCCTCATTTTCCTGATTTCCTTTGTCAATGAATTTGTCAGTAAGATATGGCATATGGGACAAAACCCAGCTGGTTTCTTCTTCCGTTTTTCTTGGCTGTTTTCATTCTTTATGCTAGTCCTAGCTTATCAAGCGATGAAGCAGAAGATCGTTATTTCCAAACGAACCAACTGCATCATCGGCTTGGGCTTGCTCTTGTCGGTAGTCTATCTCTATTTCCATCAGTATAGTTTTATCTCAAAGACTCAACCGCAAGCGATCAGCCGTTTCCTCTCCAAGTTCTCTATTCTAAGTGTTCTGGGAATAGCAGCGGTGACCTGCTTCATCTTCTATGCGTATTGGGAAAAATCTCAGAAGAGCCAATTGGAAAAAATGATTCGAATGGCTCTAGCAGCGGTCATCTTAGTGCTAGCTGCTGTCTTATTAAAGACAGGCTATCTCTTGTCGCAAGTGGGGATTACAGCGATGCTCTACCTGAGCATTCTCTTTATCCTAAACTTTAAGATCTCACGTTTATCCATGATTGTCATATCTGTGCTCACAATCTTCGAGTTTGGCTATAATGCCTATTTGTCCCAAGTAACATTTGGGTATGATGATGTGCACAAGTTTGCAGATGCGACTGTTTCGGTCAAGCGCGTGACAGACAATATCCAAGAAAATGCAGATCAAAAATTCTATCGGATTGCCACAGATTTTGCCTATTCCAGAACTGTTCCTTCCTTGGTGTCCTATCCAGGCTTAAGTACCTTTAGCTCAAGTTTGGAACGTAGCACCATGGATCACTTTGCTTTCATGGGAGATCTTGGAGTCAATGCGGCGACCCAATATTCAAACGGGACACCTTTGACAGATGCTTTATATGGTGTTCGTTACTTTATGAGTGCCAAGGATTTTGATCCCAAGGAGATTGAAGCCAATCCGGATAAGATGTACTTTTATCGATTTACAGACCGCTTTGATCTGCATCGCTATTTCACAGACAAGGTCTATGAGGACAAGCGTTATGTCGTCTATAAGAATCCAAATTCCTTCCCACTTGCATACGGGACTAACAGTCTGGTAAGAAATATTCAATTTGGTGCCAATAATGCCTTTGCTAACCAGAATATCATTTTGAACTCCATGGAGGGGCATCAAAAGGCCAATAATGATACCGTTGAGTACTTTAAACCCTTGGCGTTCAGCTCGATCGAGACAGAAAATGTGATCGAAGAAAAGGTTAATAAGGAAACGGGAGAAGCCATCTATAAGAGAGCGGATTCGTCAAAAGATGCCATTATTCGTTATAAGGTCACTCCACGTACCAATTACACCTATTATTTCTTTACTCCTGTATCTTTGATCCAAAACCAAGATTACTCGGTTTTACTCAATAATAAATGGTTGCTCAATGCTAAAATTTTTACGCAAAGACAAATTTGGCAGTTGACAGATCAAACTGAAAACCAAGAAACCGTTATTGAATTTAGATTTAGAACAGATCACATTGATATGAGCAATGCAGGTGTTTATCGTGCCGACGTTGATCAGATTCAACAGGTATTAGAAAACCGGAAGAAACAAGGTTTACAAGTAACCGAGTTTTCAAATACCCATATTGTTGGCGATGTGTCTATCACAGATGATAGTAACTATATGATGACTTCCATTCCATACAGCGATGGCTGGAAAGTGAAAGTGGATGGGAAGTTTGTCAAAACCGAAAAAGCATGGAATGCATTCTTATCCTTCCCAATCTCAAAGGGAAATCATAAGGTTGAATTCGTCTTTAGACAAAAAGGCGTGATCCTGGGTGCCTTGCTATCTATTGTTTCTGTTGCTTACCTCGTCATTCAAATGAGACGAAGCAGAAGTAATGAAGGACAATAAGGTGTGAGAGTATCAAAAACTGTGATCAACACAAAAAAGGATCGCATCCAATGGGATGCGATCCTTTTTTATATGATCCGCAATGCAAACGATTAGTTATTAGAAATCTTGCGTTTCAAGATGACGGCTCCTGATAGGATAGCAACACCGATCAAGATGACACCAGTAGCGACTGCTTCACCTGTTTTTGGCAGGAATGTCTTGCGACCTCCGTTTGAAGTTGTGGTGCCAGAATCATCTGGGTTACCAGGTTTGGTCGTATTCGTTGTTGGCCCTTCTGGAGTTGTTGTCGTAGTGGTCGTTGGAGTCGGCACTGGTTTTTCAGACGTGGTTGTAGTCGTCGTTGTAGTTGTTGTCGTAGTCGGCGTAGGTTTTGGACCTTCTGTCGTCGTTGTTGTAGTTGTTGGCTCTTGAGTCGTCGTAGTCGTTGTTGTAGGTTCTTCAGTTGTTGTTGAAGTTGTTGTTGACTCTGGAGTTGTTGTAGTGGTAGTAGGTGTAGGTTCCTCAGTTGTTGTCGTAGTCGTTGTTGGCTCTTGAGTCGTCGTAGTAGTTGTTGTCGGCTCTTGAGTCGTTGTAGAGGTTGTTGTCGTAGTAGTAGTTGTAGTGGTTGTTGTAGTCGTTGTCTGTTCTTTTGGATTGACGATCGTCTTCGTAACCTTATGATCCTTACCAAAATCTTCAGCATTTACGACGGTGTCAGCCTCCTTGATCGTATAACCCGCAGGGGCCTCGGTTTCTGTTAAGATGTATTTATCTTTTAAGAGCGCATTAACCGTAATATCTCCGTTCTCATCTGTAACGTATTCCCCAATCACTTGGTTGTTGGCTTGACGAACGATTTTAAACTTAGCTCCAGCAAGTGGCTGACTTTCATCGTTTACCTTGTGGACATGAATTGTAAAGACATAACCGACACCAGATCCTCCTGCGACTTGGACAGCGGCTGTGTTTGTCACATCTTTTGTTTCAAACTGCTTTCCTTTAAGGGTAGCATCGTTTTTAAGAAGTTCCCCGTCTACAGGCTCGTAATTTAAGCGAACATCATAATCGATCCGATATTGATCGTTTTCGCTAATGTCCCCCAGATTGACAACAAAAGATTGACCATCTTCACTGATGGTAACAGGGTGTTGATCCGTTACATCAACACGATTTGAAAAGACCCATTCACCTGCTTCAAATGAGAACTTCCCTTTGATGACTTTGATGCTGTCTTTTACATAGGAAGCATTTGTAAATCTCAAATGATCTTCAATAGTGACTTCTTTGATATTTTGTTTACTTTTATTAACAGAAATAGTATAGGTGACTGTTTTATGGTCGTTGTCATTCACCCAACTAGTTTTTGATAATGGAGTTGGGTTACCGTCTCCGACTCCTTTAAAGGTAACCTTCCCGCCGATCTTGGTTTCTCCATTGACGGTAATTTCAACAGGGACTTCCCCTTGTTGAGGGTGTTTCTTAAAGTCGATCCGCGCATAGAAGAAGAAGGATCCCTGGGTATCTGAGTGTTTTTCGACATAGTCAGTGTAAGTCAATGACAATTTCTTATTGTCTTTGTCAACCGTTGCGTGGGCAATGACCTCATTCGTATTGACATCACGAATTTCAAAACTTTGCGACGTAATGATCAAAGCATCTGGAACGGTGAGATCAGTCGTATCACCTTTTTTGACATTCTTACCAGCTAAGTCGAAATCAGCATTGATACGAAATGTTGCCCATTGTCCTAATTCCCAATCAAGGTTGCCACCTTCATTATTGGTAACTTTGATATTTTTGATTGTATCGACCAATTTTCCGCTTACTGACACTCCAGGAGTTTCTGCTGAAGTGCGATTCAGACCTAAAGCGAAAAGCATGGCCACTAAACAAAGGACAAATGAGAAAATTTTGATATTCCTATTCTTCATCTTATCTTCCCTTTTCATAAAAAAATTAGTGCCTAATCATCAATACCTGATTACTTTTAACGATATGGACCTTTCAAATCCTATCTGTTGGTAATTAGAATTGAGTGCTGAGACACGACCTCCATTAAATAATTTTATAGGGTAAAATATTTTATTTTTAAAATTATTCCCTACACAGGGAATTATAGCAAAAATAATAATTAGCTTCAAGCTAAAATTGGTAAAATTAGGCAGGAATTATGGTTATTTAAGCCGTTTCATTAACTTTCACTTTCTTTTAGAAAACAACCATGAAAGTGCCATACAATTTACAAATAATGAAGGTGAAAAAGGAGGTTTTTACTCAAAAAATACGAATAGTAGTATAGAGAAGACGCTAGGGCAAAGTGATGGTATAATAGAAGAGATGGAAACTATTTAGATAAAAGAGGAATTATGATGACAAAAATTCGTGGATTTGAACTTGTATCAAGCTATACTAATCAGGACTTGTTGCCAAAACGGGAGACAGCTCATGCGGCTGGTTACGACTTAAAGGTGGCAGAACGCACGGTGATTGCTCCTGGGGGAATCGTCCTCGTCCCAACTGGGGTCAAGGCCTATATGCAACCGACTGAGGTGCTCTATCTCTATGACCGTTCCTCTAACCCTCGTAAAAAAGGCCTGGTCTTAATCAACTCTGTGGGCGTTATCGATGGAGACTATTATGGCAATCCAGGAAATGAAGGCCATATCTTTGCTCAGATGAAAAACATCACCGATCAAGAAGTTGTTCTTGAAGTTGGAGAACGTGTGGTTCAGGCTGTCTTTGCTCCTTTCTTAATTGCAGATGGAGATGAGGCGGATGGCGTGCGGACGGGTGGCTTTGGAAGTACGGGGAAATAGAGGAATAAAATGGCAGACTATTTATTAGTTGTAGACATGCAGTCAGATTATGTTGCTGTAGGAAAAGCATATCATGAAGAACTGACTGCAGCTGTAAATGACAAAATTGCTACCTATCCTAGCGAACGAGTTATCTATATTCTCAATCGTTTTTTCTGGGAGAGAAAAGATAGAAAGAAGAAATTTACGACCGGCTTGCTGGTTGTATCTTCTCGTATTTTTGAGAAGCGTCGGGCTTCTTGCTTTACTAATCCAGATTTAAAAGATTTTTTAGAGGGAAACGGTGCTAAAAGCATAGAGTTTATAGGGGTGGATGGCAATGGCTGTGTCAAGGCTTCCGTTTTGGCAGCTGTCAAGGAGAATTATCAGGTTTCTGTCGATTTGTCTGCTGTCGGAGTTGCCAACCAGAAGAAATTCTCTAAAACACTGAAGCAGTGGCAAGATTGCGGAATCAAGATTGGATAGTTTTATGGGGATCTTAATATGAAAATTATTTTTATCCGTCACGGGGAGCCAAATTACCGTGAGTTAGAGGAGCGTTCCTATACTGGATTCGGGATAGATTTGGCACCCTTATCTGAGAAAGGAAGACAACAAGCTCAGGAACTTTGCAAAAATCCTTTATTTGGCTCAGCTGATATCCTGGTGTCTTCTGCAGTGACGCGAGCTTTAGAAACGGCTTTTTATGTATCCTGTGCTACTGGCCTTCCTTTGAGGGTAGAGCCATTATTGCATGAATGGCAGGTTTATGAAACAGGTATAGAGAACTTTGAAACAGCTAGATGTCTGTTTTTAGAAAACAAGGGGGAGTTGCTCCCAAATTCTCCTGTTCAATATGAGACAGCTGTAGAGATGAAGTCTCGTTTTCTAGAATGCATGGCTAAGTATCGGGGACATCAAACTGTGGTAGTTGTAGCCCATCGCATGCTTATGCGCCAGTTTGTGCCAAATGAGAAGATTGATTTTTGCCAAGTGATTGAATGTGAGATAGAGATATAGAAAGAGGTTTATTATCGCAAAGAAAAAAACGACTTTTATTTGTCAAAATTGTGCCTACAACTCACCCAAATACCTAGGGCGCTGTCCCAACTGTGGTTCTTGGTCTTCTTTTGTCGAGGAAGTCGAGGTTGCAGAGGTTAAGAATGCGCGTGTGTCCTTGACGGGTGAAAAGACCAAACCTATGAAACTGGCGGACGTGACCTCTATCAATGTTCACCGGACCAAGACCGAGATGGAAGAATTCAACCGCGTCCTTGGTGGCGGTGTGGTCCCAGGGAGTCTCGTTCTCATCGGGGGAGATCCAGGAATTGGGAAATCGACCCTGCTTCTTCAAGTATCGACCCAACTATCTCAAGTGGGAACGGTACTCTACGTTAGTGGAGAGGAGTCAGCTCAGCAGATCAAACTTCGAGCTGAGCGCTTGGGAGATATCGACAGTGAGTTTTATCTTTATGCAGAAACCAATATGCAGAGCGTGAGAGCTGAGGTGGAGCGAATCCAGCCTAACTTCCTCATCATCGACTCGATTCAGACCATTATGTCTCCTGAGATTTCAGGGGTTCAGGGATCAGTCTCTCAAGTACGCGAGGTCACGGCTGAGCTCATGCAGCTGGCCAAGACCAATAACATCGCCATCTTTATCGTGGGGCATGTGACCAAGGAAGGAACCTTGGCGGGTCCTCGGATGCTGGAACACATGGTGGATACGGTGCTCTACTTTGAGGGAGAACGCCACCATACCTTCCGGATCCTGAGAGCGGTCAAAAACCGTTTTGGCTCGACCAATGAGATCGGTATCTTCGAAATGCAATCAGGTGGCTTGGTTGAGGTCCTCAATCCCAGTCAGGTCTTTCTAGAAGAGCGCCTGGATGGTGCGACCGGATCCTCTATCGTGGTTACCATGGAGGGGACACGTCCGATTCTAGCTGAAGTGCAGGCCTTGGTGACGCCAACCATGTTTGGGAATGCCAAGCGGACGACAACGGGGCTTGATTTCAATCGGGCTAGTCTTATCATGGCGGTGTTAGAAAAACGAGCGGGTTTGCTCCTTCAAAATCAGGATGCCTACCTCAAGTCAGCTGGTGGCGTCAAATTGGATGAGCCAGCTATCGACCTAGCCGTAGCCGTAGCCATTGCCTCCAGCTACAAGGACAAGCCCACCAACCCGCAGGAATGTTTTGTCGGAGAGCTAGGCTTGACAGGAGAAGTCCGCCGGGTCAACCGGATCGAACAACGGATCAATGAAGCTGCCAAGCTCGGTTTTACCAAGATTTATGTTCCAAAAAACTCTCTGACGGGGATTTCGACACCATCAGGGATCGAAGTGGTCGGTGTGAGTACACTGTCTGAAGTCTTGAAGAAAGTATTTTAATTTTAATAGTAGAGAAGTCTTAAACGGGAAGTTTAAGGCTTTTTTTCAGATGTGACAGATGACAGGAGGTATCCCCTGACAGAAAGGATCGGATATGGTAAAATAATAGATGGTTTGAATTTCAAAGGAATGAAGGAGAGACCATGTCTTATTTTGATAATTTTTTAACAGCCAACCAAGCTTATGTAGCGTTGCATGGAGATCTCCGTCTTCCGATTAAGCCCAAAACACAAGTTGCCATCGTGACCTGTATGGATTCCCGCCTTCACGTGGCACCAGCACTGGGCCTGGCTCTTGGAGATGCCCATATTTTGCGGAATGCTGGAGGGCGCGTGACAGATGACATGATCCGCTCCTTGGTTATTTCCCAGCAACAGATGGGGACCCGCGAAATTGTCGTCTTGCACCATACAGACTGTGGCGCACAAACCTTTGAAAACGAAGCTTTCCGGCAGCATCTAAAGAAAGAACTGGGAGTAGATGTGGGAGAACGCGACTTCCTCCCCTTTCAAGACATTGAAGAGAGTGTCCGTGAAGATATGGAGATTTTGAAAGCTTCCCCTTTGATTCCAGAGGATGTGGTGATTTCAGGAGCTGTGTATGATGTGGATACTGGTTTGATTTCAGAAGTGAAATAAACATAGAGAAGAGTATAGGAAGAC
>NZ_KV818838.1:0-8840 GCF_001815045.1 Streptococcus sp. HMSC065E03 | reverse complement strand
CTGTTTTCCCGTATTCTTTTTTTAGTGTAAAAAAGTGAACCGGATAGGAAAAAATGTGACAATTTGGCACAAAATATTAAAAAATATGTGGTATAATATGACATTTTAACAAGAATGTTACATTTTTATTTCGACAGATTGACTCTTGATGTCAAGGATGTTACAATTTTATTTGTATCATGGAATCATGAAATATGAAAAAGGAGATCCTATAAATGAAGGATATTTTCAATAGACGCCAACGCTTTTCTTTACGAAAATATAGCATTGGGGTTTGTTCTGTTCTCTTAGGAACAGCGCTCTTTGCTGCAGGAGCTCAATCTGCGTCAGCGGATGAGGCAACAGCAGCCTCTGAATCTGCGGGAACAGCAGCTTCAGAAGCAGCACAACCTGCTACAACAGAGTCAAGTCAAGCAGAAGCACCAGCTGCTTCTAAGGCATACGGGGAAGGGGGATCAGTTCCCAAAATTGACCTTTCTGGGACTGCTGCTGCAACTTCAGAAACACCAGCTCCAGCAACTGAAAAAGCTGAAGTAGCTAAAACACCAGCTGCTACAGAAAAACAGGTAGCGCCAGCTGAAACTAAAAAAACTGAAGAAGCTTCAAAACCACTAAACGTTGGTTCATTGCCAGAAATCGTTCTACCAACAGCGAAAATGGCAGAAACCAGCTCTAAACCAGCTTCTACCACAGTTTCTACTACAGCACAACCTACTGCAACACGTGCTGCAGCAGGTGAAAGCTCAGAAAGAGCAGCTGCAAGAGAAGAAGCAACTACACCAGCTGCAACAACTACTTTTTCAGCAACTGTAAGTTCAGCAGCTCCAATCACTGGTACGGGAGCAGCTGCACAAGCAGAAAGAGCAGAAAGTACAGATGCTGCTGCGGCTGTAGCAAACGCTGCTACAGAACGTACAAATGCAGGAGCTTTAGCAGTAAGTAGTCGTCGTCGTAGCCGTCGTGCTGCTACAGACCACAATAACGAGCCAGTTGCTGTAGCAACTTTCTTAAAAGACGGTGAAGTTGCTACACCTGATATGACGGATCCTAACGGTGCAAGTGTTCGTTCACAAACAGTACCATCAGGATATGCTGCTAAAGAAGGCGATGTCTATACATACAGTATCGTAGACCTTACTCGCTTTAACGAACGTTACAATACAAACTACTACACACGTGCGTATAAGAGATTTGATAACTCTACCGATACAACGGTTGAATTGATCGATAAAACGACTGGTAATGTAGTAGAAACTAGAACCATTACAGCTTCAAGCGGTATTCAAAAATTCACAACTACCAAGGCAGCCTCTAGGGGAGAATTAACTTGGCAAGTTGATTATGATAAAGGTTTAGGTGCTGGACCTGGTAAAACGGACCAACCATTTATTCAATTTGGATATGAAGTTGGGGCAAGTATCCAAGCATTAGTAGCACCTGGACATAACCTAACTCCCGATGAGAAAAAATTATACGATGATGTTTATGCAGCTCGTACATCAACAGATATCATTAACGTTGTAGAACCAGCTTATAATGGTCGTACGATTACAGATACTAATGCTAAAATACCAGAAGCAATTAATAAAACAACTTATTATAAAGTAGTTGATAAAAACAATCCTACATTCAATGCAAATAAAACTGACGTAACAGTTCAAGACTATAAAGAAAATGGTAATGAAGTAGACTTAGCTAGATATACAACTAAAGCTATGGAAGGTCAAAACTTCACAGCATCTGGAGAACGCCAATTTGATGGATATAAATTGTATCAAGCAGCTGATGCAAATGATCAATCAGGTTATGTAAGTCGCCCTTACAAAGTTGGTACAAAATTCATGGACGCTGAGCGTGCAGGAATTAAACGGATCAAAGAAATCGTAGGGGAAGATGGAACTGTAGTTGTTCGCGTTTATCTTCTAGATCCAAAACAACAAAGCAAACGTTCTGATGGTACCTTGAGCACTGACGGCTACATGTTGCTAGCAGAAACCAAACCGATTAAACCTGGTGATTATAACAAACAAGAATTAAATGTTAAGAAATCACCTCTTAACACCATTCCTTTCACAGATAGCAAAGGTGTAACCTATGCAAATGGTAAGGAAGTTCCATTTGACTTCCAAAAAGCTGCTGGATATACACCATATAAAACGGTATTCGTACCATTCTTAGGGGATAACATCGGTCACCTTTCTCCAAACGAACAATTGGTTCGTGGAGTAAATGGTATCGGTACCAACGTTGACTTGCTCAACTCTTTGACACCGTATAAACAACCAATCTATTACTATGTGAAACAAGAGCCTGTAACAGTCACTCCTGAAGTTGAAAAACAATTGGAAGGACGTGTACTTGTTGATGGTGAATTTAGCTTCAAGATTAAAGAAAAGAAAGAAGAAAGAAAAAGTTCGCTTCCAGAAACTTCAGGACTTCCAGAAACTTCAGGACATGAAGAAACTGTAACTAATAAAAATGGTAAAGCTACATTTAGTAAGTTGACATTTAACAAAGCTGGTGTATACAAATACACAATCACTGAGCTTAAAGGATCAGATACAAACGTCGATTATGATGCAATGACTGTTACAATGACAGTTACTGTAACTGAGAAAAATGCTGCGGGTGATTTAGAAGCTTCAGTTAAATACAGTGCTGAAGGTGGATTCAAATCAAGCGCAGATGATAAAGTCTTCAACAACTACGTTGTAGCTCCAGTTAAAACTAAATTTGACTTCAGCAAGGCTCTTGCTGGTCGTGAGTTGAAAGCTGGTGAATTCAACTTTGTATTGAAAGATTCAACTGGTAAGACTCTTCAAACAAAGACAAACACTAAAGAAGGTGTAGTTGCCTTTGATGATTTGACATTTGACAATACTCAAGTTGGTACGCACAAATACACTGTAGAAGAAGTTATTCCAGAAAATAAAGAAGCTGGTATGACTTACGATACAATGAAGGCTGAAGTAACGATTAAAGTTACGAAGGAAGGTCACGTTCTTAAAGTAACTAACACTCTTCCATCAGACACAGAGTTCAACAATACCTTCACACCTGTTGCTACACAAGCTCAATTCAAGTTCACTAAGAAATTGGAAGGGAAAGAGCTCACGAAGGATGCCTTCACATTTGAATTGGTTGAAAATGGTAATGTCATCCAAACGAAGAAAAATGCGGCTGATGGAACCATCCAATTCGACGCGATTTCTTACGATAAAGAAGGTTCACACACTTATACTGTACGTGAAGTAGCTGGAACAGATACAAACATCGACTACGATGATATGAATGCAGTCGTAAAAGTTAACGTTACGAAAGATGCTGCATCTGGTGTCTTGACTGCTAAGGTTACAATGCCTGAAGATACAGAGTTTAACAACTTTGCAGTAGCTCCAGTTAAGACTCGTTTCGACTTCAGCAAAGCCCTTGCAGGCCGTGAGTTGAAAGAAGGCGAATTCAGCTTTGTATTGAAAGATTCAAATGGTAAGACTCTTCAAACCAAGACCAATACTAAACAAGGTGTTGTAGCCTTTGATGATTTGACCTTTGATAATACTCAAGTTGGTACTCACAAGTACACTGTAGAAGAAGTTATCCCAGAAAATAAAGAAACTGGCATGACTTACGACCCAATGAAAGCTGAAGTAACAATCACTGTTACTAAGGAAGGTCATGTTCTTAAAGCAACAAACACACTTCCTGCAGATACAGAGTTCAACAACACCTTCACACCTGCTGCAGCTCAAGCTCAATTCAAGTTCACTAAACGTCTTGAAGGGAAAGAGCTTACAAAGGATGCCTTCACATTCGAATTGCTTGAAAATGGCAATGTGATTCAAACCAAGAAAAATGCAGCAGATGGATCTATCACATTTGATGCAATTGAATACAACGCTGTAGGTGAACACACTTACACTGTGCGTGAAAAAGCTGGAACAGATACAAACATCGACTACGATCCAATGAACGCAGTCGTAACCGTTAATGTAACCAAAAATGCAGCTACAGGTCTCTTGAGCGCAGCTGTTACAATGCCAGAAGACACTGAGTTTAACAACTATGTGGTTTCTCCAGTTGTAACGAAATTTGACTTCACTAAGAAATTGGCTGGTCGTAAATTGGCTGCAGGCGAATTCAGCTTCGTATTGAAAGATGCTGCTGGTAACGAAGTTGAAACAGTGAAAAATGATGCTGACGGTAATGTTACCTTCTCAGAATTGTCATTTGACAATACAAAAGTTGGTACCCACACATATACTGTAGAAGAAGTGATTCCGGCAAACAAAGAATTTGGAATGACTTACGACCAAATGAAGGCTACAGTGACTGTTGAAGTTGCCAAGAACGGTCATTCATTGACAACTGTTACAAACGTGACATCAACTGGTGGTAAAGATGCCAATGGTAAGGCTACTGATGGTACTGCAGATAAAGAATTCAACAACAAAGTTACTCCTCCAGAAACTCCAAAATTCCAACCAGAAAAATTTGTCGTTTCTAAAGAGAAATATGACATCACTGGTAACAAGTTGATGGATGACGACGATGAGTTGACAAATGAGTACACTGAAACAAATGCAGATCCATATGTAGACAAGACAACTAACAACGAACCAGAAAACTTGAATACCAAGACAGTTAAACGTGGTTCTAAATTGGTTTACCAAGTATGGCTTGATACTACGAAATTTACTGAAGCTAACAACATCCAATACGTTGGTGTATCTGATACATACGATGCAGAAAAATTGGACGTTAATGCAGCGGACATCAAAGCATACGATTCAGTAACTGGTGCAGAAGTAACCAATAAATTCGACATCAAAGTTGAAAACGGCACCATCACTGCAACTTCTAAGGAAGCATTTATCAAAGACAAAGTAAACGCTCCTGTTATCGATACAACTAAGTTCGAATTTGGACGTTACTATAAATTTGATATTCCAGCAACTGTGAAAGAATCTGTTAAAGCTGGTGCTGATATTGAAAATACAGCCAACCAAACAGTTCACGTTTACAACCCAGTAAGCAAGACAGTTGAAAAACCTGAAAAACCAACACAAAAACGTGTCAACAGTGTTCCAGTTCCAGTGGAAATGAACTTCACGAAACGTTTGGAAGGTCGTGAACTTCAAAAGAACGAATTCGAATTCGTATTGAAGAAAGACGGCGTTGAAGTTGAACGCGTGAAGAATGACGCTGCTGGTAAGATCGTCTTCAAGACTCTTGAATTCGGTCGTGATGATCTTGGTAAGACATACAACTACACAGTTGAAGAAACTCCTGGTACAGATGCAACTGTCAAATACGACACAATGGTTGCTACTGTTAAAGTGGTTGTTTCACACGATGGTACAGCAAAAGCAATCGTTGCCAACGTAACAGACGCTGCTGATAAAGAATTCAACAACCGTGTAACACCTCCAGAAGAACCTAAGTTCCAACCAGAGAAATACGTTGTTTCTAAAGAAAAATACGACATCACTGGTGATAAGCTCGTTGACGATGATAGAGAGTTGGCAGACAAGTACGCAGATACAAATGCGAACCCATATGCAGACGATGCATCAAACAATGAAGCAGAAAACTTGAATACTAAGACTGTTGAACGTGGTTCTAAATTGGTTTACCAAGTATGGTTGGATACAACTAAATTTGATGCAGCTAACAAGGACAACATCCAAACAGTAGGTATTTCAGATAACTATGATGAAGCCAAATTAAATCTTAATGCGGCTGACATCAAAGCTTACGACTCTGTAACAGGTGCAGAAGTAACTGATAAATTCGATATCGCTGTCAACAACGGTGTGATCACTGCTAACTTGAAAGCTGGCTTCACTAAGTCACTTGGCGATGCAGAAAACACACAAGTGATCGACACAACTAAATTCGAATTCGGACGTTACTACAAGTTTGATATCCCAACAACAGTGAAAGACGATGTCGTAGCTGGTGCAGATATCGAAAATACTGCGGCTCAAGTTGTAAACTACTACAACCCAACGACTAAGAAAGTTGAAAAACCTGAAAAACCAACTGAAAAACGTGTCAACAATGTTCCAATCTCAGTAGAATTTAACTTCACTAAGAAATTGGAAGGTCGCGACCTTAAAGCTGGCGAATTCACATTCGAGTTGAAAGATAGCGACAATGTTGTGATCGCAACGGCAACCAACGACGCAGACGGTAACTTCAAGTTCACTCCAGTTGACTACACAAACAAAGCTGGTAAAACTGTCACTGCCCTTAAATACCAGAAGGGTCAAGAAGGTACGTACACTTACACTGTAACAGAGGTGAAAGGTACAGATTCAACTGTCACTTATGATGAAATGGCTGCAGTGGTAACTGTTAAAGTAAGTCATGATGGTACTGCGAAAGCCTTGATCACAAACGTGACAGATCCTGCCGATAAAGAGTTCAACAACCGTGTCACTCCACCAACAGAACCTAAGTTCCAACCAGAGAAATACGTTGTTTCTAAAGCGAAATTCGATATCACAGGTACGAAGCTCGTTGATGACGATTCTGAATTGACAGATAAATATGGTGAAACAAATACAAACCCATATGTCGATACAACTGCCAACAACGAAGATGAAAACTTGAATACCAAGACTGTTGAACGTGGTCAAAAACTTTACTACCAAGTATGGTTGGATACAACTAAGTTTGACGCAAACAACAAAGACAACATCCAAACAGTAGGAATCACAGATAACTACGACAAGGATAAATTGACTGTTAATGCTTCAGATATCAAGGTTTACGATTCAGTTACTGGTGCAGATGTTACGACTAAATTCGATATCTCTGATAACAATGGTGTTCTGACAGCTAACCTTAAGGATGGCTTCACTAAGTCACTTGGCGACGCTGAAAACACTCAAATCATTGACACTACTAAGTTTGAATTTGGACGCTACTATAAATTTGATATCCCAGCAACAGTGAAAGACGATGTCGTAGCTGGTGCAGATATCGAAAACAAGGCAGCACAAGTTGTTAACTACTACAACCCAGTAAGCAAGACTGTTGAAAAACCAAACAAACCAACTGAAAAACGTGTCAACAGTGTTCCAATCTCAGTAGAATTCAACTTCACTAAGAAATTGGAAGGCCGTGATCTGAAAGCTGGCGAATTCACATTCGAGTTGAAAGACAGCGACAATGTTGTGATTGCAACTGCAACCAACGATGCAGCTGGTAAGATCAAGTTTGCTCCAGTAGATTACACCAATAAAGCTGGTGAAACTGTTACTGCCCTTAAATACAAGAAGGGTCAAGAGGGTACTTACAAGTACACACTAGAAGAGGTTAAAGGAACAGACGCAACCGTAACTTATGACACAATGAAAGCTGTTGTAACAGTTGAAGTTCGTCATGATGGTACAGCGAAAGCCTTGATCACAAACGTGACAGAACCAGCTGATAAAGAATTCAATAACACAGTTCGTCCTCCAGAAGAACCTAAGTTCAATCCTGAAAAATATGTTGTTTCTGAAGCGAAATTTGATGTAACAGGTACGAAACTCGTTGATGATGACAAAGAATTGGCTAACAAGGTTGCGGATACAAACGCTAACCCATATGCGGACGATGCATCAAACAACGAAGCAGAAAACTTGAATACGAAGACTGTTAAACGTGGCGATAAGTTGGTTTACCAAGTATGGCTTGATACAACTAAATTTGACGCAGCTAACAAGGACAACATCCAATCAGTAGGAATCTCAGATGACTACGATGAGGCTAAAGTTGATGTTGATGGTTCAGCAATCAAAGCTTATGATGGTAAGACTGGTGCGGATGTAACAGCTAAATTCGATATCACTGTGAACAACGGTGTGATCACTGCAACCCTTAAAGATGGCTTCACTAAGTCACTTGGCGATGCAGAAAACACACAAGTCATCGACACATCTAAATTCGAATTCGGACGTTACTACAAGTTCGACATCCCAACAACAGTGAAAGCTGATGTACCTGGTGGTGTAGACATCGAAAATACTGCGGCTCAAGTAGTCAACTACTACAACCCAACTACTAAGAAAGTTGAAAAACCAAGCAAACCAACTGAAAAACGTGTTAACAACGTTCCAGTTGAAGTGGAATTCAACTTCACTAAACGTTTGGAAGGTCGTGAACTGAAAGCTAACGAATTCAGCTTCGTTCTTAAAGATTCAGAAGGTAAGACTCTTGAAACTGTAAGCAATGATGCGGCTGGTAACGTTAAGTTCAAAGCTCTTGAATTCAAGAAAGGCCAAGAAGGCGTACACAACTACACAGTAGAAGAAGTTAAAGGAACAGACGCAACCGTTACATACGACACCATGAAAGCGAATGTAACAGTTACAGTGAAACACGACGGAACAGCTAAGATTCTCGTAGCGACTGTAGGCAAAATTGCGGATAAAGAATTTAACAACCGTGTAACACCTCCTGAAACTCCAGAATTCAATCCAGAAAAATATGTTCTGAACGAAAAAGAATTTGATTTAACTGGAACTTCATTATTAGATGATGATAAAGAGTTGGCAGACAAGGTTGCAGATACCAATGCGAACCCATATGCGGACGATGCATCTAATAACGAAAAAGCGAATATCAATACTAAATCAGTTAAACCAGGTCAAAAACTTGTTTACCAAGTATGGTTGGATACAACTAAATTTGACGCAAACAACAAAGACCATATCCAATCAGTAGGAATCTCAGATGACTACGATGAAGCTAAATTGGAACTTGATTCTACTAAGATCAAAGCTTACGACTCAGTAACAGGCGCAGAAGTAACAGATAAATTCGATATCACTGTGAACAACGGTGTGATC
>NZ_KV818837.1:73866-166254 GCF_001815045.1 Streptococcus sp. HMSC065E03 | reverse complement strand
TCTTATTTTCCTATAAGTTTCACCTAAAATCATACTTATCTCCATTCCATATCGAAAAGTTATTAAGGTATAGCAAACACTACTTCCGTTAAGCTTACTCTTGTTTGAGAGTATCATTATTAGTAATTTATAGCAATCATTTTTGATAATTTCAATATATAACTTCCTAAAGTTATAGTCTTTGGATAAAAACTTACTTATACTCTATCATATCTAAAAACCAGCAGAAATGAAAATCATAAAAAATCATCTCTACTGGTTTTACTGTTAAGTCTTAATTAGATGAAACTTGATCAACTTTTGTGAATGGATTCCCTCCATCAAAACAAATCATCAAACAAACTCAACTGGTTATCCTCTGGCATATTGCCAAGAATCCCCATCTCATCCATCTTTTCAACCAGGGTAGACGAAACACCACCGCGCTTCCGGAGCTCGGTCTTAGAGAGGAATTCTCCTTCTTCACGCGCCCGCACGATTTGCTTGGCAACGTTCTCTCCTAGACCATCCATAGCGACAAATGGCGGAATGAGGGTGTCCCCATCAATCAAGAATTCTGTCGCCTGACTGCGATAGAGGTCTAGCTTGCCAAACTTGAAGCCCCGCTCCCACATCTCATTGACAATCTCAAGGGTGGTGTAGAGGTCGATCTCCACGTTGGAGGCTTCGTTGTTCTTACGTTTCTCAGAGATTTCTTTCATCCGCGCTTTCACGGCCTCAAGGCCTGCACCCATGGTCTTGATGTCAAAGGCCTTGGCCCGAATCGAGAAGTAAGCACAGTAGTAATAAAGTGGATGATGCACCTTAAAGTAGGCCACACGAAGGGCCATCATAACATAGGCCGCCGCATGGGCTTTCGGGAACATGTACTTGATCTTCCCACAGGACTCGATGTACCATTCAGGAACATTGTTTTCCTTCATGGCTTGGATGTAGCCATTGCGCTCTTCTTCTGAGATCTTGAGCCACATGCCTTTCCGCACGCGCTCCATGATGGTAAAGGCCATCTTAGGCTTGAGTCCCGCGTGCATGAGGTAAACCATGATGTCGTCCCGACACCCGATAACGGTCGATAGATCGGCAATGCCCGCCTTGATCAAGTCTTGGGCATTTCCCAACCACACGTCGGTACCGTGAGACAGACCAGAAAGCTGAAGTAACTCTGCGAAGGTCGTCGGATGGGTCTCTTCGACCATGCCCCGAACAAAGTTGGTCCCAAACTCTGGAATCCCCAACATCCCTGTCGGTGTTCCGATCTGCTCGGCTGTCACCCCTAGCACTTCTGTCCCAGAAAAGAGGGCCATGACCCCTGGATCATCCATAGGGATATCATTTGGATCAATACCTGACAAGTCCTGGAGCTTGCGAATCATGGTCGGATCATCGTGTCCCAGGACATCAAGCTTGAGGACGTTCTCATCAATATCATGGAAGTTAAAGTGAGTGGTCTGCCATTCAGCTGTCACATCATCTGCTGGGTACTGAACAGGAGTGAAATCATAGACGTCCATATAGTTTGGAATAACGACGATTCCCCCTGGGTGCTGACCGGTCGTCCGCTTGACCCCAGCGGCACCTTGCGCCAGACGTTCCACCTCTGCATCCCGGTAATACTTGCCGTAGTCTCGCTCATAGCCTTTCACAAACCCATAGGCAGTCTTGGCCGCAACTGTACCTACTGTTCCTGCCCGGAAGGCGTATTCTTCCCCAAAGATATCACGGACATCCAAGTGGGCACTCGGCTGGTCTTCCCCTGAGAAGTTCAAATCGATATCGGGTACCTTGTCCCCATCAAAACCAAGGAAGGTCTCAAAGGGAATGTCTTGGCCGTTTTTGCTGAGCTTGTGGCCACAGTTCGGGCAGTCCTTATTAGGCATATCAAAACCAGATCCATAAGAGCCATCAGTGATGAACTCACTGTACTGGCACTGGCCACAGACATAGTGAGGCGAGAGCGGATTAACCTCCGTAATCCCAATCATGGTCGCGACAAAGCTGGAGCCAACGGATCCACGCGATCCAACCAGGTAGCCCCGCTCATTGGAACGATGCACCAGCATTTGCGAGGCCAGATAAATCACGGCAAAGCCATTCCCCAAGATAGAGGTCAATTCCTTTTCAATCCGCAGATCCACAATATCAGGTAGTGGATTTCCATAGATTTCAAAGGCCTTCTGATAGGTTAACTCGGCAACTGTTTCTTCGGCCTTGTCGATAAATGGGGTATAGAGGTCACCCTTGACCACTTCGACAGGTTCGAAGATTTCTGCCAGGGCATTGGTGTTTTCAATGACAATCTTGCGCGCCAAGTCTTCCCCTAAAAAGGCAAATTCATCCAGCATTTCATTGGTTGTACGGAAATGGGCTTTTGGTAGGGGTGCTGGTTGGGCGTTTTCTCCATGGCCGATAGTCCGGTTAATCATGGCCCCTTGCCCGAGACTGCGGACAATGATCTCCCGATAAATCTCATCTTCCGGCTCCAGATAGTGGACATTCCCTGTCGCAAGAACAGGCTTGCCGAGGCGATCTCCCACTTCGATCAAGCTCTTGATAATGGTCTGGAGCTCGTCCATGTCCTTGACCTGCTCCTTGGCAATGAGGGGCGCATAGATGGCTGGAGGCATGACCTCGATAAAGTCATAATACTTGGCCACTTTCACTGCCACGTCAACTCCTTGAGAGACGACCGCATCGAAGACTTCTCCTTCAGAACAAGCTGATCCAAGGATCAAGCCTTCCCGATGGGCATCTAAAACGGTCCGAGGAATCCGAGGAACTCCCTCAAAATATTGAGTATTGGAAAGGGAGACCAGTTTGAACATGTTTTTCAAGCCAGTTTGGTTCTTGACATAGATGGTTGCGTGTTTGATCCGAGCCTTTTTGTAGGAATCTGGACTAATCAAATCCAAATTCAGCTTGGCTAGATTGGTCACGCCATGCTTTTCTGCTACATCCTTGATAAAGATGAAAAGCAAGCGCCCCGTCGCTTCCGCATCATAGTTGGCCATATGGTGATGTTCCAAGGCGACCCCAAAGCGCTTGGTCAATGGCCCCAAACCATGCCGTTTAAAATCTGGATAGAGGTTGCGGGCAAATTCCAGGGTATCGATGACCGGCTGGGTGATCTTGGGAAGACCATGACGCTCGTAGTTGACATTCATGAAGCCCATGTCAAAAGTGGCATTGTGGGCAACCAAAACCGCATCCTTGCAGAATTCCTGAAACTCCTCCAAGACCTGCACCAAGGGTTTGGCCCCACGGACATGCTCGTTGGTGATCCCTGTCAATTGGGTCGTATAGGCCGACAGAGGATGCCCCGGATCGATAAACTCATCAAACTCCTCAATGACATTGCCCTTGTACATCTTAGAAGCGGCGACCTGGATCAAGTCATTGTAAATGGCTGAAAGTCCCGTCGTTTCCACGTCAAAGACCACATAAGTCGCTTCATTAAGGTCCAGATCCACCTCGTTGTAGGTGATGGGCACCTTGTCCTCTACGATATTGGCTTCCATCCCATAGATCAGCTGGATCCCAGCTTTCTTGGCTGCTTTAAAGCCATGCGGGAAACTCTGCACATTACCATGGTCGGTGATAGCCACAGCCTTATGCCCCCACTCAGCTGCCTTGGCGATCAGCTCTTCGACTTCCGGCAGGGCATCCATAGTCGACATATTGGTATGCGCGTGGAATTCCACCCGGCGCTCACCCTCTGGCATCAGGTCCTTGCGGGCATAATGCACAACTTCCTGGATGTCTTGGACATTCATGGTCAAGTCGCGCGTGAAATTGTTCATTTCGATATTTCCCCGCACCCGGAGCCAGCTGTTCTTCTTGATCATGTCAAACTTCTGGGCTTCTTCCTCATTTTTGACCCATTTCTGAAGGGAAAAACTCGAGGTATAGTCGGTCATCTTAAAGCTGATCAAGACCCGACCGGTCCGTGTCACCTTGTGCTCCACGTCAAAGACCACACCCTCAAAGACAATCCGGTTCTCTTCTGTCGTAATCTCGATCATCGGAGTGATCTCAGCCTTGTCTAGCTTAGGTTTAGCCGCAGCTTTCTTAGCCTTGAAGTCAAAGGCCGGCTTTTCTTCAACCGCTGGTGGCGGAGCCATCTGGGCCAAGGATTCCATAGCCCGCAAGGTCTCTTCATTGGCCGCTTGGAAAATCTTTTCATTTTCCTGCTCAAAGCGTGCCACTTCTTGCTCTGTCAACTCCTCATCAGACTCCACCCGACAGGTGAAATGCGGAAAACCAAAGGCTTCCAACTGCTTGGCAAGGTTGGGCAAATGGTTCTTACGAAAATGCTCCGTATCAACCGAAGAAGGCCCAGAGATGATCAATTCCTGCCCTTCCGCGCGCACCTGCAAGTCTTGGTAGAGTCCCTTAAAGCCTTGACTAGCACAAGGACCTTCCTCAAAGACCTCCCGATAGTAGGCCTGCAATAAATCCGCAGAAAAATCCGGATTGGCCACTTGGATGGTAAAGGTCGCCTGGTTTCCCGTCTTTGAAAATTCATCCTTCAAGCGCTGGCGCAATTCCTTAAACAAAGCGATCGGTAAGACTTCCGCAAAGGCAAATCGGAACTCCCAAACCCGACTGACCTTGTGCACCACGACTTCTTGAATCTCCGCATGCAAAAAGGCACTGGAAGATCGCATCTCCAGCGGCATATCCAGCTGATCCATTAAAATTTCAAAGATGTTGGACATTGTTTCTCCCTTGATCTTGATTCTTTTGCTCGCTTTTGAGTGGCCTACTTTCTATGCAAAAACAGACCAGTCAAAAAACATTCGTAACCTTTATTTTATCACAATTTAAGGATTAATTCGAGGGAGAAGTGAAGACAAAAAAATCACCGGACTAGTGGTGATTTCTCTTCATGTCTGGGTTAATATTCTTTAGTATTCATTCTTTCTTCTCACCTTATATAATAACGATAAAAATTCTTCCTGACTATTCACTATATATTCCTTACCATCTACAGAATACTCTGCAGGAATTGTCACATCCGAAAATAGATTCTCTCCTTCTCTATCAAAAAGTTTAAGAATTGGTAAATATTCTTCTAATTCAGTTTTTTTACCCAAAATACCAATCATGGATTCTTTTTCAGAAAATATTTCTTCTGCTTTTGGATACATACTTGACATTATCGCATATGAAAGAATAAGAAAATTGGTAGCAAGAGGCAAGATCCAGCGAGAAGGCATCGGAAGAGCCACAAAATATAAGAGATTAAAATAAGGTCTTAAACTCCTTAGAAAAGCAACTGTCAGGAAGGCAGTTGTTTTTGTTTGCAAGATTAGGATTGCTCATCAACTGATCAACGACATTAAGATTTTTCGAAAACGTAAGAAATTAAAAAACTAGTCTACGTACTGCCTTGAACATCAAAAAAGAGAAAACCAATTTGGTCCTCTCCAGATTGTATCTTTCATCAACCTACTGTGGGTGATAAAAATTCTAAACTATTCGTTCTCTATAAACATCATTAAGGTAAATTTTTAGCTGCTTCTCTTTCTGCCTCAGTAACCGGTGTTGATGCACTATCCGGTGACACATAATTTGGATTCCCATATGATGAAACTATTCCTCCTTCTGAGATGGAGTTAGCAATTGAAGCATCTGTGCTATAAAAAGCTGTAGCTACACGATCTAAATATGTATTCAGACTACTTACAACCCTAGCCACTTTTTCAACGGTAGTTTTAATAGTATCTGTACCAGATGAAATATGTTCCCCAGATGAATCTGATACAGCTGAAGATCCATCTTTAATATTGTCACCAAGTTCTTTTGCAGCAACCTGGATACTCTGAATATGCGCTGTATCAATTGAAATTGTTGAATCCATTCCCATTTTTAATTCTCCTTGTATTTTTTCTATTAATCCTCTCAGTGCCAATTTGAAACAGATTTACCGTTATAATACTTTTGAATCTCATCGAACTGAGAGATTTTCGTATCTTTATTTTCAATACTCAGTTCTTTAGGCAGGTAAGCATAATCGTACACAGAGGAACCCAATTTAAGAAATTCTGATTCTAGATCTATCAGTTCTTTCCCATTCGTAATGGTACCATTCTCAGAATTGATTACTTTATAAGCAAAAGCATCTGGTTGTGAAAAGAGTTTAAATGCTGTCGGATAAGACGCTCTTAAATTGATATCCCCTTTGAAAGATTTTTCCTTCCAAAAACCATTATCAAATGGAAGAACTCCAGCAGTGTAACCTTTACGGGTAGAAATAAAGAGATACACTCTATTCTTCTCATTTAATTCTTCTTCCGTTGTTTCTTTATCAATTTTAAGTGTTTTAAGATTAAGTAAGAAATAACGATATGTTAGTTGATCATTTATTCTAATAACAACATAATCATTGTTTTCTATCCTTCTTAGAGTTGGCAAGGTTCCAACCAATTCAAAATTATCATTTTTTAAATAGTTAACCATTAATTTCCAAGTATTAACTTCTTTCTTAGAGGCTTTTTTATTGGTTAAATCAAAGACATCTAAATACGAGTATTCATCTGACTTCATTTTTTTAGAGGCAGACACTAGTCTTAATTTCTCCCTCGCTCTAACAAGATAATGTTGATTTACTCTAATCCAATCAGGGGAATTGACTGCTTTTGCTACTTTATTATTTTCAAACTTCCATTCAACTACTATACCATTTTTAGCATGGATGAATTGAAAATCCTGGATATCTGCATTAAGATTATAAGTATTAAAATATTCATTTTCATCTCCATTAGTAGATCTCTTAGTATCTTCCTTCAAATATTTTGAGCAACCAAAAAGAAATAAAATAAACCCCATTCCTAGTAAAATTAAGCTAGAATATACAACTACATTCTGTTTAATTTTATTTCTGTTTCGTACCATCCGACTTCACCTCTTCCATCTGGTATTTGGTTTTAAAATGTTTTTCCAGGTCAGACATACCGCCATCTAGATTTCTTACAATATTTGTAAATTTTTCTAATTGATCTGCATCCATTGTCTCTAAAGTCAATTTTTTCTTAGCTTCATGTTCACCTTTAGCATAAGAGATAACATTTGCGTATTTGCTTCTATCATCTTCAGAAATTGATTTGTCAATAGCGTCATTAAAACTATCCATAGTTATATTGTTTTCTTTCATATAGTTCGTTAATCCATGTTCGTTCAACTCAAGTGATCTAAGCGTTGCATTGAAATCATAATACTGCCCCATTCTACCAGTAGCAAGTACCTTCTCTCCATCTGGAGTTAAGGACCAACCACCATAATCTAAAATTGTTTCCAACATTTTTTCTTTTGCTTTTGAAATACTATTATCAATCCTACTCATTTCAGACTGATTTGTAACATACGCTTTCACTCCATCTGAGAGACCTGAACTCACCTTACTCCAATGACTCCAATATTTATCAAGCTTGCTATCTGGTATACTTTCTCCAGTCGCCAATTTATATTGTTTTTTGAAGTCATCTCTTCCATTTTTTACACCTTTTGTAATATTAGATTGAACACCATCCACATCTATGTCTCTACCATCAGTACCTAAAGCACCCAGTGTTTCTATTACCGAAACAGCTGTCGACCCGTATGGAACAAATGACATTATCGTTTTTCCAATTACACCAGCTAGTTTATCTTTGTATTCATTGTGGGCCTTTTCTCTATCTGCTTCCAGCTGTCTTAAATTTTTACTATACTCAGAAGCTTCCATTCCAAGATTATTGTACTCTGTCGTAGCTGTATAATTTTTTGGATTACCCCATTTATAATCGCTGTCTTTTAATTTAAGATTCTTTTCCTCCTCAGATGTATAATAAGAGTTTACATCAAATTTGAAGACACCTTTTTTAATGGAGATTTCAAACTGACCATTTTTATTCAATACAACACTTGCTGCTGTCTTTTTATGATATACTTCATTAGTTCTCAGGTTCTCAATATATTTTACGTCTTTTGATGTTCCTACACCTAACACTTGTAAAGAATACATTAGAGCTGTATTACTATTTATTGCACTAAGCTCCTTTTGATGGGTGGCCATCATACTGTTATATTGCTTAAGTAATTCATTATATTCTTCAATCTGTTCGGGAGTGCCATTTACTGGCTCAACCGGTTTCTTTGTATAAAGAATATACATATCAGTTAATTTCGTCTGAGCTAATCTATCCTCACCAATTAATATATTGTTGGTGAATTTTTGGTTTCGCTCAACAGAATAATCATTGAGTGCATTTGTGAAATGCTGCCACATTTCATTATTATTCGCCATAGTCCAATCATTTTGTTCGTTGGCAATAATCGTATACATTTCCTCAGAAATTTTATCTGGATCTACTTTAAGAACATCACCTGGCTTCTCACTAATAATAGCTTTTAACGCCTGCGCATCTTCTTTAGTTTTAGGTACATCTAAATAGTACATTTGATCTGCAGTTAAATATCCTTTGGCAATTGCAGTAAAAACAGTTGAACTTGGAATTTCTGAGATACACATAGCATTTTCTAAGATACCTTGAAAAGCTGATATTTTTGCAGTGGCATCCAAAAGGTCCAACGTAAACTTACTATACGCTGTTTGTACATCTGTATCCTTTTTTGTTCGAGTAGATGCAGCTTCTTCTAAGCCTTTTGTCGCTTCCTCGGAGATTGCTTTTGTATCCTCTGCAGTACTCTCCATAGCCTCGGCCGCTTGTTGAAAAGCACTATCTAACTGATTAGAAGTAGTAGTAATTAAATCAGTTTGCTCGCCCTTTAATAGAAGCGATAGATTGACTACTCCTGAGTCACTACTGAAACATTCATCGTCAAACCCAGCACCTTTTATCGCATCTGTGTATGTATTAACAACATATCCATACCTTTTGATAGCGGTTGGTAATTCATCAAAGACTTGCTTTTGCAACATATTTAATTTCTGAAAATAAGCATTTATAGCTTCACCTTTACTATCACTACCAGCTTTATCTGTGAAATTACGGTACAAGCCATTCGTTTCTGTCCTGTAAGTTTCTGCAAAATTTTTTATACTCTTTCCATAAGATTCCAAGTCGGTACGATTTAATATTCTAATATCTGCCATGTTTTCTCCTTAGTCCTTTTCTAATGCAAGAGAAGCTCTCAAATTTGATAATCTAACCGAAGCAATTAAAATTGTACTAGCTTCTTTCGCAATAGCTGAATTTAATTCACCAATAACCAAAGTTTTTTTGTCAATCAATTTTGATTTGGTATCGTTTATAATTTTTTCTTCATCAGTTGTCATAGTATCGTATGGTTTCCCTGATAATTGATAAATTAACTTTATGATCAAAGAATTTTCTGGGAGATATTTGAAATCAATTCCAACCCCATCTAGACGTGCTTTTGCTGCATTTAACTTAGATAGTTTTTCACTTGCTTTTGAAATTTCACCCTGAACCTGTGATATTTGTGCATTTATTTCTGCTCTACTCATTTCTTTCTCCTAATCAAATGTAACTTTAATTTTTGTCAAATTATTTTGTCTAATATAGTAATTTTCTTGAGAAGCCAACGTTCCTTCTCTCATCGGTTTATTTACTGCTGTAACAATTGTCTGATCTGTATATCGAAGACCTAAAAGAACCTGTGATATTTTCTTCGCTTCTTTTGTTACAGGATCATAACGGCTCGAAATACCTGAATCACTCATAATTACAGAACTGTAACCTACACGATAGCCTTTTTCTAATACACTGATTAATTTTTGCTGTGTTACTGAATCTAAACCATCTACAAAATGTGCAAAATCAAGGATAATGATTTTCACTACATGATCTGTCAATCGTTTATCTAGTCGTTCAGAAACCTTTAATGATAACCCGCCAATCATATCCATTACATCTTCTTTTGAACTTAATATTTCTATATTCTCTATTTTAGGTAAGAAATTATGTTCAGGTGCAAATACAACTAATTTCTCTTGATGTTTTTGACCATACTGGATTAATTGTTTTAGTAGATTTGTCATTTGACTTTCTTTACTTGTTAAATAAAGTAAGTTTGATAAATCAGGATCCCATGTCACCGGCTCAACTGTTTCAAGATCCAGTCCGAGTGGCACTTTTCCTTCATCCAGCAAGGTTGCTACATCCTCACGTCCGTAGAAGGCTGCTTCTGTCAACTCATCTGGCACCATTGGGATGCCTGCTGGTGTGCGGCCTGTCCACATCTCTTTGAGACTTTGGACTTGATCGCGAAGGTTGTTGATGATTTGGATATCATTGTCTCCTGCGACTGGTAGGGCGAACTGGACGACATCGACTTCGTCACGTTTCATGAGTGCCCGTCCCTTGATGTCTTCCATGGTAGCCGCAAGTGGCGTTGCTCCCACGATACCACGGATCTCAGAGATATCATTTTGTGGCAAGGTTAGCTGGTGCTTGAAGTTTGAATAGAGCTGAGCCCGTAGGTTGTTCTGACGGCTAGCTGTGATGATCAAGTGCACACCAATGCTGAGACCTTCACGGGAGATCCGCATGAAGAGCTTGAAGAGGTCTGTCTCATAAGGCTCGTCCTTCATAGACTCATAGCTGTCCATGAGGATGACCATGGTTGGCTCTTGCTTGCCGGTCACTTCACGGTAGAGGGCGATAGTGCCGACACCATGCTCAGAGAGGAGCTTCTTACGACGATCCAACTCGCGGTTGATGATCCGGATGAATTTCTGGATTTTTTCCGTCTGATCGAGCAAGAGGCTATCGGCCACATGCGGCAATTGGCTCAGTGGGGCTAGACCATTGGTTCCGAAATCGAGCAGGTACATAGTCAGATTTTCTGGACTCTGCTTGCGAGCTAGATCCATAGCGGCAGTCTGGAGGAAAGTGGTCTTTCCTGTACCTGGACTTCCGTAAAGGAGGATATTCCCATCTTTTGACAGATCGATAGCAACAGCTTCTTGCTTTTGCGCTTGCGGGATATCGGCTACCCCGATCAGGACGCTTGGAGCTGTCCGTTTTTGCCAAGCCTCGATCGGTACGACCTTTTCCAACTCATCCAGCGTGATCCGCTCTTTGAGCGGTGGCAACCATGGTTGGGCCACAGCTGCGATGCCTTCTTGTTGGTGCAAGTGATTGATCTCTTGCACGATGACATCCAGCTCTGTCGGCACTTCCTTGATTTCTTCTGCCATATCCAGACCAGAGAGGTCTTGGTTGAGGACTTCGTATTGGCCCAGTTCATTGATCAAGTAGATGGTATGGTCTTCGATCCCTAGCTGGTCCTTCTCAGGCTGGTAGTCTGCTCCTGACCAAGCGGTTTGGAAGAGTTCATAGACTTCGTTGTTGCCGACTTGGAGGTAGGCACGACCGGTCTGGGTGATCTCAGCCGCATCTGCCGTCCGCAGCATCTCCATAGAGTCGCCACGGTCTGCCACCTTGAGGGCTAGCTTGAAGCGGGAGTTAGACCAGATCTGGTCATCCACAACCCCAGAAGGTTTTTGTGTCGCAAGGATCAAGTGCACACCGAGGGAACGCCCGACACGCGCAATAGAGACCAACTCCTTGATGAAATCTGGTTGGTTGACCTTGAGTTCGGCGAACTCGTCACTGATCAAGAAGAGGTGAGGAAGCGGTTCGGTCGCTTCACCCAGTTTAAATTTCTTTTGGTATTGGTTGATATGGTTGACCCCATATTGACCAAAGAGGCGCTCCCGACGATGGATCTCCGCATTGATAGAGGCGAGGGCCCGCATAGACTGGGCACCATCCAAGTTGGTGATGGTCCCAAGCAAGTGAGGCAGATCCTTGAAGAGGTTGGCCATTCCCCCACCCTTGTAGTCGATGAGGAGGAAAGCCACATCGTGTGGGTGGAAGTTGACGGCAAGACTCAGGATATAAGACTGAATGGTTTCAGACTTACCAGAACCGGTTGTCCCTGCGATCAAACCGTGGGGTCCATGAGCTTTTTCATGGAGATTGAGGTAGACCAAATCGTCCTTCCCGCGCAGACCGATCGGAACAGCCAAACTTTGGTAAGGGGCATGGCTCTCCCAACGACTCAAGACCTTGAGGTCATTGAAAGTTTCCGCCTGGTACATTTCAAGGAAGGTCACTGAGTCTGGAATCGAGCTCTTGAGCTGTTGGATATGCTTGAGAGGCGCAAGGCCACGCGAGATGGCTTCCTTGTCATAACCTTCAGGGAAGTGATCCAATTGGAAGTCAAGCTCCCGAAGAACCCCTTCTTGCAAGAGCAATTGCCCTTGGTTGCGGTCCTTGATAGAGATAACGGTTTGGATATTTTCAGAAAGAGATGAGAGCACGTCTGCCACATAGATGATGGAGCAGCCGAGCTCTGTCGGATCCTCACGGAAAAACTCCATGATGACATGGTCCAAAATCAAGGTCTCATCGGTAATGAGGACCACATAGTGCGGATGGAAGATCTTGGTATCATTGGCTTTTTCTTCCTCTTTTTGCGCCTTGCGGAGCTTGAGGATTTGGTTGAGACTGTTCAAGACCTGATCGCGTGTCCGCTGATTGTAGACAAAGCTACGGACATTCATGTCTTGCAGAGTCGCATGAGGCAACCAGCGCATCCAATCCCAGCTTTCTTTTTCTTCTTCTGGAATGATCGGAATAATGGTCAGATCATGGTAAGAGTGAAAGACAGCCAATTGGGCAACCAGGAGTTGCAACTGCTCTAACACGATAGGACGAGGGCCGACATACCCTACGGGACCCCGATTAAGGCTGGCTACAATCGGAAGATTGTCAATTTTTTGATGAGCTTGGAAAAGGGCATAGCCTTCTTCTTCCAAGGCATCTTTCTTCCCACTACGCTCTTCCTGACCATATTTGAGCTCATAGCTGGTTGGAACCTTGCCCAAGCCCAAACGATAGGCCAAAAAGTCAAAATGAAGCGGTGTTTTTTCGTAGATCCGCGAGTCATAGCGTTTGACCATCTTGGTCAAGTCTTCGATCGCTGGGAAATGGTAAAACATGCCTTCTCGCTGCTTCCGAGAGAGCTGTTCCAAGTCCTTGGCCTTATCCTTGAGATAGAGATGGTAGAGCTCCACGCGCTCTTTCTTGTCTTCTTTGTATTTCTTACGATTCTTGAAGAAGCCTTGGACCGAAAAGATCACACTGACCACAGACATGGATACCGTCGCGATGATATAGAGCCCCCGTGGTTGGAAAATGGTGATCAAGAGGGTCACCCCAACCATGATGAGGGGTGGCATGATCAACTTCAAGAGTTCATCCGATGGCTTTTGAGGCTCCGCTCCCGGAGGATTGATCAAGATCTTGTCTTCCGAACTCCGGTAGATGATCCGCGGAGACCGGTGGTACTCTGGATAGTCCTTGTAAAAGTCGTAACGCGAATGCAAGCGTGGCACCAGATAAGGACTTACTTCGACAGCCCCTTCCACACCAAATTCTTCTGGATAGAGCTTAAAGGTCACATCTCCAATGGCAAGTTCATCCCCAAAGGCCAGTGGAAAAGTCGCTTCACTGACGAGTTTGTGGTTATGGTAGAGTTTTCCAGATAAGAGCTGACAAGTCCAAGTCTGCTCTTTTTTCGCAAGGAGAAAGCGTACTGGATAGTGCAAGCGCACATCCGCACCCTTTTCATCTGCTACAAGGATCTCTTCCTTGTCTAGCAGTTCATAGGTATGGACTTCTCCTGTCGCCAAGTAGCAGACTACATCCCCAAGGATCGTACTATTTTCAAGCACACCCTTGTCTTCACCATACTGGTAGAAGATTTCTCCTTGACTCCATTGAAAATGAAGGGGATTTTCTTGCGAAGCCAGGGTCAACTGAGCTGTTTCTTGATTCGATACGGTCGCTGTTTTCCCCTCTTCTAGCGCTAGCTCATAGCGAAAACCTTTTTTATAGAGTATGATACGTTTTTTCATAGACTACTCCTTGTGTTCGCTAGACTCAGTCGAGCTTGCAGTTGTAGAAGACGAGCTTTCTGTTGAGGAACCTTCCGTAGATGAAGCCGTTGTTGAGCTGCTAGTAGAAGATTTGGTTTCATCTGTCTCTGCTTCCAAGAGTTTAGAGCGGGCATCCCAGTATTTCTTGTATTCGCCCTCTAGCTCAGAGAGTTTCTTCTCGCGCTGTTCACCAGAGAGTTTTTCGCTATCACGTGTCGCCTTGATTTCTTTACGAAGGGCATAGATGATCAAGTCTGAATCGTCGATCCGCTTGGCTGTATCCAGCGCTTGGGTAAAATCATGACGACCGATATAGATCCAGTAGTGGAGATAGAGGCTGTCTGACTTGAGCGTGACGTTGTTGAGGATGACCTTCTTTTGGTCCTCTGAGAAATTCAAGCCTTGCAAATAAGACGTTGCCAACTCATATTTTTGTGTCGTTGGAAGACTGCTTGGAGCTACTCCCTCTAGCTCATCTATCACACCGGTGTAGTCTACCTTGAGGTAGGCTGTATCCGCTTGAAGCAACTTTTCTTTAAAGGGTGCTTGGAAAAAAACCAAATAAATCAAGGGCAAGAGTAAGAGGGCCACTACAGCTGAAAGCCATACTGTTGCCAACTTAAAGATTCGGTGTTGACGACTTGAAACCAAGGTCAAGGTCTTTTCTTCCTCTTCCTTGCGTTCTTGGTAGGCTTTCTCTAAGAGAGCTTTCATCTCTTCTAAGCTAGCAGCATCACGGATTTCTACCAAGAAATCAGGCAGATCTTCTAATTCAAGCGTGCCTTGATAGAGCTCCATAAAATCCCAGTCCCCAAAAAGAGTGACCGCATAGCACTTGGCCTGACGCAAGAATTCATCCTGATCCCACTTGCGTGGCACCATCATTCCCGGAACCCCGCGATAAGCGATCTTGACTTGCGCATCCTTGGTCACAAACAAATTGATAGGATGCAACATAAAGGTCACTGGAAGCTCCAAGGCCGGCGCCAAATCCAAGACATTGATGGCTAGACGCAGACGGTCTGATACTGGTAATTCTTGGATTTCTTCAGCACTCAAGCCTAGCGCATCCGTCTGATAGGTCAGATGAATCTGGTCTTGATCCGCTGTCATGCTCTGCTCTAAAAACAAGGGATGATGGAGATCCAAAATCCATAAATTGCGTAAATCCTGGCTATCCACTTCTGAACGCTTAAGGTCCAGCCGCCAGCTTGTTTCTTCTTTTTCAAAACGGAAGACTTGTTCTTCCAGTGTAAATTGTTCTTCTTTCACCTTACCACTCCTCAATCTCGATCAGATCACCACTCGTGATCGGATACTCTTGTACCACCTTGCCTTCATCTAGCAAGATGCCCTTATTTACCACGCGCAACTGATACTTGCTTCTAGGCTCCATGGCAGACCCAAAGATCTGATCCAATTCCCGAATCAAGCGTCGCACCTCCATCCGTGTTGGGATTCGGAGGTCATGGCTTGCACCATTCATACGGAAGGTGACATTGATATGTTGGTCCATTTAGGCCTCTTTTCTATAGATTCGATAGGAAATATAGCCAGCAATCCCAAAGAGAAGGGCACTCCAAGCCAGCATTTGCAAGGCTGGAATAAAATCCGACAGGCTAGCCGAATTGTCCTCCACATTGGACTCGAATTTAGATAATTTTTGATTTTCAGGCTGGAACAGGTCCGCTTCAGGCCCCGTTTTTTTCTTTCCCTTTATAGCAGAAAACAACTGGCCGTCAGAATCGGTCAATTGTTTCTCTTGCTTGCGTTTTTCATCTGCTAATTTTTTCTGATCCTTCTCATTGAAAAGAGACTCAGTCGCATCCAATTGGCCCCCAAGTGTCTTTTCCTGCTCTGTCTCAAGACGTGAGTTGTTGACCTGCAGACGATTATCAATAAAATCATCTGCAGAAACAACAGCTACTGGCAAGAGACTAAAGACAAAGAGAAGATACATCATTTTTTTCATAAGCTTGATTCAATTTCCTTTGTTTGAGTAAACTTCTTAGGAATGAGGATATTGGCAACTGCCAAAAGGCCGAAGAAGACCAACAATCCGAAGAAGACGCCGATACCGGCTGTTTGTCCATCAAAGTAACCCGCAAACTGTCCTTCTAAAATAGAAAGGAGGTTAACATTTTTCACCAGTGCTGGAAGGCCTGACAAGGTCGCGGTCGTTCCGATCGCACTTGATAGGTAGACATAGCTGATCAACATGAAGAAGGCCAGTCCCATTCCAATCACACGGAAGTGTTTCAAGAGAAGGTATTGTAGTTGTACTAAGACAAAGCTTGCTAGAACCGCTAAGAATACCCATGAAGGTACATATTCACGACCAACAGAGAGTTGAATACTTGAAATCATTCCGATCACCAGTCCAAGGATGAGAGAAAGTCCCACAAGAACACCGACAGACAAGAGATCTGATTCTTGCAAACGATCGAGTTTGAAACGATCCTTAACCTTACGGATGATTGGCTGAGTCGCAAAGAGATAAGCTGTAAAGAGGCTCAAGACTTCCAACATAAAGATCCAGATAAATGGACGGTAGACGTTGATGGTCGCTTTCACAGAAGACGATTTCTCTGCAACTGGATTTGACAAGAAGTCGAGCAAGACTTCATTCGGTACTCCGTTTTCATAGGCATTGTTGAAGACTTTACGAAAGGCTTCGACGAAGTTCCCGTTTTCAGACAATTCCTTGTCGAATTCACCCATCAAGCTCTCTGCATTGCTAGACAATTTCTCTGTATTGCCTTGAGCTTTTTCCAATTCTTTGTTCAATTGACTAAAGATTTCATTGGTAGAGTTAGCCGCTTCTACATTGCTACGAGACGAGCTCTTAACGCCTTCTGTCGAGCTCAATAATGACGTGTATTCAGAACCAAGGGCTGACAAATCTGCATCGGTCTTGGTTTGAGCCTGTGTCACTGTTTCTTGTGATTTTGAGATCTCTTCTAAACGTTTTTGAAGCTCTGCATATTGCGTCAATTGATCGTTGATATTTTGGGTTAGATCCTTGTTGGTGTTTTCGATCGCTTGAAGATTGGCCTGCAATTGTGGTCCTAAGTCTTGCAACTGTTGGAGTGTACCATCTAACTGGGCTTTCACACTCTTCGTTGCATCCCCAGATTCATCCGTTTCAATACTCTTACGGTAGTCCTTCATATTACTTGAAACGGCAGCCTTCACGACATCGACCAAAGCATCTGTCAAATCCATATCTTCGATCGGATCATAGAGCGAATGACGATTTTCCTTTTCATCTTTTGGATAGTAGGCATCGATCAATGCTCCTGCGCGTTGATAATCCAAGGCGATTTCACTAGCTTTCGATGCATAGTTAGCGACAGCTGTTTTCAAATCTTCTGCAGATACGGTCACACTGGTTGAAGAAACCCCATTCACAAGGACTTCAACATCAATCGTGCTCGGCATAGCTCCTCCATCTTCAACAAGGTGAATTTGAATTTGTTTGCCATCTTTCAGTTCGACTTCCTGCTCACCACTGCCTGCATAAGTCTGTCCATCATAGGTCCAGGTATCAACCTTAACTCCTGCAGGTACTTGAATGCTAACTTTTTGTTTTCCAGATTTAGCATTGAGAACATTCGCAACTGCCGTTAATTTAGCATCCACTTCAGCAGCCAATCGTTTTAATTCATCGGCATTCCCTTTTGCTTGCGCCTTCGTTCCAGCAAAAGCACTATCAAAATCAATCGCTGCGTTGAAATTCCCATACTTATTCAAATTCAGACTAGCAGGATCTAAAGACGGAAGTTTTTCAATTGCTTTACGAATATCTTCATCCGCTTTATTACGTGCTTCACTTAATGTCTTGATACTCGTCTTTCCAAGCAAGGTACGAAGAGTGACTTTGTCTCCTTCTTTTAGACCATAGTAGTCAAGGATCTTCGCTTTTACAGTAGACTCGATGTTCTTTTCGTGCTCATCTAATTTGTCGCGTTCTGCCTTGATCCCTTTTTCGAGGTCTGCCACACGATCATTCACATCTTTTGTCAAGCCTGCATAGGTCTTGGTCCCTGAAGAATCTCCTTCTGTTTCAGTTGGTTGACTCAATTGTTTGGTAATTGCTTCTTGGTTTTGTTGTAGATTCTTATACAACTCTTGGGTCTTTTCACTGACAACAGACTGGTTCATAGACATCAGCTGGTTCATGAACTCTTCATGGCTGATCTTATCCTCAGAGCGTTGCTTGATCAATGTGTCGAAGTTTTGACCGTACTGATCCTGAGATTGGGTCAATTGATCAAAAGCCTGTGTATAAGACTCAAGGACTGTCTTCAAGGCATTGTTCGACTCGACAGAAGACGTAGACAAGCTATAGAGACTTGGGAAGATATTCTTGGAATCCAAGGCCGAATCCAGCAAGTTGCTTCGGTAAGAACCAATGTTGGTGGATTGGATCTTGTTACTTGTCTCCACGTTTTTCTGAGCTGTATAGAGGTTGCTCAAAATGCTGACCATATACATATCAACCAACTGGCTATTCAAGTCTGAAACGATATCTTTAGCGACTTTATTGGCCTCGTTCTCAACCTGAGAATTTCCAGCCGCATTGACCTTATACGTCACCGTTGTCTTCTCTGCATTAACCGCGTTCACTTCCAAGACCTTCTCTGAGAAATCACTTGGAATAACGATCATCAACTGGTACTTGCCATCTGCAAGCCCTGACTCAGCAGCTCCACGAGGGAGTACAGACCAGTTTTGCGAATTATCCCGCTCGATATTCTTTACATAGCTAGCCCCAAGGTTGTATTCTTTATCATTCAGTTTGACCGCCTTGTCTTCATTGACAACCGCAATATTGAGCTTGGTGTTTTCTGTCGTTTGCACAGTCTTGGCTTCGTTTTGCTTTTGGTCCTTTTGAACCGTCGTATAAAGACCCACGACAGATCCCATCAAAAGGAGCACAACCGCACTCTGACCGATGTATTTTAACCATTTTTTATTTTTAACTTCCATACCTTTTCCTTTTTCTAATTCATAGATACAAAATAGGGGTTAGGAATTAAGAATCTAACCCCTATTTTCTATATATCAAAAGACAAAAGGGTGATCTACCTACAAGAAGTAAGATCACCTCCAAGACTATCTTAGTGGATTTGTGCAGCGATATCTTGGTCAGTTTGTTCAACGATATCAGCAACTTTGATCAATTGAGCGTTGATGTCTTCCAACAATTGAGCGAATTGTTTGATTTTTGGAGACAATTCGTTGAATTGTGCTTCAAAGCTATCAAATGCAGATCCATCCCAGTTTGCGTCGATGACTTGTTGTTCATGAGTCAAAGTGTTAAGGATTTGATCGATTTCTTGAGAACCTTGTGCATAGCGTTGTGCTGATTGACGTAGTTCTTCTGGAGTTAATTTAATTTGAGCCATATGTTTCTCCTTTTGGGCTGATACCCTTATATTTTTTTTCATAAACAATACATTTTAGTACGAATTAGTAAAATGCCAGATAACTGTATATTTTACCTTTTGCTCCCTTTTTGTATTATTTACTTAAAAATATCTTAATGAAATATTGCCAGAATGTCAAGTTTAGAGGGCTAACTGATAAAACATTGTAACTTTGTTACAATTGTGTAACATTTTGTCATAAACATGTAATATATTTTCTGAATTCCTTGCCCCAGTAGTCTCCAACTAGTATTATTTCCGGAAATAAAAGAAGACACTCTGTCCTTTCATATTAACTCAACACATAGATTAAAATTGTTGATTTTAGGTGTTTTTAAAAGCAAACTTTGAAGATTTTTGTATATTTTTTCATTTTTAAAACTTTTATGGTATAATGAAACCTGTTCAAAACTTGTTTCATACAAGATCGAACACCATTAACCTATAAGGAGTTTCTATGAAAAAAATATTATTGACCTCTATCTGCCTCCTAGCTCTCACTGCATGTAGCCAAGGCCAAGCAGAAAAAGGAAAAGCTTCAACAACATCTAGCCAAAGCACTTCCCAAGTGAAAAAAGAAAAAGAAGAGAACGTTCGAACCAAAACTTTCTCCACAGAACTTAACGATCACCACCAAAACAAAATTCAAATCGGCTACAAAAAAGATGAAATTGTCTCTTTTACTTTTCTTAGTTTTGAACCCATTTCCTCAGATTTGCAAGACATGGATCTTTCCGAGTTAAAGGAAATCTACCAAGAAGAATTAGAACATAGCGATATCTATAAAAGCTTAAATGGCAAGCCTGGTCTTAGCTTCCGCATTCAAATTTCGAAAGATAAACAATCCTATGCCAAGGTCTTACAAGCTGACTTCTCAAAAATCAAGAAAGATGAGTTTGCTTCCATCTACGGGGATCAAGGGGAGGAAGAAACAGCTGAGTTCAAGAAATACCTCAATGGCAAACCTCAAGATCTCTTTACCTATTTCAAAGATCAAGGCCTTAAAGAAGAAAAATAAAAAGAGCTTCCTGAGTTTCATCACCACACTGGTGAGAGCTCAGAAAGCTTTTTCTTATTTGTTCAAGATTGAAAGGGTTTCAAGGAGATTGTCCGCATGAACTTCGATGGTATCTCCTGTTGCTTTGATTTTCACTTCAACGATGCCTTCAGCTGCTTTTTTACCAACTGTTACGCGGATTGGAAGTCCAATCAAATCACTATCGCTAAATTTGACACCAGCGCGTTCATTTCGGTCATCCACCAAGACTTCGTAGCCTTTATTCACCAAAGCTTCTTCGATCCGATCGGTCAAAGCAAGACTCGCTTCATCCTTGACATTGACTGGAATCAAATGCACATCAAATGGCGCCAATTCTTTAGGGAAGTTAATCCCCCAAGCGTAACGGTATTCCCCTTTTGGAGTCTTATTGACAAAGAGGCGTGCATGTTGCTCCATAACGGCTGAAAGAAGACGGCTGACACCGATTCCGTAGCAGCCCATGATGATTGGAACCGCACGACCGTTTTCGTCCAAGACATCTGCTCCCATGCTAGCTGAGTAGCGTGTGCCGAGTTTGAAAATGTGACCGATTTCGATCCCACGTGCAAAGTTCAAGACCCCTTTCCCATCTGGTGAGATTTCGCCTTCACGAACTTCACGAATATCGACGTATTCTGCAGTAAAGTCACGTCCTGGGTTGACACCAGTCAAGTGGTAGCCTGTTTCATTGGCACCGACTACTGCATTGCGACTATCTTGAACCTTGCGGTCTGCGATAATCTTAACATTTTCAGGAAGATCAACTGGACCGAGAGAGCCAAAATCAGCTCCTAATAATTCTTTCACTTCCACTTCGGTTGCAGGTTCAAAGAAGTCTGCGCCGAGGTGGTTTTTCAACTTCACTTCATTGAGCTGATCATTACCTACAAGAAGGGCTACAACTGGCTCACCATCTGCGATGTAAACTAAAGTCTTGATAGTAGCTTCTTCTGGAACATCCAAGAATGCAGCTACTTCATCAATCGATTTGACACCTGGTGTTTCCACGCGTTTCACTTCTTCTTCTGCTACGACACGGTTACTAGGCTTGTATTCGTTAGTAGCCATTTCCAAGTTCGCAGCATAGGTTGATTCACTTGAATAGGCAATAGTATCTTCCCCAGAAACCATCCATTTGAGCAATTCTGCTTTGATTTCTTCTTGAACTTCTGCTGGGATCTCATCAAAGGAAGCTACTGATTTGTCTAAAACAACCCAACGGTCCAAGTCCGTACGAGCAGGCGTAACAGCCATAAACTCTTGGCTATCTTTTCCACCCATGGCACCACCATCACCGATGATGGCTTTGTAGTCGATGCCACTGCGTGTGAAGATCCGCTCATAAGCTGCCTTGTATTCATCATAAGTAACGTCCAAGCTATCGTAGTTGGCATGGAAACTGTAACCATCTTTCATGATGAATTCACGGGTCCGAAGAAGACCGTTCCGTGGGCGTTTTTCATCGCGGTATTTTGGTTGAATTTGGTAGAGATTCAACGGCAATTGTTTGTAAGATTTTACTGAGTCGCGCACAATAGCGGTAAAGGTTTCTTCGTGAGTTGGACCCAAGATAAAGTCAGAGCCTTCACGGTTTTTCAACTTATAAAGGTCTTCCCCGTAAGTTTCGTAACGACCAGATTCACGCCAGAGATCCGCACTCAAAAGGGCTGGAGCTAGCATTTCTACTGCTCCAATTTTTTCAAATTCTTGGCGCATGATGCCTTTTGCTTTTTCAATCACTCGATTTGCTAATGGCAGATAAGAATAGACACCAGCTGAGACTTGGCGAACATAACCTGCACGCAACATCAAAGCATGGCTAATGACTTGAGCATCGCTTGGCATTTCGCGAAGCGTTGGAATCAACATTTTACTTTGTTTCATGGACAATATCCTTTTCTATTTCAAAAATAATTTCATAATATCATTCCAGGTGACAGCAATCATCAAAATAACCATTACAGCTACACCTGCAAGCGTCATATAGGTTTCTACTTCTTGTTTCAGTGGCTTTCTCCGGACGACCTCGATCAAATTGATCAAGATTTTCCCGCCATCCAAAGCCGGAATCGGGATTAGATTGAAGATCCCAATATTAATAGAGAGCATGGCCATAAGAGACAAGACTGCCGGAATCCCTAATTGAGCAGCTTGTGAGCTGGCATTGTAGATAGCGACCGGACCACCCAGTTTATTGAGACTAAAGTGGAAAATGATATCTTTCAAAGCTCCCAAAATCCGTGTCGCTGTATTCCAGGTATCTGTAAAACCAGACAAGAGTTTATCCACAAATCCCGTCTTGAGGCCGTTTGTCACACCCAGATAATAACGATTCCCTGACTTGGTTGGCTTCACTTTGACTTCTTTTTCTTGGCCGTCTGCTTTGACCTTCAGGGTCAATTCAGGAGCTGTCTTGCTATCCTTGGTTGCTTTTTCGACAGCATCTGTCAACTCATCCCAGTTGCTGACGGTATCGTTGTTAACTTGAAGGATCTGAACATTACTTTTAACACCGACCTGGGCCAGCGCCCCATCGGGTGCCACCTGAACGTTGTTGCTGTAGTAGTCAATCGCACCACCGCGCATAAAGGCTAAAAGTGAGTAGACGACAATACTAAGGATAAAGTTGTTCATAGGACCCGCAAAGTTGGTGATCAACCGTCCCCAAATGCTGGCATTCTGATACTGAACATCTCTCGGTGCAATCCGCACTTCTGTCCCATCTTCCTCAACAATAGTCGCATCATGATCGACACTATAGGTCTTTGTCTCATCGAGAACCAAGCCCGTAATCTCCAGTTTGTCTTCGAAGTCAAACTGGGTCACATTCATGGGAAGGGCTGTCTGATCCAGATTCTTTCCTGAAAGATTAATCCGGACGACCTTCCCAGCCTCATTTAGCGTCAAGCTGACAGGCGTTCCGGTTTTAATCTCAGTTGTATCCTCACCCCAGCCAGCCATACGCACATAGCCACCTAAAGGCAGGATGCGAATGGTATAAGCTGTTCCATCTTGACCAATATGGGCAAAGATCTTTGGACCCATCCCGATCGAGAATTCTCGCACCAGGATGCCCGATTTTTTTGCAAAATAGAAATGACCAAACTCGTGAACGAGAACGATCACTCCAAAAATAACAATAAAGGCAATAAACTGCATCGTTCTATATGTGGTTTCCTTTCTATCTCTTCTGTCTTAGAACAAGCCCAAGAAATGCATCAAGGGAAAGACAAAAATCAAACTATCAAAGCGGTCTAGGACACCGCCGTGTCCTGGAATAAATTTTCCAGAATCTTTCACACCGAAGTGGCGTTTAATCGCACTCTCTACCAGATCTCCAAACTGACCTGCAATACTAAAGAGGATGGTGAAGAAAATCATAGCAAGAAAACCATGTCCACCTGCCACAGAGCGATCCACGATCATATAGATCACAGTTACCGCAACTGCAGACAAGATTCCCCCAAGACTGCCTTCAATCGTTTTATTAGGAGAAACCGCAGACATAAGCTTGCGTTTCCCAAATTGACTTCCGACCAGGTAAGCACCTGAATCTGTAGCCCAGACAATAAAGAGTGCCAATAAGACCTTATCAATACCAGCGATTCGCGCATCTACTAAGGAATGGAAACCAAGTCCAACATAAAAGCTAGACGCAATGGGGTAGACCACATCTTCATAATTGTAATTCTGAGCAAGAACAGTTGTCCCCATGAGAATCAAGACAACCAGACCATAGGCAATCATATTGCCATCTGCTGGAAGGTAAGGAAGGTAGTCCTCGATCGGCAACGTCAGGACGAAGGCCGCTAACATGGCTAGCGCTCCTTCAAAAGTCGCTGTCTCAAGCCCCTTCATCTTGAGCAATTCATGAACTCCTAGCATGGCGATCAAGCCAATCACAATCTGGAAGAACACCCCTCCAACCATTACTGTTGGAATGAAAAAGAGCAGGGCAATTCCTCCAAAAATCACACGTTTTTGTAAATCTTTCGTCATCATCTTCTCCTAAACACCACCAAATCTCCGATGGCGATGGCTATATTCTACTATGGCACTTCGTAGTGCTTCCTCTCCAAAATCTGGCCACATCACATCTGTGAAATACAACTCACTATAAGCAGCCTGCCAAGGAAGGAAATTACTCAAACGGATCTCTCCGCTGGTACGGATAATCAAATCCGGATCCCTTAGGACGCGTGGCAAACTCTCGGTATAGAGAGAATCTGCGATCATCTCTTCTGTGATATCTTCTGGACTGAACTTCGCATCCAAGACTTCTTGGGCGATCTGCTTCACGGCCTGGGTGATCTCAGCACGTCCACCATAATTGAGCGCGAAATTCAGGATCAAGCCTGTATTGAGATGGGTCATCGCTTCTGCTCTTTCCAAAGCCTCCAGCGTTTCTTTTGGTAATTTCTTGGTATCACCGATCATTTGAATCTTGACATTGTTGCGATGCAATTCGGGGACAAAACGATCATAAAACTCGACCGGCAAGTGCATGATGAACTTGACTTCATCTTCAGGGCGTGTCCAGTTTTCCGTAGAAAAGGCATAGACAGTCAGGACCTGAACCCCCATATTTTTTGCTGCAATCGTCACTTCTTGGAGAGCTTCCATCCCTGCCTTATGACCGAAGACGCGCGGTTGCATCCGCTTTTTCGCCCAGCGACCATTACCATCCATAATGATCCCAATGTGTTTCGGGACTTCTAAAGGTATCTCGATTTTTTCTTTTTTCTTAAAACGAAACATGTTTTTCTACCTATTTCAATATTTATCGCTTCATTATACCATAAATCCCCATAAAATAGGGACTCTGGCCTCTTTTTTGAACCAGCAGGACTTTCCTTCATCACATCGTCCTATTTGCCCACCAAAAAAGAGGCCCTTGCCTCTTCTTTGATGATTATTCTTCGATGGCTGAATCGGCATCTGAGCTAGCACCTTCTGTAGCAGTGGCTGAGATTCCTTCTGATACAGGAAGAACTGTTTTGATCGCTCCCAATTCAAAGGTCAGGTAGACACCATCAACATCCAAGACAACGGTCTTGCGGTCTGTGTCGACTTCATCGATGGTTCCGTACAAGCCACCAATCGTGATGACTTCATTTCCTTTTTGAAGTTTATTCAAACTTTCCATCCGTTTTTGATACTGTTTCTTTTGGCTACGGCTCATGAAGTACATCAAACCGACCATAAGAACGAGCATAATTAGCAAACTTCCGCCTTGCATATGTTTCTCCTTTAATTTTCATATATGCTATACTATATCAAATTTCGCCCGTCTTTTCAAGTTTTCCCATCCTCTTCAAGTAAAATCAGACTCCAGTCTCATAGAGGAGGCAAGTTTTGATGAAAAAGAAAAAACCACGAAAAGTGGGCTACTGACTAGTCAATCGTAATGCCATACTTTTCATGATTCTCATCATACCAATCAATCAAGGCCAAAGCCGTTTGATAGGTAATATTTTTGATTTTACTCGTTCCCTTCGTCAAAGTCGCCAAGCTCATTTTGCTGATGTTTGTTTCAGTTGCGACACGATAGCTCGTCAAGCGACCGTCAACCATCAGTTGAACAACGGCTTCCACTTTTCTGTATTCGGGAGTTGAGTAGATATCAATTGTATTGCTCATCTTACTTCCATTCCTCAAATTTTATTCTTGTATAGATTATATACTTATTTTCTTTATTTATTAATAATTTTGCTCAAATTGGATTAATTTCACTAATTATTGATGTTTTTTTACCCCAAATAGGAGGATTTTGGCCTTATACGGCGAATAATTTCCCCCAGGTGGGAAGAAAAAATAAAGACTGCTATATGATAGCAGTCTCTATTTTTCACAAACTAATTCGCCTTAATCTGCTTGTTTATCAGCGTTTTCTTCCTTCTTTGTGTCTTTTTCTCTGATCACAAGGACACCATCTTCCATGTCTGCTTCGAGATGTTTGGCATCCAAGTTATCCAAGTGGAAGTCTGTGACTTTGTCACGGATTTGTTGTTCAACTACCCGACGGAGTGGACGAACACCCATCACTTCATCATAACCTTCTTCAGTCATGTATTCTTTAGCTGCATCGCTCACTGCCAAGTCGATTTCTTTCTTAGAAAGGGTCTTATTGACATCTACCAACATCAAATCAACAATCTTAGAAAGATCTTCCTTGCTCAAGTGTGAGAATTCAATGACAGCGTTGAAACGGTTCAAGAATTCTGGACGGAAGTAAGGTTTCAAACGATCCATGAGTTCTGGTTTATCCGCATCTTCTGTCAAGTTGGCTTCGTAACCAAAGCCAGCGTTTGAAGTGGCGATAATCACAGTGTTCTTGAAGTTGACCGTGTTCCCTTGACCATCTGTTAAACGACCATCATCCAAGACTTGAAGGAGAAGGGTGATCACTTGAGGATCTGCCTTTTCAATTTCGTCGAGAAGGACGATTGAGTATGGGTTACGGCGAACACGTTCTGTCAAGGTATTGCTGTTATCATCGTAACCAACATAACCAGCTGTTGTACCAATCAATTTAGAAACGGCTGTGCGGTCGCTGTATTCTGACATGTCCAAACGGATGATGGCATCTTTGGTTCCGAACATATCAAGAGCCAATTGTTTAGCCAATTCAGTCTTACCGACACCAGTAGGACCTACAAAGAGGAAGCTACCGATTGGACGGTTCCCTTCGTCAAATCCTGCACGGTTCCGACGGATGGCACGTGCCACCGCTTCAACGGCTTTATCTTGACCGATAACCTTAGTTTGCAAACGGTGACCCATATCTTTCAAACGTTCGATATCAGTTGCACCCATTTGTGACACTGGAATACCCGTCATACGTTCTACAGATTCAGCCACATCGTTGATTGTTGCCGTTACTTTATGGTCTTCCGTATGGTTTTCAATTTTCTTTTCAAGTTCTTCGATACGAACTTTTGCATTAAGAGCTGCTTCGTAATCTTCTTTAGCAGCTGCAGCTTCTTGTTTAGCTTTTTCTTCTTCAATTTCATGTTCCACAGCATGGACATCTGTTACTGGATGTTGGGCTGCCAAGTGAGCAGCTGTCACATCGACCAAGTCAATGGCCTTATCAGGCAAGCTACGTTGTGGAATGTATTGGATCGAATAATCAACCGCTGCTTTCAAAACTTCATCTGGCAAGATGACATTGTGGTGTTTTTCATAAAGATCACGGATCCCTTGGAGAATCTTGAAAGTATCTTCAGCTGATGGAGCATTGACTTTCACTTCGTTGAAACGACGAGCAAGAGCTGCATTCTTCAAGATGGTGTTACGGTATTCATCTTGAGTAGTTGCCCCAATGACTGTCAATTCCCCACGTGAAAGAGCAGGTTTGATGATATCCGCAAGACCTTTAGAACCTTGACCATCACCTGTGCTACCTGCACCAAGGATTTGATGGATTTCATCAAAGAAGAGAATGACATTTCCCATAGCCTTGACTTCTTGGATAAGATTTTGAATATTTTCTTCAAAGCTACCACGGTATTGCGTACCAGCTTCTAGACCAGAAATATCAATCGAGATGATTTCTTTGTTCTTGATAGCAGCTGGAACATCCCCGTTCACAATAGCTTGTGCCAAACCTTCTACAACTGCTGTTTTACCAACACCGGCATCCCCTACAAGGACAGGGTTGTTCTTGGTACGACGAGACAAGATTTCAGCAGTTTCTTGAATTTCTTTATTACGTCCGATGACCGGATCCAATTTTCCTTCACGAGCTTCTTCGGTTAAGTTGCGACCAAGTTTTGCAAGGATCCCATCTTGTTTCATTCCTTTACCTTGATGGTGTTGCACTTGCTCGCTTCCTTCATTTGGAAGTTGACCAGTTTGGCGGTAAATAGCGAATTCTTCTGGTGTCACTTCACGACCGTTGATCATGTAGCGACGGCTTTCAGAACGAAAACCACCCATGTTTCCCATTAGTTGATTGAAAAGATCATCCATATTGTTAAAGTTGTTATTCATATTGTATACCTCTAATTTACATAATTTTAATTCATTTATTTAATAATAGCCCTACAGGCTAACAGTTTCTATTTTTCCTTTTATCAATTAGTTGTCTTAATTTTGGAAATAGCATATCACCATCTCCTTTCCACTATTGATCTTGTAAACCAGTAGGTTTTTTCAACCTCTTTTTGTTTACATAAATTATTATAACGCAGACTGAATTCTTTGTCAACACTTTTTTACATAATTTTTTAAATTTATTAAAAAAATCTGGAGTCACTCCAGATTCCATATTTAAATAGAAGTTCTTGGCTAGATAGATTTAAATTTACCAGCTTTTTCTTGAATAACCGTCTGTACATTTTTAGCAAATTGACCCACCATGGACTGATCCAGTTGCTTTCCAACTACCTGGACGTCTTCTTCGGCTACTGTTGCAATCGCAGTCAATCCATCATTGTAACGTTTCTCAACTCCTGCCTTGCAGGCCAATAAAATGGGCGCATAGACAACCCGTATTAATTCTTTTTCAAGTTTCTTTCTGCTTTCGATGATCCTCATCTTATCTTTCATATCTAAATCAAAGAAATCTTTGACAGGACTATCACCCATACTTCCTCCTCTTCTATACTATGAAACTTTATCTTGTGCAATTTCCTCTTCCAACTGGCATCTCTCTTTACGGTAGGATTGCCATAAATTCTCTTCTTCAGTGTCGATCTGTTTTATGGCTACTTGCGCTGCATCTCTAGCTTCGAGATCATACTCTTCTATACAGCGATGGAGGGACTCCCATGCACAACTGACATCAACCTCCTGCTTTTGTAAAAAGGAAGCTGCCATCGCATACTCTTCTTCCAGCATCTGGGTGAAGAGCTGCTGTTTTCTTTCTACTAAGCAACGCTTTTCATCTAGCTCCAAGCGCGCTTTTTGAAATTCTCTTTCCAAGTGATCTAGTTGCTTTTCCCTTTTCGAAGGAGTAGATGACATTAATAAGCTAGTTGTTCCCATTGATTCATTTCTCCTGCAATTTCTTGATCTTTTGCTTTTAAGAGCTCAATTCCTGCATTCACTTGCTCGTTTAAAGCATGGAATTCATTCGATAAGGACTGATATGCAGCCAAACGATTGTCGAATCTTTCTCTTACTTCAGTGACAACTGTTTGCCTTGTCGCACCAGCCTGTGCATAGGCCTCTTCTACTTCCGCAAGATTGAGAATGAAGCCTTTCGGAACGGTCTGTAAGACTTTCTCCAAAGCTTCTAAATCCGCATCCAGTTGTGACTTAGATTTCTGAGCTTGCTCCAGCCCTTCATCCACTACTCGAATCAGCTCATCAGAAGCCAAGCGCGCCTGCAAAGCATCGAGATAGATTTGTTCACTTGAACTCAGTCCACCACCTGTTTTTTGTAATTTATCCTTTAGGCGATAGTAAACCTTCATCCGCTCTTCAATGATTTCCTTCCGAGTGATGGCTTCCGTTCCCTTTTCAAGAACCAAATTCCCATCCTTATCATAGATATAACCATGCATCATGTGTTGCAGGCCAATATTTTTCAAATTCTTCGTTTTGAGGTGCTTAACAATCCCACTGGCACCCTTGCTTCCAGAATCTGGATAGCCCAAACTAACCAAATCTTTATGGTCAATGTGGTTGTAGATCTTATACTTCAGCGCATCTATACGCGCTTTTTGCTCTGGTGTTAAGATGGAGTAGGCATTAGGACCATTGTATAGATGGACGGTCCCAATATGAGAAGCTTCCTCTTCCGTCAAACAGGCAAGAGCATACTGAATATTCATAGATCCCAGAGAGTGACCATATAGATCAATCTTGGCATTGGGGTATTTTCGGATCACCTCTTTCAAATGAGCTGCAGCATCTTTAAATTGCGGAGGTGGGAAAGTACCTCTATCTTTGTTGTACTCTTTTAAAATGGTAGCCCCAATAAATACTGGAAACTTTGCTTGACTATCAATTAGAATATCCGTTCCCATACCATATAGATTTGCTTTCGCCTCACGATAAGCATTTGTTATTGGATTACTTCTAATACTCTTGACAAAGCTTTTTACATTATTTCCAACATTTTTATCGAGTAAACTAAACGGATAACTAATAAGCTCCGAAATATTAGAATCGGCAGTTTCATCCCTTTTTTTCAAATTCTCCTTAATCTTATCTCTGGTGAATCTTTTCGCATAATCTGTCGCATAGTTCGCCGCTCCATTGGGACCAAGAATGTTAGAAGCAGTAGGCAAATCTGTCTTTACCCAATCCGTAAATGTATCATGGAGTAATTTTTGTGTACTTGTTTCAGTTTCAGATCCCTTCATCAAAACTGTCACGTCATGGATTTGGGCACGTTCTTCATCTGAAGCAGTATAGGGGACTGGATCTTCATTAATTCCCATACCATTATTTGTTAATACAAAAACTTGTTCTTCATTTCCATTGGTACTGTCATATATATGAGAAACGTGACCAATGTACTCTTCATTCTTGGGTCCAATATCGAATTCCCGTCCAACTTTTATATCCTTTTCATACTCAAGTAATGCAGTTTTAACATTTTGTTGATCATTAAAATTTAAATTTTCAGCCATTTCAATTTCCCTTCAGAAGGTCGTTCAATTCCTTTGTTTTACCATAGTATGTCTCTTCATACTTACCAGTAACTGAATCTTCTTGTATAGTTGTACTTAACAATAAATTTTCATTGTCATTGATAATGATTTTGATCATAAGCCCTCCCATCGGATTATAATCTAAATCATCTTTAGAAATTTTATATGATTTTATTTTTCCTTCTGGAGTAAGAGCTTTAGGATCTAATTTTTTCAACATATTTTCAATCGCTACTTTCATCTTCTTACTCTCTGCGATTTGAATCATTTCTTGTTTCTTGGCAGATTGTCCATTAAAAGAGCTACAGCCTCCTAAGCTCAGGCTAAATACTACCATTATCAACACAATAAATTTACTTTTTTTCATCTTCTTCCCATTCTTTCTTCAGGTTTCTTAGAATTTATTATACAAAATTCCATCAACGTCTGAAATGTTACTTTTGTTAAAAAACATTGCCAAAAGGTTACAAGCACTACATATTGATGTAACATACTTGGCCCAATGAATAAATTCTATAAAATAGATGAGGTTGCTATTGCTTGTCTCTTTCTATTAATTTCGTTAATTCTTTAGGCGTTCCTGATGTGGCAACAAGATATTCTCCTGAATCCTCTTCTATGACCGTCATATCAATCGTCAACCGATCATCCCTATTAGTGACAATTTCGACAATAATTCCTTCCATTGGATTATATTTTAATTTATCTTTTAAAATTCTATAAGACTTTATTTTCCCATTTGGAGTTAATGCCTCTGGATCCAGATTTTTTAAATAGCTTTCAATTGCCACTTTCATCTTCTGACTCTCTGCGATTTGAATCATTTCTTGTTTTTCAGTGGATTGGTCTGTCATGGGACTACAGCCACCTAGAAGTAGGCTCAATAGAATCATGATCACAACCAAGCTGTATCTTTTATTCATTTTCAAGCAAGTCCTTATTTAGCATTTACTAATTTCTTGGATAATTCCCCTGAAATGACTACTCCATTCTGTTCCAGATGCCCATCAGCCTCCTGGGTTAGAGTTGTCGTAATGGTTAAATTCTTATCCTCGTTAATCACCATTTCTACCGTCAATCCTCCCATAGGGTGATATCTCAGCCGGTGGGTATTAATTTTATATGACTTCACAATTCCCTCTGCTGTCAAGGCATGGGGATCTTCTTGTCTCAATATATTTTCGAGAACTCTTTTTGGTTGCTTACTCTCTGCAATCTCTAGCACTTCTCTTCGTTGCTCTGATAGTCTAGTAATAAGACTACATCCTCCTAGGCACAAAGTGGTTAGCAATAACTATAACGTCCATCTTATTTTAGTGTTCCTATTTTCCTTTGATGCTTCCATGAACGACTCCACTGAATGAGTTTATTTCCCAGTCTCTTCTGCTTTACTTAACAGATCATCTAATCTTGCTGAAATACCGTAACTACCTGCTTCGAACTGTCCTGAATCCTCCATTTGAACAGTCGTATCGATCGTTAACTTTTTATCGCCATTGATAACGAGAGATACATTCATGCCTCCCATTGGATTGTATTCCAATTCACCTTTTATCAAGGTATAGGAGTGAATGACTCCTTCTGAAGTGAAAGCTTTAGGATCGATACTGATTAACAAGTGTTTTATCGCTCGCTCCATTTTCGTGCTTTCTGCTATCTGAATCATTTCCCTTCTCTCAGCAGCTTTATCTGTAAAAAGACTGCAGCCTCCTAGAAACAAAGTCAGTAAGAATAGTAGCATTAATCGTTGTTTTTTATCAGTCATATGTTCCCTCTCACTTATATTATTCGTAATGATTTTTAAAAAATGACCCAATTTTTAAGAATTTTTTCCAGATTCTAAAAAACACACCCTTACTGGGTGTGTCTCCTGTTAAATCATATATTCGACGCTATAAGTGGCATCGGATAAAATCCGTGAAAGGAATTGTTTGGTTCTCTCTTCCTTTGGACTGTTGAAGAATTCATGCGGTTCATTTTCTTCGATGATGTGTCCGCCATCCATAAAGATAACGTGGTTGGCTACATCACGCGCAAAGCCCATCTCATGGGTTACGACAACCATGGTCACTCCTTCTTGGGCCAATTGCTTCATGACATCTAAGACGTCACCGACCAACTCTGGGTCTAACGCTGAAGTCGGCTCATCCAGCAAGATCACGTCTGGTTTCACTGCGATGGCACGCGCGATTCCGATTCGTTGCTGCTGGCCCCCTGACAATTGAGAAGGATAGTAATCCTTGTAAGCGAGGAGACCAACTTTTTCAAGGGCTGATTCTGCCCGTTGGATGGCTTCTTCTTTTGGAATCTTCCGAGCTACAACCAGTCCTTCTAAGATATTTTCAAGCGCTGTTTTGTTGGCAAAGAGATTGTAATGCTGGAAAACAAAGGCTGTCTTTTGGCGGATTTCTAGAATCTCTTTTTTGCTGAGTTTTGAGAGGTCATACTCTTTTCCACCCAAAGTCAAACGGCCTGTATCCGCCTTTTCCAAGTGATTGAGGCAGCGAAGGAAGGTTGTTTTTCCTGATCCAGATGGCCCCAAAATAACGACCACATCCCCTTGGTTGACCTTGATATTAACATCTACCAGGACCTGGTGGTCCTTAAATTTTTTCGATACGTGTTCTACTTCTAACATCTTCTTATTTCTCCTTCTTCTATGCAATCGTCAGGCGTTTTTCTAAGCGATTGAATCCCCACTGAATCACCCCACAAATGACAATATAAAGAATAAAAATCACTAGATAGGATTCAAAATATTGATAGCCATAAGAGGCTTCGACCTTGGCAATAGCGGTGATATCCTTGATGGTCATGACAAAGACAAGGGAAGTTCCTTTGACCAAGTTGATAACCAGGTTACACAAATTAGGCAGGGCTGAACGCAAGGCTTGTGGAAAAACAATGCGGATGTAGGCTTGGCGATTGGTCAAACCAATGGCTTGCGCTGCTTCTAGCTGGCCCTTATCCACAGTCAGAATGGCTGACCGTAGAATTTCAGCAAGACTCCCCGTTGTCATCAAGCTAAAGATGATAAAGGCATAGTAAATGGGATTGATCTCAAAGACATTAAAGTGACTGCCAATACTCTTAAAAAAGCTATTTAAGAGGCTGGGAAAGAGACTATAAAAGAAGAGAATCAAGAGAATGGGAGGTGTCGCGCGGATAAAAGCTAAGTAAATCACTGAGAAACTGCGAACACCTTTGACCTTATAGATCTGACCGAGTGCCAAAAAGAGGGCTGGAAGGAAACTCAAGAGAATCGATACGACCATGATCAGAAGGGTCACTGGAACACCACCCAAGGTGGCTATAAATGCTTTACTAATAAAATTGAAATCCATAAGCTACCTTTCTGTTACACTGAGTCGTTTCTCAAGGAGTTGAGCGGAGAAGGAGATCACAAGGGCAATTCCCCAGTAGATCACTGCTACAGCTGTATACGTCTCGAGGGAATAATTCCCAAGATTGCGGCTGATCAAGTTGTTACCTGCTCCCATGATATCGATAAAGCCAATTGTATAAGCCAAAGCTGCATCGCGCATGAGGTTCAAGATGGCAGTCGTCATATTTGGAAGAGCCACGCGAAAGGCTTGGGGAAGGACAATCCGCCAAATGGTTTGAGCCGGCGTCAAGCCGATACTCAAGCCCGCTTCCATCTGACCTTTTGGAATGGCCAAATAGGCTGCCTTGAAAACCTCCGAGATCATAGCGGCAAAGAGAAGAAACATGGCAACAAGGACAAAGACAAACTTGGACCAGTGGTCAATGTCAATGCCCAACCACCAGTTCAAAAATTGGGGAAGTCCATAAAAGACCAAAAAGAGCAAGACAATCGGAGGGGTACAACGCAAAGTAAAGACATAGCCTTTTGCCAGACCTGCTCCTACCTTATCTTCTGATACTTGTGCCCAGGTCAAAACCAAGCCAAATGCAGAACCGAGAACCGTCGTTAAAACCATCAAAGCTAGGGTCGCTGGCAGAGCTTGGACCAAGGCTGGAAGAAATGACCAGACCTTGGAAATGTCGTATGAGACCATGTTTCTTTTCCTTTCTGTATCCGTATAGAAATAAGGAAGCTGGGGCTATGCGCACCCAGTTCCATCTTATTTCTCTTTATCTACATAACTGAAGACATCTTCACCGAAATATTTTTTCGACAATTTAGCAAGTGTGCCATCTTTTTCTAATTCTTTGATGGCCTTGCTGTATTCTTCCGCAAATTTTTCGTTTTTCTTATCCTTATGGATCAATGGATAAGTTGGAATTCCTTTGTAGGCAAACCAGCTGAGTTTGTCTGCATATTGGTGGTAAGAACCATCTTTATCTGCGACAGCTTTTTCAAAGGAAAGTTTGATGTCAAAGAAGGCATCGTAACGACCTTCAAGTACCCAAGCATAAGCATCTGCGACTTTGAACGATTCGGCAGCTGTTAATTCGATTTGTTGGTCCTTATGCTTTTCATTGTATTCTTTAATAACATTCCATTGGGCATTTTGTGGTGAAATTGGAACCAATTTTCCTTTTTCTTTCGCAAAGTCATCGATGTTCTTGTATTTATCCGCATCTTCTTTCCGTACGGTAAATCCAATGATACTTGCTCCGATTGGTTCTTTTGGAATGATAAATTTCTTGGCGCGTTCTTCGGTATACCAAGCTCCTTTGGTTCCGATATCGTATTTACCAGATTCTAGACCAATCAAGAGGTCGTCGTCACTGGTTCCAGTATACTCAAACTTGTAGTCTGGTAGTTTTTCGTCAATGGCTTTGAGCACAGCTACTTCATAGCCATCTGATTCTCCTTTTTCATCGACGAAATCATACGGCACGTAGTTTTGCGTGTGGGCTACTTTCAAGGTTGTTACCTTGTTCGATCCTGTTGAGCCTTTGCTGTCGTTTGCGTGGTTCAAGCTCCGTCCAATAATGGTTGCACCTGCAATGGCAAGCACTGCCACCCCACCGATAATCCATGTTTTTTTACTCATACTCTGTTCTCCCTTTTTCTATTTTCCTTATTCTGCTGCAGCTTCACGAACCCATTCGATTCGTTCTTCATCAATGTCACTTGGAATCGTACAATCGGCACCGATGACCAAGCCTGTCGTTCCTGTTTCTGCGATGATGCGTTTGGTTTCTGCTTGGATCGCAGCCTTATCTCCTGTGTAGAGAAGACCATTTTTGCCATTTTCAAAACCACCAAGAACCGTGCGTCCACCAAAGATTTCGCGTCCTTCTGCTAGGCTGATTCCTTCTGGTCCAACTGCCCAGTTAATGACTTGAGCTGGGTAGTCTGTGAAGAGATGGATATCATTGCGAGCTCCTTCGTAGCCACAGATATGAAGGATATTTACCCCACCTGCTTCATTGGCTGCTTCTAAGACATGGAGTTCACTCGGTGCAATACTATTTTTATAAACTTCTTGGCTCACGCGCGCATCTTGGATACTTTGAACACTGAGGTAGATCCCGTCTGCTCCTGCTTCTTTAATGATGCGTTGGCTCAAACTTGCAATATCTTGACCAATCGTATCCAATACTTTTTTAAGGGTTGCAGCATCTTGATCGATGAAGTTTGCGATCAAGTCATCTCCTCCTGAAACTTCTCCGACCAACCATTTAAAGTAAGTTACTGGAGCAAAGATATTGTAGATGGCTACAATGTCCTCTTCAAAACCGGCACGGATTTTTTTCACAAGCTCTACCTGCTCTGTGATCCATGGATGATCGGCTCCGAGAGGTTCAATTCCTGCTAAGTCAGAGATGTTTTCAAGGCCTTTGTGAATGGCTGGATTTGGATAAGCAAAGTAACCATCGCTCATGAGTTTGACAAAGTCTGGTTTGACCTTGTGTAGGAAGTTTTGATGACCCTTCAGGTTTTTTTCAATAATTTCCGGATTAGAAAATCCTTTCAACCATTCTTCTTCTGTTGTATAATGGTGCCAAAATCCAACTGGCACACGATCAACCGCTTCTCCCTTAAAAGCTTTTAACACTAATTCTCTTTTTGCTGACATGTTCTTACCTCGTTCTATTCTTTTCTTGTTTGTTATCTTAACACTTCAATCATTCTTTGACTAATATATATTTTTTATCAAGCTCTTCATCTTTTTTTATCACTGATCTTCAAGAAGTAAAATTCCTGCTATATCAGAGGGACGAAGGAGAGAGAGACTATGGGCTGGAATTTTCTCCAATTTTTCGATGTCCGGATCTTTCCGTACAATCCCACGACTGCTTGCTGCAGTAGCTTTTGCGAGTCCTAGGACTAAGAATAAAGCTACCAGCCCCATACACCACACATGAATCTTTCTCATCTCCCTCTCCTTTCTTCTTACAAGACGGCTGCCTGACGCACCCAGTCTAAGCGTTCCAATTGGAAATCGTCTGGTACGGTGCAATCCGCCCCAAGGATCAAACCACGACTTCCCGCTTCTGCGACCAAGCGACGGGTTTCTTGTTCGATAGCTGCTCGTTCCCCTTGATAGAGTAGGCCTTTCTTACCATTGACAAAGCCACCTAGGACAGCACGATCCCCAAAGAGCTTGCGACCTGCTGCTAGGCTCAGGCCTTCATGATGGGTCGCCCAGTTAATGACTTGAGCTGGATAATCCTTGAAAAGGTCCACTTCATTGCTGGCCCCTTCAAAACCGCAGATATGAAGGATATTGATGCCACCCGCCTCATTAGCCGCCTCTAGAACGGCAATGTTGCTTGGCTCAATGATCTTGCGGTATTCTTCCTCTGTCACACGCTCATCTTGGACCTGCTGGGTTGAGAAGTAAATCCCTTCAACACCTGCTTCTTGGATCAACCGGCGACTTAAAGTAGAAATGTCTCCTGCAATCACATCAAGGACATGAGCCAAAGTTTCTGGATCTTCCTTGATAAAGTCTGCAATCACTTGGTCTCCACGGGATTGATCCGTACGGAACCAGCGTTTCAAATAAGAAATGGGCGAGAAGATATTGTAGAAAGAAGCAATCTCTTCATGGAAATGGGAACGAATCTCCTTGACCACTTCAATCTGTTTTTCAATCCAAGGATGATGCTCTCCAATCGGTTGAATGTCCTTTAATTCTTGGATCGATGTGATCTCTCTCGAATAAAGAGCACTCGGATAGCGGAAGAAGCCATCGCTCATAATCTTGACAAAATCAGGGGATATTTTTTCAACATAGTGTTGGTGTCCTTTGATACTCTTTTCAAGTACGGCTGGATTGTCTAGCCCCAATTCTTTTTCTTCTTGAGTCACATAATGGAGCCAAAATCCTACAGGGATTCGCTCTACTGCTTCGCCTCGAATGGCACGAAGAACCAATTCTTTTTTACTCATACTGTGAATCCTCCTCAATATTTCTCCAACAGAAAGACTAACTGCTTTCCTTCTGGAATTTGTAACCATGATATCACCTCGAAAAGTAGCTGACTAATATATTTTCCCTATCAAGTCCTTAAAATTTCTTTATTAAGGAAGGCATCAAAAAAACGCAAGCCCTTGAAAATAGGGACCTGCGAGTATCTTTCTTTATTGCTTCATTTTAGAAGAAAAGGACCGCTTTGATCTTTTCTTGATCCGGTTATAGCAGAAAACTATACCCCTTCTTTTAAAGGAAAAAGTGGCATCTATTGAGGTGAAAAAGCCCTTCATATCAACATTTCTTTCTTACTATTCATTTTACCATTCCCTGGATCGCCTTCTCCTCTTTCTTGTCAGGCAAGATTGAAAGGAGTATAATTTTTATAGAATAATTTTAAGGAGTGTACGGTTTATGAAAACAACAAAAACCACCTTTACCATCGTTTCTGCTCTTGCTTCTGTCATTTTACTGACAAGTTGTGGAAGCAATACCACTAAAACGCAAGAGACAAAAGCAAGCAGCACTAAAAATCAGGTGACGATGACCTATGATCAACAGCGCTCACAAGAAAATACCATGTCTGTTCTCTGGTACCAAAAGGCAGCAGAAACCAAGGCTTTGTATTTACAAGGCTACAATGTCGCTACTGACCGTTTGAAAGAGATCCTCCAAACTCCTTCTGATAAGCCTTATTCCATCGTCTTGGATTTGGACGAAACTGTTTTAGACAACAGCCCTTACCAAGTTCAAAACGTCAAAGATGGTACGGCCTTCAATCCTAAAGATTGGGATGTTTGGGTGAAAAAAGCAGCCGCAAAAGCGGTGCCAGGTGCCAAAGATTTTCTTCAATATGCGGATCAAAACGGGGTTCAAATCTACTACATTTCTGACCGTACAACCTCTCAAGTAGATGATACCATCAAGAACCTTGAAAAAGAAGGCATTCCTGTTCAAGGACGTGACCACCTCATGTTCTTAGAAGATGGCGTCAAATCAAAAGAAGGCCGTCGCCAAGCTGTACAAGAAAAGACCAATCTTGTCTTGCTCTTCGGGGACAACCTGGTTGACTTTGCAGATTTTTCCAAGACCTCTGAAGCTGATCGCGACAAGAAATTGGACGAATTGCAAAAAGAATTTGGTGAAAAATTCATCATCTTCCCAAATCCAATGTATGGATCATGGGAATCTGCTGTTTACCAAGGTAAAAAACTAGATGCCAAGGGACAAACAGAAGAACGCCTCAAAGCCTTGCAAGGTTTTGATAAATAAAGCAAACATCCTCGCTAGGAAAAACCTAACGAGGATGTTTTTTTCTATATAGATAATTTTATTCAACTGTTACAGACTTAGCAAGGTTCCGTGGTTTATCAACATCGAGTCCACGATGAAGGGTTGCAAAGTAGGCAATCAATTGGGTTGGCACCACCATTGAGATTGGAGAGAGGTAAGGGTGAACCGCTGTCAAGACCAAATCATCTGTCTCTTTAGCGACATTTTCTTCTGCAATGGTTAAAACATGGGCCCCACGTGCTGCCACTTCTTGGATGTTCCCACGTGTGTGGCTGGCTAGGACTGGATCTGACAAGAGGGCGATGACCGGTGTACCCTCTTCGATCAGAGCGATGGTACCGTGTTTCAACTCACCCGCAGCGAAGCCTTCACATTGGATGTAAGAAATTTCTTTTAGTTTCAGACTGGCTTCCATAGCAACATAGTAATCTTGGCCACGTCCGATATAGAAAGCATTGCGGGTTGTTTCCAACAAGCCACGGACTTTTTCGTCGATCACTTCTTTTTCTGAAAGGGTTGATTCGATCGATTGGGCAACGATAGACAATTCGTGCACCAAATCAAAGGCTTTGGCCTTCTCATTGCCATTGGCTTCCCCAACAGCTTTCGCAAGAAAGGCAAGGGCTGCGATTTGAGCCGTATAAGCCTTAGTAGAAGCTACCGCAATTTCAGGACCAGCATGGAGCAACATGGTCATGTCTGCTTCACGTGAAAGAGTTGAACCTGGAACATTGGTCACTGTCAAGCTTGGAATTCCCATTTCATTTGCTTTGACCAATACTTGGCGGCTATCGGCCGTTTCACCAGATTGGCTGATAAAGATGAAGAGTGGTTTCTTGCTGAGAAGTGGCATACCATACCCCCACTCAGATGAAATACCGAGTTCTACTGGAGTATCTGTCAACTCTTCCAACATTTTTTTAGACGCAAATCCAGCATGGTAAGAGGTACCAGCCGCAAGGATATAGATGCGGTCTGCTTCTTGAACAGCCTTGATAATAGCTGGATCTACCACTACTTGACCAGATTCATCTGTATAGGCTTGGATCAGCTTACGCATGACAGTTGGTTGCTCATCGATTTCTTTGAGCATGTAGTATGGGTAAGTCCCTTTTCCAATATCAGAAAGGTCGAGTTCAGCCGTGTAGCTAGCCCGTTCTTTGACGTTGCCATCATAGTCTTGCACTTCAACGCTGTCAGCCTTGACAATGACCAACTCTTGGTCATGGATTTCCATGTATTGATTGGTTTCACGAATCATGGCCATGGCATCAGAGCAGACCATATTGTAACCATCGCCAAGACCGATCAAGAGTGGTGATTTATTTTTTGCCACATAGATGGTGCTTGGATCTTCCGCATCCATCAAAGCAAAAGCATAGGCCCCACGGATGATGTGGAGGGCTTTTTTGAAGGCTTCGAGCGTAGACAAGCCATCTTCTTCAGCAAATTTTCCGATCAAGTGGGCGGCGATTTCTGTATCTGTTTGCCCCTTGAAATGGTGACCTGCTAGGTATTCTTCCTTGATTTCAAGGTAGTTTTCAATGACCCCATTGTGGACCAAAACAAAGCGACCTGTTTCAGAGCGGTGTGGGTGGGCATTGTCCTCAGTTGGTTTTCCGTGAGTGGCCCAGCGGGTATGTCCGATCCCAGCTGTCCCTTCAACACCTTCTGCCTTAGTTGACAATTCTGCAATGCGGCCAACTGCCTTTACCAATTGGCTCTTGCCTTCACTAGCCAGGAAAACACCCGCAGAGTCATAGCCTCGGTATTCGAGTTTTTCAAGTCCTTGAATCAAAATATCAGTAGCATTTGTATTTCCTACAACACCAACGATTCCGCACATAGTTTTTACGATATAGCCTTGCTATACTTTCCCCTTTACTTAGTCAAACGACCCATGGTCGATTTCTCAGCTACTTTAAAATTGGTCTAGTCTAATTTGACCAAAAAGCAACCAGCGGAGTCAGTATACAATGCTTCTTCGAGTTTGTCAACTAGGAAATTCATGAAAATTGGTCTAGTTAAGTTAGGGTTAAGATTAGAGACAAAGTCATCTAAGAAAATTTCCACTGTAAGAAAAATGCCTGAAACATAATCGTTTCAGACATTCGGAATGATTGAGAGTCAAACCGTTTGGGGAACTATTTGACTCCAAGTTTTAAAATGATGATGTGAGGAGGCTCAAATTGAGCGGAACACAGGCTGCGGATTTTGATTTAGTCTTTAAATCCATTGGCTTGGCTTAGTTCTTTAAACCAATGGCCGGATTTTTTGAGGGTTCGTTTTTGACTTTCGAGGTCCAACTCAACTAAACCATAGCGGTTCTTGTAGCCATTGAGCCATGACCAGCAGTCAATAAAGGTCCAGATCAAATAACCTTTACAGTTGGCACCATCTTGAATAGCCCGGTGGAGCTCACGAAGATGGTCTTTGACAAAGTCAATCCGGTAGTCGTCTTGGATCACTCCATCCTTGCGGAATTTTTCCTCTCCTTCAACCCCCATCCCATTTTCTGTCAGAATCCACTCGATATTGCTATAGTTTTCCTTGATATTTTGGGAAATGTCATACAAGCCTTGCTCATAGATTTCCCAACCACGGTGGGGATTGATCTTGCGGCCTGGCATAACATAAGGTTCATAAAATTGTTCAAAGAGTAGGGGAGATGCTGGATTTGGAGCATAGCGAGGAGATGCTACACGGAGTGGTTGGTAATAGTTAACCCCTAGGTAATCCACCGTATTTTCCTCGATCAAGCGCAATTCAAAGGGATCATAATCCGGTAAGAGATCACGCTCCCGTAGGATCTCCACTAATTCTTCAGGATAATGACCAAGAACAGATGAATCTAAGAAGGATTTGGCTTGAAAGAGCTCGGCAATACGCGCAGCTTTCACATCTTCTGGATGCTGGCTCCGAGGATAGGCTGGTGTCAAATTGAGCACAATCCCGATACGGTAATTAGGATCCACCTCGTGACAGGCCTTTACTGCTAGAGAGCTTGCTAACTGGGTGTGGTAGGCTACTTTAACTGCTGCTGCTGCGTCTACCTTATGAGGAAAATGGGCATCATAAAAATAACCAAACTCCACAGGCACAATGGGTTCATTAAAGGTGATCCACTGATCGACCAGATCCCCATAGGTCTTAAAACAAAAACGCGCATATTCCTGGTAAGCATAGGCAGTTTCTTTATTTTCCCAACCATCCCCTTGCTCTTGAAGAGCCATCGGTAAATCAAAATGATAGAGGTTGACCAAGAGGTGAATCCCTTTTTCTTTAATCTTTTCAAAGACACGGCGGTAGAAATCAACGCCTACTTGATTGATCTTCCCTCGTCCTTCTGGGAAAATACGTGACCACTGAATAGAGGTCCGAAAGGCCGTGTGGCCGGTTTCTAACAAGAGGTCCAGATCTTCTTCCCAGTGTTCATAAAAAGTCGATGTTTTCTCTGGTCCTTGCCCTTGATAAAAGCGGTTGGGCTCGATCCTATACCAGTAATCCCAGAGATTGTCTCCCTTTCCATCCTGGGCTATACGTCCTTCTGTTTGAGGGCCCGAGGTCGAACTCCCCCATAAAAAATCCTTTGGAAATTGATACATGTCCTAATCCTCCTCATTCTACTAGCTCTATTGTAACGAATCCACCTCCAAAACCTAGGCACAATTTACAGTCTTTCTTACGCAGATTAAAGAAAAAGCCCCTTAGGAAAAATTCCTAAGGGAGCTGGTCCTCTTTACAATTGAGTCACGACATATTCAAAGAGCTTGCGATCTGCTGGGCTCTTGTCAAAACGCAGTTCCGGATGCCACTGAACGCCGAGGAAACGACTCTCATCTGTGGATTGAACAGCTTCTATGATGTCATCTTTAGGATCCCGCGCGATCACTTCTAGGCCATCTGCCAAGTCTTTAATACTTTGATGATGGAAAGAATTGATGCGACTGGTCTTACCATAAATCTCTTGCAGGACCGTCTGATCCTTGGTCACCAACTCTTGGCTGGTGTACTGACCTGGATTGTCCTGCCAGTGGTGTTCAATGTCTTGATGCAGAGTTCCCCCTAGAGCGACATTATAGAGCTGGGTCCCACGGCAGACGGTAAAGATAGCTTTTTTAGCCGCACGCGCTTCTTCAATCAAGGCCAACTCAAAGAGATCGCGTTTTAAGAGGTAGTCATCACTGTCGATGGTGATTTCTTCTCCGTAAAACTTGGGCAAGACATTTTGTCCACCGGTGATGATGAGCTTATCAATCATCGATATGTAGTCTTTGGCCAAGGCCGCATCTCCAATCGGCAAGATCAAGGGAATCCCTCCTGCCTCTTTGACCGCTTCGACAAAACCAGTCGCCGCATAGCTCATGTTCGCGTCTGGATCATCTGGGAAGGGTCTTTCATTTCCTGTAATTCCAATCACTGGTCTTATTTTCATGCTTATTTCCATATTCTTTCATTCATCTTCAAGGCTTATTGTAACACAATTTCAAGCCAGACTCAATGGAGATTTTTTTGAAGAGACAGTCAACAATTAGAATGAAAGGACTCAGCCATCTAACTTCTGTCAATAAGAGGCAATTCTGTTTCAAAGCCCCTGAGGATTCTTAAGTAGTTACTTTTCTTTAAACCACTCCATCCCTGGGGAATCCAGTATAATCTTGGTCAATTGTTGGGGGTTTTCCTGAGTCCCATTGATAATCCAGTCGACAATAAGTCCTGTCAAACCAGAAACATACATGGTAATAGCATAGCGCTCTGGCATTTGATAAGCTGCCACAATGACTGGTCGAGAACGTGGCGTAGACTCAATCATCCCCAAGATAAAATAACGAATGTTGTCTGCAAAACGAAAGCTTGGATTTTTTGCAATTTCAGCAAAAAAAGCACTGTTCTCTTGGAAATAAGACAAGATGGCTTCTAAGGCTTCTTTGGGATAAAAGGTTTCTTTCCTCAAAATCATACGAACCGTCGTTATGGTTTCTTCTTTTAATTGCTCTAAAAAATCCTGTTTATCTAGGTAGTGCAGATAAAATGTCGAGCGGTTGACACCCGCTTTTTTAGTTAACTGACTAATCGTTATATCCTCTAAACTTTTTGTAGCCAAAAGCTGAATGAAGGCTTCTTTAATATCTGACTTAGTTGTCGTTTGTCTCTGTTGCATACGAACCCCTTATTTCTACATATTGTTGATTAAAGTATATCTCGAATTTTGAAAATGTCAACTATCATCTGATATTTTCAGTTATGATTATCATATTTTCTTCGTTATTTCAACACATTGTTGTTTTCTGTTGTAGCAATCGTATTTAAAAAATCATAAAATAACCTTCGTAATTATTCAACAGGTTGTTGTTTTAGCAGCTGATAATTTTTAAAGGAGACAAATACACATGGCGTATATTGAAATGAAACATAGTTACAAACGGTATAAAACAGGTGATGTGGAAATCATCGCAAACAATGATATCACTTTCGAAATTGAAAAAGGGGAGTTAGTGATTATACTCGGTTCTTCTGGGGCAGGAAAATCAACTGTTCTCAATATTCTTGTTGGTATGGATACCAATGATGAAGGAAAGGTCGTCATCGATGGGAAAGACATCTCCAATTATAATGCGAAACAATTAACAGCCTATCGTAGAGACGATGTCGGATTCGTCTTTCAATTCTATAACTTGGTCTCAAACTTAACGGCCAAAGAAAATGTAGAGTTGGCTTCTGAAATTGTCACGGATGCTAAAGATGCGGAACAAACTTTGATTGATGTTGGTCTAGGAAAACGCATCAACAACTTCCCTGCACAATTGTCTGGTGGTGAGCAACAACGGGTAGCTATCGCTCGCGCCGTCGCAAAAAATCCGAAAATTCTCCTCTGTGACGAACCTACAGGAGCCCTGGATTACAATACTGGAAAACAGGTCTTGAAGATTCTCCAAGACAAGGCTCGCAATGAAGGAGCTACCGTTATCATCGTCACTCACAACGGGGCGCTTGCACCTATTGCTGATCGTGTGATTCGTATGCATGATGCGCGTGTTCAAAGTATTGAACTCAATGCCCATCCACAAGATATTGATAGCCTCGAGTACTAGAAAGGATGTCTCATGAATCGTAAAACTTATTGGAAGGACGTGAGAAAGTCTTTCTCTAGTTCTAAAGGACGGGTGGTTTCTATTGCTTCACTCATGGCCTTAGGTTCTTTCGCTCTTGTGGGTCTAAAGGTGACGACACCTGATATGCAACACACGGGAACAAGCTATTTTACTAAACACCAAACAGCTGACCTCACAGTTACTGGTAGCTATGGACTGAACCAGTCAGATCAAGACCTCCTAAATCAAGTCTCATCAGAGGCAAACATTGAGTATGGTTACTTTAAAGATGTAGTACTGAAAGGTTCCACTGATTCCTTTCGACTATTTTCAAAACCAAAAGATATCTCAACTTATGAGGTTGTAAAAGGAAAACTTCCAAGTAAGCAAGGTGAAATTGCTCTTTCTTCAGTCTATCAAGATAACTATAAGATCGGTGACAAAATTGAGTTTTCTGAAAAAGAGGGTGACAATGGTAAGGATGTCTTAAAAGAACACAGTTTTACCATCACTGGCTTTGTTCAGTCTTCTGAAATCTTATCAAGTGTTGACCTAGGTTCATCGACAGCTGGTAGTGGGGAACTCAAAGGGTATGCGGTTGTTCCTGAATCTAGTTTTGATTCCGACGTCTACATGATTGCACGCTTAGCTTACAAAGACGTCCGTGGAGCTAACCCCTATACCCAGGATTACACTGACAAGGTTTCCAAACACGAGGATGAGCTTGAAAAATTAGTAAAAAATCAGCCTGCTAACCGTTTGAAAGAATTAAAAGCTGATCCACAGGCTAAGATTGACCAACAAACAAGACAACTTCAGAAAGCAGAAACGGAGCTTAACAAGAAACTTGAACAAGCGAAAGCCAGCGGTCAGGATAAGAATCCTCTTGTCCAGGGACAATTGACTCAGGCACAAGATGAAATCGCTGACAAGAAGGAGCAAATAAAGGAAGCTCAAGAAAAAATCGATAGCATTGCTGAACCAAGCTACGATGTCTACACACGTCGTGAAGCTCCTTGGTCAGAAGGGTACGTTTCATATGAGACCAACGCTTCTGTTTTTCAGAACCTCAGTAATATCTTCCCTGTTATCCTCTACTTTATTGCTGCCTTGGTTACCTTTGTAACAATGGGACGCTTCGTCGAAGAAGAACGGATTAAGGCAGGGACATTCAAAGCTCTCGGTTACCAAAACAAGGACATCATCCGTAAATTTATTATTTATGGATTCGTGACGAGCATGATTGGTACTGCTATTGGGGTTGCTGCTGGACATATTCTCCTTCCAACTATCATATACAATAGTTATAAAGAGCGAATCCTCCTCGCACCAATTGAGTTACACTTTTATCCATTTAAGACTCTTCTAGCTATTGTGCTTGGTCTTTTGTCCACAGTTCTTCCCGCTTTCATGGTAGCCAAGCGCGAATTAGGAGAAAAGCCAGCCCAACTTCTTCTTCCAAAACCTCCAACATCTGGTTCTAAGATTCTTTTGGAGCGCATCACCCCACTTTGGAACCGGATGAACTTTACACAAAAAGTCACTGCCCGTAATATTTTCCGATACAAGCAACGGATGTTCATGACTATTTTTGGTGTCTGCGGTTCCATCGCACTTCTCTTTGCTGGACTCGGTATTCGTTCTTCTATTGGAGACCTTAACACACGCCAATTCCCTAACATCATTCGCTATGATATGATTGTCGCAAACAAGGATCATCTGGATGGGCAGGAAAAGGAAAACATCCAAAAATTAATTAACGATAGCAAGGTCAAGGAACATCTTTCTATTCATTACGAAATGCTTTCAAAAGTGGCAGGAAATAATAACGATCGTCAAGATATCACAACCCTTGTGGTCAAAGACAAGGATCAAGAAACTCTACAACATTACATCAAGCTCAATAATCGTGAAACTGGTCAAAAACTCGATTTGACCGACAAAGGGATTATTATTTCTGAGAAATTGGCAGACTTAGCTGGCGTTTCTGTAGGGGATGAGTTAACCGTTCAAAATAGCCAAGACAAGGATATCAAACTCAAAGTTGCTGGTATTTCTGAAATGTATATGGGTCACTTCATCTTTATGAATGAAACTACTTACAGAAATGCTTTTGGTAAAGAGGCGAGCCAAAATGCTACTATTCTGACACTGAAGAATCACTCAGACAAAAACGTTGAGCAAACAGCCAGTCAATTTATGGAGCTTGATGGTGTCAAAGGGGTTGTTCAAAATACTACTCTAAAGGCACAAATCAAGACCATCGTCAACTCCCTTAGCCGTGTTATGGCAGTATTGATTGGGATTTCTGTTCTTCTTGCTTTAGTTGTTCTCTTTAATTTGACAAATATCAATGTTGCAGAACGTATCCGTGAGTTATCAACCATTAAGGTTCTAGGCTTCTTTAATAGAGAAGTGACACTCTACATCTATCGAGAAACCATTTATCTCTCTATCATTGGTATCTTGGTTGGATTCGGACTTGGTTGGGGATTGCATCAATACATGGTAGAGGTTATCCCTCCTGAAAATATTATGTTCAATCCAGGTCTGAGCTGGCTCATCTATGCCATTCCAACACTTGTTGTCATTATCATTCTGACAGGTCTCGGTATCTTTGTGAACCAACACCTTAAGAAAGTCAATATGCTCGAAGCCCTAAAATCTGTTGAGTAACATACGATCTAAGCTAATAAGTAGAGCTAAAGTACAAGGATAACTTCCTTATTCTAGACAAACGTCATTTTGGGCGTTTGTCTTTTTTATTTTTTAAATGATTTACTTTATCATCTGGTATTTCCATCCAAAAATCTGATTTTAAGTAAAATAAAAAGGGATATTCGCTATTCATTTCACCAATCTTTTGATATTTAACAAGGAGGCACATACTTTTGGATGACTCTTATACTCCAGTCATCTATGTCATGTAAATACAATAGTCCAGATAACGGCATGATGGAATCCTTCTTTGGCATTCTGAAGTCTGAGATGTTTTATGGTCATGAGAAAACGTTTCAGTCACTTGAGCAATTGGAACAAGCTAGTGTAGACTGTATTAATTATTACAACAACAAACGCATTAAGATAAAACTAAAAGGACTTAGTCCTGTGCAATACAGAACTAAATCCTTTGCTTAAATAAATTGTCTAACTTTAGGTTAGTACAAAATCAGTTTCTTTTGTGGAGTCAAAGGACTACTGTCCTAGGCTCTTTTTATCGTAACCAACTTTCGTCTAACTGGCCTTTACTTTTGCCAAAAGCTTTCCCATGTTCATCAATGACAGCATGAATCTCTTGGCATTGTTTGAGAGTGAGGCCTTCCAAGACGTTACCGTAAACAGCATGCATGTCATTATAGGTATCAAAGTTTCCAAATCCTAAGCGTCGAAAAAGTCTTCTCGCATATTCATCCGAAATAAAAACGGGACGATCAAAAAGATAAAGTAAAAGTGCATCTGCAGTCTCTGGTCCAATCCCTTTTAACTCCAACAGTAGCTTCCGTAAATCTTCTGTTCCAATTCTGGCAAGAAACTCAAAACCACCAACTTCTCTTAACCAGGTCAGAAGTCCCCTAATCGTTTGTGACTTTTGCTTGAAAAATCCGGCAGGTCGAATACGTTCCTGTAACTCTTCTAGCGGTAAAGCCAGGATACCCTCTACTGTCATGACATCCATTAGACCAGCTAAAGCCAACTTAGCATTCTTCTCTGTTGTTCGCTGGATCAGAATGGTCGATACCAAATCTTCAATCTTGTTATCCGATTGCCACCAATTTTGTTCTCCATAGTGCTTGCAGAGTCGCAAAAGAGTTTCTTGTATTTCTTCTTGCTTAATCATTTCTTCAATAGTCCTTGTTTTACCAAAAACTCACGTGCGACTTTAGCAACAGGTTTTCCTTCTACTCCCACTTGGTAGTTCATCTGACTCATTTGGCTCTCTGTGATTTTGCCAGCCAACTTGTTCAGAATGCCTTCCAATTCTGGATGTTTCTTAAGAAGAGCTTCTTTCATGAGGGGTGCTCCTTGGTAAGGTGGGAAGAGGTGTTGGTCATCCTCTAGAACAACTAAATTATATTGAGCAATTTCTGGGTCTGTTGAATAGGCATCTGTTATTTGAATATTGCCTTGTTGGATTGCCTCATAGCGAAGTGCCGGCTCCATGGTAGCCACATTAAGATTTAGTCCATAAACTGATTGAAGTCCTTTGTTTCCGTCCTCACGGTCGTTAAATTCCAACGTGAAACCAGCTTTGAGCTTGTCCTGAACTTTCTTGAGATCAGAAATCGTCTTCAGATTATACTCTTTCGCAATACTTTTCGGAACAGCAATCGCATAGGTGTTTTGATAAGCCATGGGTTTGAGCAAGGCTAGATGATCTTGTTTCCTTATACCATCACGCGCAACCTCGAAAACTTCTTTGGAGTCGTTGCTGACTTTAGGAGCTGGTTGCAAAAGAGAACTTGTAATGGTCCCTGTAAATTCTGGATAGATATCGATATCACCCTTTTTAAGCGCTTGATAAAGGAAATCTGTCTTCCCAAAGTTAGGCTTAACCGTCACTGTCATGTCACTATTTCCCTCAATGAGAAGTTTGTACATATTCATGAGAATTTCAGGTTCAGGCCCCAATTTCCCAGCTATGACTAGATTTTCTTTTTCTTTCTGAGGAATCATGCTTGGAGCATAACTCGCCCCCAAACCAAGGAGCATCACCGCAAAGGCTGCAACAATCGTACGCAACTTTGCCTTTTCCAACCATTTGAGAATGATATTGAAAAGAATGGCCAAAATGGCTGATGAGATTGCGCCGATTAAAATGAGACTGGCATTCCGACGGTCAATCCCCAAAAGGATAAAGGAACCCAATCCTCCAGCTCCAACAAGAGCGGCTAAAGTCGCTGTCCCAATGATCATAACGGTTGCTGTACGAACCCCCGATACAATGACAGGCATGGCCAGTGGAATTTCAAACTTCTTGAGTCGCTCCCACTTGGTCATTCCAAAAGCAATCCCTGCCTCCTCAAGACTAGGATCAATGCCGTTCAAGGCTGTGATTGTATTTTCCAAAATCGGGAAAATAGCATAAATGACTAGAGCTGTAAGGGCCGGTAAGGTTCCAATCCCCATGAAAGGAATAAAGAGACCCAACAAAGCCATTGAGGGAATGGTCTGGAAGATACCCGCAACTTGTAACACCCAGTTCGCTGCTTTTTTATGGCTATTTAGATAAACTGCCAGCGGAATCGTCAGAAAAATAGCGACCAATAAGGTCAAGAGAGACAATTGTAAGTGTTGTCCAAGGGCTGTAAGCCAGTCCCCAAAACGTTCTTGAAAAGTTGTAAGTAGTTTAGACATGGTGAGCACCTCCAAACAAATCTGCGACAAAGTCTGTCGCAGGCGCTTGTAAAATTGTTTCAGGGTCTGCCACCTGACGAATTTCTCCTTCCTGTAGCACCGCAATGCGATCCCCTAATTTTAAGGCCTCATCCGTATCATGGGTTACGAAGATGGTCGTCATGCCGAATTCTTTATGTAAATCTTTTGTAAGAGCCTGCAACTGCTTGCGAGAGATGGCATCCAAGGCTGAAAAAGGTTCGTCCATCAATAGAATTTTTGGTTCTCCAATGATAGCGCGCACAATGCCAATCCGCTGTTGCTCCCCACCAGATAATTCACTAGGCATGCGATTTGCATACTCTGCAGCAGGGAGACCCACCTTATCCAAGAGTTCTTCTGTCTTAGAAGTGATTTGTTCTTTAGTCCAGCCCTTCATCTCAGGAATCAATGCTATATTTTCAGCAACGGTCAAGTTAGGAAATAAGGCAATGGCTTGAAGGACATAGCCGGTACTGAGACGTAACTCCCGTTCATCATAGTCCTTGATACGTTTCCCATCCATATAGATATTGCCATCTGTCGGCTCCAAAAGACGGTTAATCATCTTGATCATGGTGGTCTTACCAGATCCTGAAGGACCCACTAGCACCATGAATTCTCCATTTTCAATGCGGAGATTGACATCTTTCAAAATGTCCTTTTCCGTGTAGCGCAAGGCTACATGTTTGTATTCAATCATATTTTTCCTCAATAAGTTTTCTGTCTCTAAGAATATCCAATAAGCTACTTGCTGGATGCCCTAGGACTTTTTCGACATCTGCTGAAACTCCAGCTTGTTCTCCAGCTTTAATCGCTGTATAGGTACTGACCCAGGCATCATACTCCCAAGTTTGTGCTGGCCATTTTTTCCGTGACTCATAGGCTTCTTCTACTGATTCATCCACATACGCGATGGTCTTACCGGTCTCTTTTGAGAGAAGCGCTACGATCTCTTCCATGGAAAGTTCCTCTGGTCCTGTTAGATTCAAGGTTTGATTTTCCCATTTCTTAGCATGTAAAAGAATCTCTGCTGCAACACTAGATGTGTCCTTACGGGCAACTGCTGAAACCTTCCCACTTCCTGCTGGACCACGAATCTCTCCATTTTCAAGAGCAATATCTATCAAGAAGTCCAAGTAAAAATTATCTCTCAAAAATGTATAGGTGAATCCTAACTCCTTGATATAGGCTTCCGTCTGGGCATGATCTCGAGACAAGGTAAAGGTTGCTTTTTCATCTGCTCCGTAAAAGGAGGTATAGACGATATGCTGCACCCCCGCTAGCTTTGCGGCATTTAAAAAACTCGTGTGTTCCTCAACACGCTCTGGATTTTCCCGAGCAGAGACCATCAATAAGACATCGATACCCTTTAAGGCCTCAACCACCTCTGGAGTATTGGCATACACCATCTTACGAATTTCCGCTGACGCGTAGACTGTTGCCCGCTCTGGACTTCTTGCCAGATGGATAGAAGCAATTCCTTTTTTATCGACAAGATCAGACACATAGGAACCTAATTTCCCTGTTACACCTGTAATTCCAATCATAACTGTTGCCTCCTTTCCCTAGATGTCATTTTCTTTAGCTTTTAGATTTGTGATAATCCGCTCTTGATAGGCTTCAAATTCTTGAATTTCTTGATCCGAAAATCCTTGGTAGAAAATCTCACCCAACTCTTTACTAACGCGGTCACCGATTTCTTTTTGCGCCCAACCGAGGTCTGTCAAAGAAATATATTTTTTCCTTTTATCCTGTGTGCAAGGTTGAATCGTAACCAAGCCTTGTTCTTCCAATTTCTTAACCATACTGGTCAATGTATTATTGGCTAGACCCGTCGCAAGAGCGATATCTGTCGCAGTAGCGCACCCCAACTCTTGCTTCCACAAAATCGTTAAAATTTTCCCCTGTTCACTTCGGTATTGAGCATCTGGTTCCTTGCTCAAGAGTTTTTGAAAAAGTCGCCCGTTCAATAAGCGTATCTGTAAAGCTTGGTATCCCCCTTGCATCTTGTCCATTTTGTCTCCTTTTTATTTCTATATCGAAATATCACAGTCATTGTATCACTGTTCGTTACATCTGTCAACTATTTCGATATGGAACCAATAATTTTATCTAAATTCACCTTAAAAAGCCTTTCTAGCCCTTCAAACTAGTTTTTTCTCCCTCTTTCTAGCAAGTGTAACAAATGTTGGACTCGTTTTGCAACGACACCTGATTTTATAATGTGGTAATCTGTTAACGAAATTAAATCATACTAATGGAGAATTTGTTATGCATATACCAGATAATTACCTTAGTCCTGCAAGTTGTGCAGTTTTAGCGGTTGCTGCTGCGCCTGTTATTGTCTTGTCCATCAAAAAAGTCAAGGTCCAATTAAAAGAAAATAAAGAGCTAGCGCCGATGCTTGGGATTGCTGCTTCTTTGTCCTTCTTATTGATGATGTTTAATGTTCCTGTTCCTGGTGGAACGACCGCTCACGCTGTCGGAGGGACCCTTCTTGCCATTCTCATAGGTCCCTATGCGGCCTCTCTAGCGCTGACAGTTGCCTTACTCCTACAGGCCTTCTTATTTGGTGACGGAGGGATTCTCGCTCTTGGGGCCAATATTTTCAACATGGCCATTGTGATGCCTTTTGTTGGCTATGCTATTTATAACTTGTTCCGCAAGCACCATCAGGAAACGCTTGGCGTTATTATCGGTTCTTTTCTTTCGATCAATGCTGCTGCCTTCTTAGCTGGTGTTGAATTGGGCTTGCAACCCCTCATCGCGTCAGAAGCTGGTCAGCCACTCTATAATCCTTATGGATTGAGTATCACGGTGCCTGCTATGTTGGGTGCTCACCTCCTTGTCGCAGGTTGGGTCGAAGCCTTCTTCACCGTTGTGATTTACCGTTTTGTAAAACAAGTTGCTCCTGCAGAGTTGTACACACCAAGTACAGTCAATACAACTTCATTTGTTAAAAAAATTCGCTGGGTACTCCTTGCTTTGATCGTCCTCAGCCCACTTGGACTCCTCGCAGATGGGACAGCTTTTGGTGAATGGTCTACTGAAGAATTGGGTAGCCTGCTTCATGGCAAAGTCCCAACAGGGATCAAAAATGGATTCTCTTTTGAAGCCTTGTTCAGTGATTACACCATTCCTGGAACAAAAATTGCGATTGGCTATATCCTATCAGCCATTACAGCTGTTCTCATTTTCTATATCATCAGTAAAATCATTCGATCAATGAACGGAGAAAAGACTTCTCATGCGTAAACTCCCTGACTGGCTTCATCAAGAGCAAGCGACTCTAGAAGCTTCAAAAAGCCATCACTATTTACAAATGAATCTTCAAACATTGCGCCACTTTCTTGGCAAAATGAAACAAACGACGCCCGCATTCAAGGCCAAAACTTCGTCTTGGATGCGGCTCGTTTCCTTTTTAATTTTAGCCATTCTCATTACGACTGCCCACCATCCCATCCAACTGTGGTTGATCGGCATCCTTTTGTTAATGCACATTGCCATGCTTCCTGGAGAGGTCCTACTCCACCTCTTTAAGGTCCTGTTCAAGGTGCTGTTGATTTCCACAATTGTGATATTGCCTAGCATCTTATTTCAAGGATTTCAAAATGGAGGACTCTTTTTGCTACGTGCAGGGATGATTGTCCTCAATATTTCTCTCTTTTTAGCCACTACCACAAGCATCCAACTGGTTGAGGCCCTAAGGCAGCTACATGTCCCCAAGACCTTTGTCCAGACCATTGATATTACGCTGAAATATAGTTATATTTTGGGAAAACACCTTCACCAACAAATTGAGTGCGTCCAACTCCGGACCGTTGGTCAAAAAGTGAACCTCCATCTCTTTGGCTCTCTTCTGGGTCTCCTGTATCTATCAACGAAGAACCATACCAAAGAGGTCTACGAGGCCATGTTGCTGAGAGGCTACGGTATGGATACAAAGCGCAAAGAAGCCTTCCACTGGAAGAAGGAAGACGTCTTTTTCCTATTGGAATTGGCGGTTCTCACGACCTTCACGACCTTACTTGGCTAGAAAGGAAGCCCTATGATTACCATTCAGGATGGAAATTACCACTACACAGATGAGATTGGAATCCACGATATTCAACTACAGATCAAGCAAGGGGAAACCGTGGGCTTGATGGGCCCAAACGGAGCTGGAAAATCGACCCTCTTTAAAATTCTGGTTGGGCTCTTGCCCCTGTCTTCTGGTCAGTACCACTTCAAGGATTGGACCATTGACAAAGACTTCTTGAAAGATCCCCATCGTGCTGGGCAACTCTTCCAGCAGGTTGGACTCATTTTTCAAAACAGCGATACCCAATTGTTCAATACAAGCGTCTATGATGAACTGGCTTTTGGCCCACGTCAACTCGGCTTATCGGCAGTTGAAATCGAACAACGCGTCAATGATACACTCACTCTTTTAGAGATTGAGCACCTGAGAGATCGTATTCCCTACCATCTTTCCGGAGGGGAAAAGAAGCTAGTCGCTATCGCTAGTGTCCTCACCATGAATCCTAGTCTCTTGCTATTTGACGAGCCCTTTAACGGTCTCTCACCAAAATACCAGAAGCTGATTGTCGCCTTGCTCCAAGAACTCAAAACAGCAGGAAAAACGATTGTGATTTCCTCCCACCATTTCGAGCAAATCGCTCCGATTGTGGAACGGGTTCTGCTCTTTTCTGAAGAGCACACCATTACAGGAAGCTACAATCGAGCTGATTGGGAAAATCATCCAGATATTCAACAATCGTTTTCAACATGTTAAAAAGCCTCGGTAGGGTTCTTCCTACCGAGGCTTTTTTGATGAAAGAGATAAGGGTTAATATCCTTTATGCTTCTCTCTTCGTTTTTGCTGTTTGCGTTCGAATTTCTCTTGTTTTAGCAATTGTTTTTGGACACTAGATTGATGTTTTGAAATCTTTTTCCTTTCCTCATACTGCAACTGCAATAGTTCTTTCGACTTGGAAGAAACTTTCTGATTTACTTGTTTCTTCACCATTCGCTGTAATCGTTTAGGATTCTTGATTTTTACATGTTGCTTAACTATAGCTTCTGGACTAAAAGATAATTGAGTAAACTGAGTCTGTAAGATCTCTAGAATTTCATCATCTTTTGGCTCCTGACCAAATGTCACACGACAAACTTGATAAGTTTCTCGATACACTTGTTCGAACAAACCATGCCAAAATCCATCTTCAAAATAAACTGCAATCCAATTGAAATTGTTTCCACGACAGCACCTCCTTAAATCTATCCCTAAGAATGGACAACCAAGGAGGAAGGTTACTGATAGGCTTGCCTACGTCTGGACTACCAACCAGAACTGTGTTTTTATCTTAGTTGGAACTATTATAGCATATTTATAATCTATTTTATTACTTCTTCAAATGCCTATCAAAAAAATGAATCGTAGCCAACCAAGAATCCTTACTCTCTTTCATCAATAAACGCCAATCTTTTCGATAACGATGATTTGGTTGATAAGCCACTGTCAACATGTGACCTGTTTCATGATATTTTTTAAAGGTAATGTAGTGGCCTTTATAATGTGAGACAATATCATCAATCGCTGACGAGGCATCCCATATTTCATCAACAGTACTTCCGAGCAATAAGATTGGTGAATGCATTTGACCAATATCTATCCTAGCAGAGCAATCTTTGGGGAAGGTTTTTCTAAAAAATTTACTGAATAGATAATCTCCAAGTCGAAACTTTTGATAGGGAAGTTCCTTTTGCAAATGCGTCCAAGAAGAAGTATGAGAGTTCCATTTCCCTTTTATCCCTTCATATACCACATCAGAGGGTGAATTTAGTACCAAACATTGAACGTCATTAAAAAGGCTCTCCTCAGCTAAAACGAATTCTGCTCCCTTAGACCGTCCATAGATTCCAATTTTTTCACTATCTACTTGGGGATGCTGACGTAGATAATCCTTTGCTTCCACAAGGCACTCTAAAGGAATACGTTCCAAATGTTTTGGTAACCCCTCTAAACCAAAGTAGGCAACTGCTAGGCAAATATAACCTCTAGAAGATAAAAGCTGAGCTATATTCTGTGCCTTTTCAATCCGTCCTTCACTACCGCTCACAATAATCAATGCTGGTGTTTTTATTGCCTTTTTATCATAGAAGAGTCTCCCTTGAAAATATTTCCCGTAAATATCTTGATGACTAATTTGCGAACTCATGTAATGTCTTGTGAAAGTTCTCTCTGCAATGATAGTATTTTCTTGCATAATTTTGATATCCACAAAAAAATGATCTAATAAGGGAATTTCAGAAAGAGAGTTTGGAAGTTTCTTTCTCTCATTGGTCAAGGGCTTAGCATTAAAAAATAGTCCCATTGTTGAAATGCCTTCATAAGAGCCAGAACAAGATGGAGTTTGTGAAATATCAATAATACCATACTTATCTGATACAAAAGTCCCTATTGATCTCCATAAAACATCATGAGCTAAAAGCATGGGAGCATTGATACAATAATAATCAGTTAGGTACATCTCGACTCGATATGTTTCTCTTGGTTTTAAGCCATTGATGACAATATTAAAAGATTCGTCTGCTAACTCAGACTCTGAGATAAGTTCAATTTGTATATTCATATCTTCCTCTTTTTTTGTTAATGTGATTAACAATGTAGTTTTAAAATTACCGTGATTTTTACCACGGTAATTCTCGCCATACCTGTTCAACATCATCCATCAGTTTCATAACCATTTGAAGGTCCTCATCACTATAGTTTCTTAAAACTGAAAAAATGGCTTTTTCAATATGTTCTTGCTGCTCTTTATGGATGTTAAAAACTTCAACCCCTTTTTTGGATAATATCAGATATTTATTTTTTTCATTATCCTGTGCAAATTCAAAAGCAACGAGGTCTTTCTTGGTTAAACGTCTAACACTCTGAGTAATAGCGCTCCTTGATACTTCAAGTAACTCAGATAATTTCACTAGATTCACAGGCTGATTCCGACCTATTAGATCAATCAAATGGACTTCATTAATAGTGATTGATTTATCAATACTATTCCTGTGCTGATCCTTTTTCAACCGTTCAAAGGCTAAAACAAAGCTGTTAAAACGATTATTAAACTTATGCAGTTCTTTCTTATTCATAGTTTCCTTCTTTTTGTTAATGATATTAACAAAATATCGTTTTCTTGTCAAGAAGAGTCAAAAATCCTCCAGAGCTGAACTCTGAAGGATTTATTTTTTATTTCACAACGATATTAACGAGTTTATTAGGGACACTAATCACTTTCACGATTTCTTTGCCATCAATCTCTGCCTTGACTTTTTCGTCAGAGAGAGCAACTTCTTGCAATTCTTCGCGTGATAGGTCTTTTGCGACCATGAGTTTAGCACGGACTTTTCCTTTGATTTGAACGACGATTTCGATTTCGTCTTCAATCAATTTGCTTTCGTCCCATGTTGGCCAAGCCACGTAAGAGATTGACTCACCTGTTGCTACGACTGTTTGCCAGAGTTCTTCTGCTAAGTGAGGCGCAAATGGGGCGATCAATTGGATAAAGCCTTTGGCGTAATCCACATAGAGTTTGTCTTCCTTGTTAGCTGCATTGACAAAGACCATGAGTTGGGCAATGGCTGTGTTGAATTTCATAGACTCGATTTGCTCTGTGACAGCCTTAACGGTTTCGTTGTAAACCTTGTCTAGAGCGCCATTATTTTCCGCAACGATTTCTTTGGTTGTGATTAAACGGTACACACGGTCAAGGAATTTACGGCTTCCTTCCAGACCTTCTTCAGACCAAGCGATGGAAGCATCGAGTGGTCCCATGAACATTTCATAGACACGAAGGGTATCAGCACCATATTGTTCCACCACATCGTCTGGGTTAACCACGTTCTTGAGGGATTTAGACATCTTAGCTGGTGCTTGCTCCAACTCTTCCCCTGTTTCCACATGGAAGAAAGAACCGTCACGTTTTTCAACCTTGTCAGTCGCCACAAGTGCGCCACGGTGGTCACGGTAGCTTGTTCCCAAGATCATTCCTTGGTTAAAGAGTTTTTGGAATGGTTCTTTAGTTGGAACAACACCAAGATCATAGAGGAATTTATGCCAGAAACGAGCGTAAAGCAAGTGAAGCACAGCGTGTTCTGCACCACCCACATAGATATCGACTGGCAACCATTGTTTGAGAAGGTTCTCATCAGCCAATTTCTCTGTGTTGTGTGGATCGATATAGCGGAGGTAGTACCAGCTTGAACCAGCCCATTGTGGCATGGTATTGGTCTCACGACGACCTTTGACACCATCTTCGCGGGTCACTTCCAGCCAGTCTGTCAAGTTGGCCAATGGACTTTCACCAGTACCTGAAGGGCGGATGTCCTTGGTTACTGGCAAGACAAGTGGCAATTCACTTTCTGGCACAGCAGTTGAAGTTCCATCTTCCCAATGAATGATTGGGATTGGTTCACCCCAGTAACGTTGACGGCTAAAGAGCCAGTCGCGGAGACGGTAGGTAACCTTTTCTTGACCATAGCTTTTTTCTTCTAGCCAAGACACGATTTTAGCAATCGCTTCTTCTTTGTTGAGACCGTTCAAGAAGTCAGAGTTGACGTGAAGGCCATCTTCTGTGTAGGCAGCCTCTTCAACGTTCCCACCTTCAAGTACTTCTACGATTGGAAGACCAAACTGTTTAGCAAATTCCCAGTCACGTTGGTCATGAGCAGGTACGGCCATAACGGCACCTGTTCCGTAGCTAGCAAGAACGTAGTCCGCAATCCAGATTGGGATTTCTTTACCATTGACAGGGTTGATGGCATAAGCACCAGTCCAAACCCCTGTTTTTTCCTTAGCAAGGTCAGTACGAGCTAAGTCTGATTTAAGGCTAGCTTGGTGTTTGTAGTCCGCTACAACTTCAGCTTGTTCAGGTGTCGTGATGGCATCTACTAGTTCATGTTCAGGCGCCAAAACAGTGAAGGTCGCACCGAAAAGAGTATCTGGACGTGTCGTAAAGACGGTGAATTCCTTGTCTGTTCCTTTTACTTTGAAGGTGACATTGGCACCAGTTGATTTCCCAATCCAGTTGCGTTGCATGTCTTTGATAGACTCTGGCCAGTCAAGATCGTCCAAGTCAGCCAGCAAGCGCTCTGCATAGGCAGTAATTTTGAGCATCCATTGGCGCATTGGTTTGCGGACAACTGGATAGCCCCCACGCTCAGATGTTCCATCTGGAAGAACTTCTTCGTTGGCAATAGCTGTACCCAATTCTTCAACCCAGTTGACTGGCACTTCCGCTTCATAAGCTAAGCCTTTTTCGTAAAGCTTAGTGAAAATCCATTGAGTCCACTTGTAGTAGTTCGGATCTGTCGTATTGACTTCACGGTCCCAGTCGTAAGAGAAGCCAAGCGCATTGATTTGACGTTTGAAGTTGGCAATGTTTTCTGCTGTGAATTCCGCTGGGTCATTCCCTGTATCCATAGCATATTGCTCTGCAGGCAAACCAAAAGCATCCCAGCCCATTGGGTGAAGGACGTTGTAGCCTTGGGCGCGTTTGAAACGGCTAAGGATATCTGTTGCTGTGTAGCCTTCTGGGTGTCCTACGTGAAGACCCGCTCCAGATGGATAAGGGAACATGTCCAATGCATAAAACTTAGGTTTTGAAGCATCTGTTCCTGTCTTAAAGGTGTGATGGTCAGCCCAGTATTTTTGCCACTTAGGCTCGATTTCTTTATGATTGTAAAAACTCATAGCGTCTCTCCAATTTTCGTGATGCTCCTATTATACCATTTTTAGGCGATTTTTAAAGGTTCAGACAAAGAAAAAGACAGGTCCCATACGGGACCTGTCCTTCCTGTTTTCTTCAAGAAAAGTCTATTTCACATGCTTTTCAAGTTCTTCTTGCGCTTTTTTATTGGATTTTTCTTTTTCTTTCTTCCATTGATCACGCGCTTTGTCGTAGTCTTTAGCCGATACAACCTTGTCTTGAACTTCTAAATACTTATAGTTGAAGGATTGACCCTTGTGGCCTGTCCAAGCAAAGGCTGCAGAGTATGGTACAGTCTTACGAACGACTGGAGAAGCTCCATCTGAATGGATCGGAATCAAGAGGGCACTATCGGTCAACCAAGCTTGAGCGGCAGCATATTTTTCGTAACGCTTGTTCACATCTGTAGTTTCTTTTTGAGCATCCTCAATTAATTGATCGTATTCATCAAAACCAGCTGCTTTTGCGGCCGCATTGTTGGTACCAGCATCGAATCCAAAGTAGGCATTGGCATTTTCGCCAGATTTACCACTAGTGATATCGATGTAAGAAGATGGGTCCGTATAGTCTGGTCCCCAACCCAAGTTATTGTTCAAATCCCAGTCTTGTTGCGAAGCATTTTCAGCAAAGTAAGTCACCCGTTGCAGATCATCCTCAGAAATCATATTCAAATCAATGACAATATTTTCTGCTCCCAATGTAGACTCAACTGATTGTTTAAAGGATTGGGCCTGTTTAATTCCTTCCGTATAAGTAGAAGAAGTTGGAAGGTCCAAATGAATTGGGAATTCAACTCCTTGAGCCTGCAAGTCTGCCTTGGCTTTGGCAAACTCTTCTTTGGCCTTGGTTGGATTGTAGAGGGTGTCTTTTCCATCTGCGACAGAGACCCCTTTCCATTCATCCCCATAAGCTTCCAAGTCTTTTTCTACTGCATCACCAAATTGTTGGCCATTGATTTGGACAAAGTTTGGTGGCGTAAAGGTATTACGGATCACCTTATTGGCACCCGCTTCCCCGTTAGTTTGCGCTACATAAGCCTTGCGGTTGAAGGCAAACATAATGGCTTGACGGAAGTCTTTATTTAAGATTGCTTTCTTAGTTGAAGTCTTTTGAGCATCAGTAGTCTTCTTTGTGATTTCATAAGCCTGACGGTCAATGTTGAAGGAAAGATTGTAGGTAGAGGAACCTTGGTCAGTATAGACAATGTCGTCCTTATGCTTCTTCTCTACACTCTTATAGTTAGAACCATTTGGGAAAACACGGGCAACTGTATAGTCGCCGTTATCAAACCCACGAATCAAGGATTCTGAGTCTTGTCCATCATAATAGGTCAGCTTGACTTTACTGATCTTAACATTATCCGCATCCCAGTAGGTTGGGTTCTTTTCCAATATAGCAGAAGATTTAGAAGTGATAGATTTGATCAAATAAGGACCGCAGTAGAGGATACTAGATGGAGAAGTTCCTTGACCATAGTCATCTCCTTTAGATTTCAGGAATTCTTCATTGACCGGCATCAAGATCCCCATCGTAGTCTTGGAATTCCAGAAACTTTCTGGTTGGCTCAAGGTATATTGAACGGTGTAATCGTCAATAGCTTTCACACCAACAGTTGAGAAATCAGATGTCTTCCCTGAAACATAATCATCCAAACCTTTGACAGATTTTTGGACCAAGTAAATCGCTTGTGATTTCTTGTCTGCCGCGTGTTTGAGGCCTGTGACAAAGTCTTGGGCTTTGACTTCTCCATATTCTTCCCCTTCAGAAGTCATCCATTTGACCCCTTTACGGAGTTTATAAGTATAGGTCAAGCCATCCTTGGAAACAGTCCAGTCTTTAGCAAGCGATGGGATCAAATTCCCATACTTGTCCACTTCCAACAAGCCATCTATCGCATTTCCTGTAAACTCGGAAGTCGATTTTTTATTAGAAATCGAATAGTCGAGTGTATCCGGATCCTGGGTATAGACATAGCTAAATGTCTGACCACCAGAGCTACTAGATTTTCCTCCTGAGCAGGCTGCCAGTACACCAGCTGATAAAAGCAGAGCGCTGGTAGCTAAGAGTACCTTCCCTTTGTTCATATAAATCACCTCATTGTAAAAAATGTTATACTCAATTTAAATTATAGCACTTTCTAGGGAAATGTAAACGCTTTTACTGCGAAATTATTCTATTTTTTCTTTATTTTTTCAATTTCTACTTTTTCTAGAATTTTTTCAAGTTGAATCTCTGGCCTGTATGATATAATGGAATCTATGAATTATGTGAGACATTTACACAAACGACTAAAACACAGCCTCTTGTCCCTCCTTGTAGGAGTCTTGACATTAGGCCCTATTTCCACTGCCTTTGCGGACGACATCTACCAGCAAGAAGATGTCATGAAAATCGCAGCTGATGCTGGACTGGTATTGGATGATTTTTACAAGCCTAAGGCTGACATCGTCATCGACGCCAATACTGGAGCTATATTGTACGGAGACAATATCGACACGGTCCGGGACTCAGGAAGCATGGCCAAACTCATGAGTGCCTATGTAGTCTTTCGGGCCCTCAAAGAAGGCAAGATCAAATATGATACCGTGGTTACAGCAACAGAGGCAGACCAAGCCATCTCGGAAAACAATCTGTTAAGTAACTCACCTATTGTAGCTGGTGTTGACTACAAAGTATCTGAATTGATCAAGATGCTCTTTGTTCCATCTTCCAGTGCGGCCGTGATTATGCTGGCCAACGCCGTTACTGACAATGATCCCGATAAGTTTTTGGACTTAATGAATCAGTACGCACAAGAAATGGGGATGAGCCATACCAAATGGCACAATCCAAATGGGGCGATGATTTCGGTCCTTCAGGGCTACTACAATCCTCAGCGCTACGACGTCAATGCCAATAACGAAATCACAGCGCGGGACATGTCTATTCTGGCTTATCACATCGTAAACGACCTGCCAGAAATGTTGGAATACACCAAGCAAGCTCATACTACGATCATGGAAGGAACCCCTTACGAGCAAAGCTACGATAATTACAACACTTCCCTCGAAGGTGGAAAATTCGCCCTTAAAGGAACAGATGGACTCAAAACTGGATCCAGCCCGACTGCTGACTACAACTACACCGCGACAACCAAGCGGGGTAAACAGCGGATTATCGAAGTGATTTTGGGGGTTGGGAACTACGATGTCGAGATCGCCGAAAGCTACCGCAATCAGATCGGGAATACCTTGGCTGAGAAAATGTTCGCAGACTACCAGTATAAAAAAATCCTTTCTGCAGGCGATCATACCATCGACGGGAAGACAATTCACTTGAAGCAAGACTTCTATGCGACCGTTAAGAAGGGGACGAAGCCAGCCCTTAAACTAGAAGACAACCGCCTAGTCGTTCAGAACGGCTTGCAACAGGTATCTCCAAGCATTAAACCGGGAGTGGCTGTAAGTGAGTCTAAAGCAACGACCTCTAGCAGTAAAAGCAAGGGACTCGATGTCATGTGGCTCTTCTGCTTCCTGCCTGCCGGAATTTTATACCTGATCTTTAAACAAACCGATCCAAAAAGAAGAAAATAGAAAAAGAACTCCCATTACCATAAGGTATGGGAGTTCTTGGTTTGTCGACAAAGCCATCTTAGAAACTTTCCTTAGGTGAGTACGGACGTCAGCGAACTTCGAAGAAGTTCCATGACTTAGTTTTGAGCCTAAGGTCTCAAAACTCCCGAGTGCCTGAAACAATTGTTTTCAGGCACTTTTCTCACGGCGGAAAGTTCCTAAGTATTTTTTAATGAGCCTTAAAAAGTATCTAATTTTAATTTTTTAGGCATCCATTAGTTTGTTTGATGTAAAAAATCAGTTTGTCTACATTATCTGTGAATGACAGATATTGATTTAGTCTAAACCTTGAACATAGGCATCTACTGCTACGATGGCTTGGGCAATATCAGAAGCCTTCACTTCAAATGGCATTTGATGGATGGTTTCTCCTTCGATGGTGGCTTGTTGACCAACTTTGAGAAGATCTTCATAACTTGCAGTTTCAAGATGCATTTCTTTCAGAGTCGTTGGCATACCGATTTGTTGATAGAAACGAATGTATTTGTTCAATTCTTCCTTCGGACGGTTTTCCAAGAACAATTGAACCAAGGTTCCATAGGCTACTTTTTCACCATGAGTCAAATGGTGGATGTCCCCAGTAAGGGCAGTAAAGCCATTATGGATGGCATGGGCAGCTGCTAATCCCCCACTTTCAAACCCAATACCACTAAGAAGGGTATTGGCTTCAATGATGTTTTCAAGAGCAGGGGTTACGACTTTTGCTTCACAAGCAGCCATGGCTTGGAGTCCATCAGCAAATAAGGTTTCTTCACAACGTTGTGCAATGGCGACACCCGCTAAGGTTTGTCGTTGACCCAACATGGTTTTTCCATTCGCTTGCATCACTGCACGCGCTTCTACCCAAGTTGCTAGGCCATCTGCGATACCAGAAGCGAGCAAGCGTTTTGGTGCTTGAGAGATCACTTTGCTATCCACCAAGACCAATTCTGGGTTCTTAGAATAGAAGATATAGCGCTCAAAGGCACCCTCATCCGTATAGATAACCGACAAGGCGGAAACGGGAGCATCTGTAGAGGCTATGGTCGGAGCAATCACAACTGGTGATTTTAGAAGATCAGCAATAGCTTTTGCACTATCGATGGTCTTTCCTCCACCAAGTCCAATGACCAAATCACAGCCATTTTCTTCTGCCAGACTAACCACACGATTGATTTCGTTGTCAGAAGCTTCTCCATTGAAGAAGACTGGCAAAACCGTGAGCCCATTTTGACCAAGGTATTCTTCAAAACGCTTCCCTACGATATCATAGACCACTGAATCACATAGCAAAACAGGGTGATTCCCTAATTCTGAAATAGATTGCGCATTTTCAAATAAGGCATTCTCACCTTGAATGTAACGTGACGGACTTGCAAAATTTCTCATAGTCTGCTCCTTTAAAATTTATTTAGTTCACACCCATAGTAGCATTTATTTCTATGAAATTCAAAGAATTATACATGGCTCCAATCAATTAAATTTATCTGTTCACGCAGTCATTGGAAGCGTTTCATTTTTATTTGATGGATCTTATTATCAAAAATCCCCAAAGCTAGTTTCAGTAGCTTTGGGGATTTTTATTTTTTTCACGAGCAATCAAGAAAATCAATCAATCGCCTAACTGAAGTCGAGACTACTTCCTTTGGAAAAAAGATAAATCACTATCGCGAAATTGAACTCGCCCTAAAAGCGTCGAGAAAAAGAGAGATTGACTGGTGGGCCTGGCCCACATGGTCAATCTCCTATTTTCTTCTCGCTTTTTTTACGGGCTTAGTATCTTAGACTACCAAATGATCACGCGGTCTTCTGGTGCGCGCCACATGCCATCTCCTTCTTTGACATCAAAGGTTTCAAAGAATTCGTCAAAGTTTGGCAATTGGACATTGGTGCGGAGTTTTCCTGGTGCGTGGACATCGACACTTGCGAGGAGTTGCATGTACTCTGTCCGAGCTTTCATGCGCCAGATGCGAGCAAAGTTGGTGAAGAATTCTTCTGCTGAGAAGTCTGCTTCTTTCTTCGCTGCTTCAAGGGCTGCAGCGATACCACCGAGGTCTGCCACGTTTTCAGAAACGGTCAATTTCCCATTAATCTTGGCACCGTAAGAGTCTTGCCCTTCGAACTGATCGATGACCTTTTGCGTGCGAGCGGTAAAGGCTTCGTAATCTTCTGGCTTCCACCAGTCTTTCAAGCTACCGTTTTCATCAAAGGAAGCACCATTGGTGTCAAAGGCATGGGAGATTTCATGGGCAATGACCGCACCGATTCCACCGTAGTTGGCTGATGATGATTGGTGAAGGTCATAGAATGGTGCTTGTAAAATCGCTGCTGGGAAGACGATTTGGTTTTGTTGCGGATCATAGTAGGCATTGACCATATTAGCTGGCATGTGCCACTCGCTTCGATCAACCGGTTGGTTCCACTTGCTCCAAGTATGGGCAATGGAAATTTCGTAAAGGGCTTGAGCATTTTCCACCAAGGTCTTGCTCTCGTCGATGATCTTCTTGGCGTATGTTTCTGGTAATTTTTCAGGGTAGCCGATATGCGGTGTGATGACATTGAGCTTGACAATGGCTTTTTCGCGAGTTTCAGGAGCGAGCCAGCCTGCTTTTTCCAGACGATCCTTGTAGACCTCAATCATGGTCGCTACTTTATGCTCTACGTCTGCTTTTGCTTCTGGTGAGAATTTTTCACCTGCATACCAGAGTCCAAGCGCTTGGCTATATGGTACTTCTGCTAATGACAAGGCCGCCTTTTCTTTTGGACGAGCTTCTGGAATACCCGAAATGGTCCGTCCATATTCACCAGCCAAGACACGAATTTCTTCGGTTAAGAATAAAGTCCAATCTACGGCTGCACTGAGTTTCAATCTTGCATGAATAGTTTCCCAGTTGGCTGCTGAATAGAATGTTGGTGCGAATTCCTTCCAGAAACGCTCTTCTGGAACGATGATTTTATCTGGTGTTTGTCCGATCACTTCTGTAAAGAAAGTATCGAGTGGCAATTCTGGAACCAAGGCCTTGAAATCTGCCCACTTATAAGGATGGTAGAGTTTATTGTACTCGGATCTTTCTTCATTTGACAAGATATATTTGGCCAATTCTGCATCCGACGCAATGACCTTATCCAGGATATCTTTGATTTCTGCCTCTGAGAATTCAAATTTAGGTAAAAGTTTTTCCATCATTTGGCGCCAGATAGCCAGTAATTCTGGGCCTTTTTCGTTGCCTTCTTCATAGTAGGTCGTATCTGGCAAGATATGAGCCGGCGCTTCTCCCCACAAGACATTCATTTGGGCATTCATATAGTCTGGTGACACGCTAAATGGCATGATATTTGGTTTGCCAGCTAGTTCATAGGCTCCCAGCTTGCTGGTATAGTCTTCAAAAGAAGACAAGGCCTTGATTTCATTGATCAAGGGCATGGCTGGTGCTACACCAGCTGCTTCCCGTGCATCAAAATCTGCCACCATTTTATGGTATTTGACAAAGTTTTGCAGAATGCTGTCTTCAGGCAGCTCTTCTCCCCGTTGCCATTTCCCAGTGATATCCAACATCAAGTTTTCGATGTCTCGATCTAAGTCCATAAAACCACCAGTTGACGGTTTGTCATCAGGAATAACAGCTGTCTCAGCCCATTCCCCATTGACGTAATCATAAAAATCATCTTGTAAACGTACCATGATCTTCTCGCTTTCATTCTTTTCTATTAACCTTATCAAAAATAGGAACTTTTTTCAATGATTACAAGTAAGTTAATCTAAATTATTTTAAAAATTAACTTGACTTAATTTTTTTATTCATGTATATTAATGGTAAAGGAGCAAAATCATGATTCAAATTGAACATCTCAGTGTTGCTTACCAGCAAACACTGGCCTTGGAGGATCTTTCCCTCACCATCCAGGGTCCAACCATCCTAGGCATTCTTGGCCCCAATGGGGCTGGAAAATCAACCCTAATCAAGGCCATGCTAGGACTTCTCCCTCATGCGGGAAAGGTCCAGCTCGATCAAAAAGATCTCAGCCAAGTTCTTCAACGGGTGGCCTACGTCGAACAGAAATCCGCTATTGATTTCCACTTTCCCATCACGGTGAGAGAGTGCATCTCACTGGGTCTTTATCCCCACCTTTCTATCTTCAAGAGAAAAAGCAAAGAAGATCTCCAAAAAGTGGAAAATGCCTTGAAACTTGTCAATCTTCTTGATCTAGCGGATCGCCAGATCGGCCAGCTTTCAGGAGGGCAATTCCAACGGGTGCTGATCGCCCGCTGCTTGGTCCAAGAAGCGGATGTCATTTTTTTGGATGAGCCCTTCGCAGGGATTGACTCTGTCAGCGAAGACATCATCATGCAGACCCTCCAGACCTTGAAACAAGAAGGCAAGACCATTCTGATCGTCCATCACGACCTCAGCAAGGTCCCAGCTTATTTCGACCAGGTCCTCCTCCTTCATCGTAAACTGATTGCATTTGGGAAAACAGAGGAAACCTTTACCAAAGAAAATCTGCATGCAGCCTATGGGCATGAACTCTTTATAGGAGGTGGCGTCGGATGATTACAGAATTTATCGATGGATTACAGCAATTCCACTTCTTACAGAATGCCCTGATCACAGCCATCGCCATCGGGATTGTCGCTGGAGCCGTTGGATGCTTCATTATTTTAAGAGGCATGTCTCTCATGGGAGACGCTATCTCACACGCAGTTCTTCCTGGTGTGGCTCTCTCCTTTATCCTGGGCATCAATTTCTTTATTGGCGCTATTGTCTTTGGCCTCCTGGCGTCCGTCCTTATCACCTATATCAAGAGCAACTCCATCATCAAGAGCGACACTGCAATTGGGATTACCTTTTCTTCTTTCCTCGCCTTAGGAGTCATCCTGATTGGAGTCGCTAAAAGTTCCACCGACCTTTTCCACATCCTCTTTGGGAATATCTTGGCCGTCCAAGACCGGGATATGTGGATAACCATCGGTGTTGGTGCTGCGGTCTTGCTGGTGATTGTCCTACTCTTTCGACCCTTACTGCTCACATCTTTTGATCCTGTTCTGGCTCAATCCATGGGCGTCCGGGTCAAGGTCTATCACTACCTCCTTATGGTGCTCTTGACCTTGGTTTCTGTCACTGCTATGCAGAGTGTCGGAACCATTCTCATCGTCGCCATGCTCATTACACCCGCTGCGACGGCCTATCTCTATACCAATAGTCTCTGGTCCATGATGCTCCTTTCATCCGGATTAGGTGCTCTTGCATCCATCCTGGGACTCTTTATTGGCTATAGCTTAAACATCGCCGTCGGGTCTTGTATTGTCCTCACTTCTGCTGTCTTCTTTCTCATCAGCTTCTTTATCGCTCCTAAGCAGAGAAAGAATAAGCACGCTCTTTCATCTCATTAAAGGAGAAACACATGAAAAAAACCGCTTCTATCCTCGCCCTCTTTGTGGCGCTCTTATTTGGTCTGTTGGCCTGTAGCAAAGGCTCTTCTTCTGGAGCTTCTGGTAAATTGAAAGTGGTCACCACCAATTCAATCCTTGCAGATATAACTAAAAATATTGCTGAGGATAAGATCGATCTGCACAGTATCGTTCCTGTCGGCAAAGATCCTCACGAGTACGAACCGCTTCCAGAAGATGTCAAAAAGACTTCGCAAGCAGACCTCATCTTCTACAACGGGATCAACCTCGAAACCGGTGGCAATGCTTGGTTTACTAAATTGGTCAAAAATGCCAATAAAGTTGAAAACAAAGACTATTTCGCAGCTAGCGACGGAGTCGACGTCATCTACCTGGAAGGCCAAAACCAAGCTGGAAAAGAAGACCCTCACGCTTGGCTCAATCTCGAAAACGGGATCCTCTACGCTAAAAACATTGCCAAACAATTGATCGCAAAAGATCCCAAAAATAAGGACTTCTACGAAAAAAATCTAGCAGCCTATACTGAAAAACTTAGTAAGCTCGACCAAGAAGCCAAACAAAAATTCAACAATATCCCAGAAGAGAAGAAGATGATTGTAACCAGTGAAGGCTGCTTCAAGTACTTCTCCAAAGCCTACGGCGTCCCATCTGCCTATATCTGGGAAATCAATACGGAAGAAGAAGGGACACCTGACCAAATCAAAACGCTGGTAGAAAAGCTCCGGCAAACCAAAGTACCGGCCCTCTTTGTCGAATCCAGTGTCGATGAGCGTCCTATGAAAACTGTGTCTAAGGATACCAATATCCCGATCTATGCAAAGATCTTCACTGACTCGATTGCCAAAGAAGGAGAAAAGGGCGATAGCTACTACAGCATGATGAAGTGGAACTTAGACAAGATCGCAGAAGGATTGAGTCAGTAGACCATTCAGATTTCTAAACAAATCAGTGGTCCCTCCACCGGTATTGCGGTACAATAAAAACAAAAAAGGAGTCTTTTTATGGCAACATTTTTAGGAAACCCTGTGACCTTTACCGGATCTCAACTTCAAGTAGGGGAAATGGCCCATGATTTTTCATTGATCACTCCAGCTCTTGAGAAGAAATCTTTAGCTGATTTCGCTGGCAAGAAAAAAGTCCTCAGCATCATCCCATCTATTGACACAGGTATCTGTTCGATGCAAACACGTCATTTCAATCAAACCTTATCGGATATGGAAGACACTGTCGTCTTGACAGTCTCTGTCGACCTTCCTTTTGCTCAAGGTAAATGGTGCGCTGCTGAAGGGCTCGACAATGCCATCATGCTCTCAGACTACTACGACCATTCCTTCGGGAAAGCATACGGCCTCTTGATTAATGAATGGCACCTACTTGCGCGCGCTGTCTTGGTCTTAGATGCAGATAATAAGGTGACTTACGTTGAATACCTAGACAACATCAACAGCGAACCCAATTACGACGCTGCAATCGAAGCCGTCAAAGCACTTGGATAAACGAAAAAGAGGTCGTAGACCTCTTTTTGTCTGCTATAAAATCCGATGGAGCCCATTTTGGAGGAGGACCCGCCAGCGTAAGCGAGGGATGCCTTGTAGGAAGCTTCGCACGCGCTTTGCCACTTGTTGCTTATAGCTCTTACCTCCCTGTGCAAAAACTCCTTTTCGACTCCAATAACCTTGCTCTCCTCGGTCATTCTTCGGAGCTAGATAGCGAACACCTTGACGATAAAGGACCTGCTTACGAAAGGCTGGGTCCCAAGCTTTGACGGGGTCAATATCTAAGTCCTTATGGGTCCGTCCCCTAGCCAGCCCGTAGTTAAAACTAGCCCCATTGACAATGCCATTTTCAGAAACTTCTACTGGATCGACTTCATTGAGAAAACGCCCGGCTTGATCGAGAATATACTCCGTATGGAAATTTAACAAGACCTTGAAATTGACTTGTTGGGAGGCCCCTGATGGATAATGAAGGTGACCATCTGGCCCTAGGGAGACCTTGTTGTGAAGGCGGGCAGCCGCATAAGCATCCACCGTGACCGCTCTAGCCTCCTGTAAGTAAGCTTGTAAGGCCTCCTCGTCAGTCTGTCCAGCTCTGGCCTCATGCGTCCGAATCCACTGGGCTTGGTAACTTGAAAGTAGGTAGCGCAACTGGTGAACCTGGCGTTTCAAGAGCTGATCTCCCGACTGATCTGCTAAGGGATCCTTTTCAAAGGCGATTTGCACGACGTGTGAAAAAGCCTTCCAAAAATCGGAACCTGGCGGACAATCTGGAGCCATCCTACTCAGAAGAAAGGCTGTTTCTTCACAAGTTCCGGACAGGTCACTTGGCATAAGAAGAATTTTCATGACTCCCCTCAGCAAGTCTTGGGCAGCCGTTTCCGTTAGATCTTTGATCTCTTGAAACCACATATTTTGAAACAGAGGACTGGCAAAGAAAAAGACAGACTGGTATTGTTCTTGGTAGGCTTGTGGATCTTTCAATCCCTGCAAGTGCTTCTCTAGATAGGCTAAACTACTCTCTCTCCAGCCTAATCTCACTAATTCCCGTCTGTTCATAGTGCCGTCCTTTCTATGCTTCTATACTACCATCTTTTGGAGCTTGAGACAATTCTCATTACTCCATTAGCGTTTTTGAAGATTTTTTTGATATACTAGAAGTAAGCGAAGAAAAGAGGAAAGCATGACACCAAACAAAGAAGATTACCTCAAGTGCATTTACGAAATTGGCACAGAAGTAGAAAAAATCAGTAATAAAGAAATTGCCAGTCGCATGCAGGTCTCTCCACCCGCTGTGACCGAGATGATTAAGCGCATGATCTCTGAGGGTCTCTTGGTGAAAGACAAGACCCATGGGTATTTGCTAACAGATCTAGGCTCGCAATTGGTCTCTGATCTCTACCGCAAGCACCGCTTGATCGAAGTATTTCTTCTGGAAAAACTTGACTATACAACTGAAGAAGTCCATGAAGAGGCAGAAGTTCTCGAGCATACCGTTTCTGAACATTTCATTGACCAGCTGGATCACATGCTTGGAAATCCTAAGACCTGCCCTCACGGTGGGACAATTCCAAAGAAAGGCGAAAGGCTTGTCGAAGCCTACCAAGACCGTCTCAGCGAAGCGACCCAACCTGGTCTGTATATTCTGCAAAGGGTCCATGACACCTATGAATTGTTAAAATTCTTAGACCAGATCCATCTCCAGATTGGGGATACTATCGCGTTTCAACGATATGATGACTACACAGGCCTCTATCACTTAGTCATCCATGGACAAGAAATTTCTATCAGCCAAGTGATCGCCCAACAACTCTATATTGAAAAACATGCAGTCTAATCCGACTGCATGTTTTCTTACTTATGGATTTTTTGTATCTAACAAAATCGTCACTGGACCATCATTGATCAATTCAATCGCCATATCGGCCCCAAAGATCCCTCGTTTGACAGGGACTTCTTTTTCTAATTGATCATTAAAGGCATCATATAACTGACTGGCCATATCTGGCTTGGCAGCCCCTGTAAAAGCAGGACGGTTGCCTTTTTTGGTATCCGCAAAGAGGGTAAATTGAGAGATCGATAAGATTTCCCCTTGGATATCTTTGACCGAAAGATTCATCTTATCTTCCTCATCTGAGAAAATACGCATCTGCGATACCTTGCGGACCGCATAATCCAAATCCTTCTGATCATCCTCAGGCCCCACTCCCACTAGGAGCAACAAGCCTTGCTGGATCGCATTGTAGACTTGACCATCAATGGAAACTGAGGCACTCTTAACCCGTTGAATCACTAATTTCATTTTACTATCCTATATTATAAATCTATTTGGCATTCACTACTAACCTTCAAAGAACATCAACTTCAGACAAGGCAGCAAGACGCAGACAGACTAGCTGAAAAGCAACGGCTGTTCAGTTGCTTTTAGGGCAAGGCAGCGAGACACAGACAGTACTTCAGTACGGCAAGGCGAGCTAACGAAGCTATAAAAGATAACTGAGTAGCCGATTAGCCGTTAGTACGCTTAACAGAGTATACCTCCGGCACACTCTTAATCTTATCCACAACCGTTGTCAACATCGATAGGTTCGGAATCCCAAAGGAAATGTGGATATTGGCAAATTTCATGTCTTTGGTTGGTTGGGCATTGACAGTTGAGATCATCTTAGCTGTATTGGAGAGGACTTGGAGTACATCGTTCAGAAGGCCTGCACGGTTGAGTCCGTAAATATCGATATGGGCGATGTAGTCTTTAGTCGTATTGTTATCTTCCCACTCCACATCAATTAAGCGTTGTTCGTAGTTGTCTTGAGCGCGAAGATTCATACAGTCTCGACGGTGAATCGCGACACCACGCCCTTTGGTAATGTAACCGACAATTTCATCGCCTGGAACTGGATTACAGCACTTAGCAATCCGAATCAAGAGTCCAGAAGCTCCTTGGATAACCACACCACCTTCATGACGGACCTTCAAGGTATCTTTTTTATTTTCAACCTTGACCTCGCCACCTTTGACTAGCTCTTCTGCTTCTGCGCGTGCCTTAGCCCGCTCTTCTTCTCGGCGTTCATCCTCCGTCAAGCGGTTAAAGATGGTAATAGCCCCAATCTCTCCAAAACCAATCGCCGCAAACAAGGCTTCTTCTGTCTTATAGCTTGATTTTTGTAGCACTTTGTCCATGTGCTTTTTATCCATGAACTTATTGGCTACCAAGTCATGCTCGTGGAATTGGGCCATCAAGAGGTCACGGCCACGGTTAATAGACAATTCCTTGTCTTGATTTTTAAAGAATTGACGGATCTTGTTGCGCGCCTTGCTAGTTTTAACAAGGGTCAACCAGTCACGACTTGGACCAAAGGAATTGGCATTGGTGATAATCTCCACCTGATCTCCCGTCCGAAGTTTGGTATTGAGGGGCACCATCCGGCCGTTGACCTTGGCACCTATGGCTTTTTCCCCAACTTTGGTGTGGATTTCATAGGCAAAATCGATCGGTCCGGAATCTTTGGGAAGCGAGCGCACAGTTCCATCTGGAGTGAAGACGTAAATCTCTTCTGCCAGAATGTCTTCTTTTACATTTTCTACGAATTCCTTGGCATCGCCTGACTGGTCTTGGAGTTCCATCATCTCCTTGATCCAGTTCATCCCAATAGCAGATTCCTTACTGTTGACTTGACCTTTGATGCCTTTTTTATAGGCCCAGTGAGCCGCAACCCCGTACTCAGCAACCTCGTGCATCTCCTTGGTACGGATCTGAAACTCAATCGGTCCTTTAGGGCCGTAGACCGTCGTATGGATGGACTGGTAGCCATTGGCCTTCCGGTTGGCAATATAGTCCTTAAAACGCCCCGGCATCGGCTTCCAGAGCTCATGGATGTAGCCTAGCATGGCATAGACATCACTTGGAGTATCCAGGATACAGCGGATGGCAATCAAGTCGTAAATTTCATCGAAGCGTTTCTTTTTATCCTGCATCTTGCGATAGATCGAGTAGATATGCTTTGGTCGGCCATAAATTTTTCCATGCAAATGGCGTTCCCCTGCATAGGTCTCAATCTTGTTGACAACCTCTTCGACCAACTCTTCTCGCTCGCGACGTTTTTCCTTCATCATATGAGAAATCTTGTAGAATTCTGTCTCATTCAAATAACGGAAAGACAAATCTTCAAGCTCCCACTTGACGCTGGAAATCCCGAGACGGTGGGCTAGTGGTGCATAGATCTCCATGGTCTCACGCGAAATGCGCTCTTGCTTATCCTTGCGCAAATGCTTGAGGGTACGCATATTATGCAAGCGGTCTGCCAATTTGACCAAAATGACACGGATATCTTGAGACATAGCCATGAGCATCTTGCGATGGTTTTCCGCCAACTGCTCTTCATGGGACTTGTACTTGACCTTCCCGAGCTTGGTCACCCCATCGACAATCACGCGCACATCATGACCAAATTCGCGCTCTAAATCATCTAAAGTCGCATCCGTATCTTCCACGACATCATGCAAAAAGCCACAGGCGACCGTCACAGCATCCAGTTTCAGCTTGGCAAGGATTCCTGCCACTTGAATTGGGTGGATGATATAAGGCTCGCCAGACTGACGGAATTGCCCATTATGGCAATCAACCGCATAGACCAAAGCCTTTTGCACAAAAGCAACATCTTCAGGTGATAAATATTTTTTTGTAAGGGCAACGACTTGGTCCCCTGTTAAATTCTCTTCTTTCGGCATGTATTTTCTCCAGTTTCTTGGATACTATTTTAACACTTTTAGAAGCAGATGGGAACCAATGAAGCTACTTTAATATACGGATACTTCTCGAAGATCATTCTGGGATCCACCTTGCTTTCATCATTCTTGTAAAAAAATAACGAAGCGATTTCTTCACTTCGTTAGTTCATTAATTCTGTGACAACACTCACTGCGCTAAGAGCGTAGAGTGGAGCTGTTTCTGCTCGAAGAATCCGAGGACCAAGTCCTGCAAGAAGGGCTCCTTTAGCTGTAAAACTTTCGATTTCTGCAGGGGAGAGGCCTCCCTCTGGCCCAAAGATAAAGAGCAATTTGCTTCCAGCTTCCAATCCGGTCAGCGACTGAATCAGAGCGGCCGCCTCTCCTTCTTTGGCAGACTCTTCATAGGCCACCACAATCCGGTCAAACTGGCCGAATTGATCCAGAAAGTCTGCCTTTTTCTCAAAAAGGGTAATGCTTGGGACTAGATTCCGCTTACTTTGCTCAGCTGCTCCAAGGGCGATTTTTTCTAGTTTTTCGACCTTTTTACCCAACTTCTTGCCGTCCCACTTGGCAACGGACCAGTCTGCAGGGAAGGCCCAGATTTGGCTGGCACCGAGTTCTGTTACTTTTTGAGTGATGAACTCCAGCTTATCTCCCTTGGGAAAGCCTGATGCAATGGTCACTTGAACTGGCAGTTCCACATTGTCAGCTAATTCTTCAATCAGCTCCAATTGACGGGACTCCACATTGACCACGCGCGCCAAGCGCTTAATCCCATCATCAAAGACTAAAGTCACCTCATCGTCTTCTTTCAAGCGCATGACCTGAAACATGTGCTTGCTGGTTTCCTTGTCCTCGATGGTGACAGGTGAGCTAGCCAAACCTTTTACAAAATACTGCTGCATGCTAGCCTCCAATCACACCGGAGACATCCTTGGTCTTCTTGAAGACGCAGGCATTCCATTCCCCTTGGATCATGTGGGTTTCAAGGAAGAATCCTGCTGACTCAGCCGACTCGCGCACCATGTCCCACTTGTCCTTGATAATGCCACTCATGATGAGATAACCTTCATCCTTGACCAAGCGATAAGCATCATCTGTCAGATGGATAAGGATATCCGCCAGGATGTTGGCCACGATGACATCTGCCTCAATCTCCACGCCTTTCAGCAAATCGCCTGGGGCTACATGGATGTTTTCCATGCCTGGGTTGAGTTCAATATTTTCCTGAGCGACGCGAACCGCTACGTCATCCAAGTCATAGGCAAAGATTTCCTTGGCACCAAGAAGGGAGCTAGCAATGGAAAGGACACCTGAACCAGTTCCTACATCTAGCACCGTTTCGCCACCACGGAGAACCTGCTCTAAGGCAAAGAGGCTCATCTTGGTTGTCGGGTGGGTTCCTGTTCCGAAGGCCATACCAGGATCCAGCTTGATAATCTTTTCTCCCGCTGTCGACTCATAGTCTGTCCATGACGGCACGATGGTCAAGTCATGAGTGATACGAGCTGGTTCATAGTATTTCTTCCAGTTGTCTGCCCAGTCTTCCTCAGCCAAGGCAGTCGTACCCATCTTGACCTCACCCAGATCCATAAAGTCGGTCAATTCTGCCAAGCGAGCCTGCAAATCCGCTTCAACCGCTGCTACATCAACCGTTTCCGGGTAGTAGGCCGTCACCACGATTTCTTCTTGCTGCTCGACCTCAGGAAAAATCTCCCCGAAACGGTCGACATTCCCCACATAGTCCATGCTGTCTTCGATTGCGACCCCTTGGGCACCTAACTCGATCAAGAGGTTGGAGACCAGCTCCTCCCCTTCACGCTTCACTGTAACTTTTAACTCTTGCCATGTTTCCATCATTAAGATACCAAGCCCGTAAAACACAAAGCCAAAATAGGAAACTCTCTGAAGACACTTGTGTCTATGAGAATTTTATCTTTTTGGTATAGTGTTTAGGGCGGGTTCAGTTTAGAAATTTAACCGAACCGTCCTTTCTATTTCTCTATCAATTTTTTCATGTAGACCATATCCATGCCTTCTTTTTCAGGCTCGATATGGGTTTGATGGTAGCCATTCTTCTCGTAGAAGGCGACCATGCCTGCATCTTGTAACACCGTACACAAATCCCATTGTGTGATGGTTGGAAATTCTTTTTCCAGCAAGCTCAAACCTTTAGATCCATACCCTTTTCCCTGATACGGAGGCAGAATCGCTGCGGTCCCCAACCAAGCTTCCGTTAACTCTTCATTGGTATGAATTCGTAAAAAACCAATCTTCTCTTCGTCTTCTTTCACAAAGTAGTAATAGCTATTGGGCCGCTCAACTAATTTCCATTTGATTCGCTCGCGATCTTCTAGATAGGGATCATATTCATCTTGGTATTTGTCATAGACTGCTTTAAAACTAGCTCTTTGAATGGCAATAATGGTTTCTAAATCCTCTGCTCCTGCTTTCTCAAGTCTTATCATAAACTTTTCTCCACATAATCTCTCACTCGTTCTTGTAATTGGGGAACTACCCGATCCGAAGTTAAAAACTCTTCAAAGCTCACTAACTTATAGCCCTGGCCCTCGTCTCCAAAGATGATACTTTCGAACTGTTCCTGCGTCAACTTCCCAACTAAAAAGACAGATTTCTTGTTCTCATCTAGCATACTGGGGTAGACCCGAGACCAGATTACGTCATCTTTCGACAGTTGGATATTTAATTCTTCATAGACTTCACGCGCTACGCACTCAAAGGGGGTCTCATCCTCTTCACGGCCACCGCCCGGTAACTCCCACAGATTAGGCCAGGGAATAGTCTCTTTATCATCACGCAAGATGGTCAAAATTTGCCCATCACAAATCAAGGCAATCTTACAACCCGTAAATTCAAACCGTGCTTCTATGCAATCCTCAAGCATGAGCTTTCCCTCCTAGTATCTCGGATAGGGATAAAAGGCGCTTTCTTCCAGGCCAACTTTGCCTTCTTCAAAGACTTCTTGGTTCCAGACGATCTCAAAGCTCTCTGCTTCTTCGTCTGCTAAGAAATCCATGAGCTCATCCAAGGCCAGCTCAGCTGTATCTCGGAGGAAAGTCGCAAAATAAGCTAGAAATTCACGAGACAAGCCTTTTTTAGGCTCATAAGGAATCGCTGTTAAATAGGCATCTTCTTCCACATAAGACTTGGCAGGATTGTAGAAGAGCACGGCTTCTTCAAAGAAAATATCCTCATCAGATTCTTCGCCAACTTCATCAACCAGTGCAACCCCTCCCGTATTCTGTGCTTCCAAGAGAAAAGCCACTTCTACAGCATGGTTTTTCTTATCCCAATTGATCTCAAAATCAAAAGGAAAAACCTTGTCCATCTCCTCTTCTAAAACATCCAAAAATCCGTATTTAGACATAGCGTCCTCTTTCTAATTTCCCACTCTTAGAGCGGAATATGATACAATAGTTACTACAATCTTACCATAAAAACCGCCTCTTTGAAAGGAGACAAAGCTAGAAAGGAGAAGGAAATGCCCGACAATCTCGCACTCCGTATGCGACCACGGACGATCGATCAAGTCATCGGTCAACAGCACCTGGTTGGAGAAGGCAAAATCATTCGTCGCATGGTCGAGGCCAATCGTCTGTCCTCTATGATTCTCTATGGACCTCCGGGGATCGGAAAGACCAGTATTGCTTCCGCGATCGCAGGGACCACCAAGTATGCCTTTCGAACCTTTAATGCAACGGTTGACAGTAAAAAACGCCTACAAGAAATCGCAGAGGAAGCTAAATTTTCTGGTGGCTTAGTCCTGCTCTTGGACGAGATCCATCGCCTCGATAAAACCAAGCAAGATTTTCTCCTGCCTTTGCTCGAAAGTGGTCTGGTCATCATGATCGGTGCAACGACTGAAAATCCCTTTTTCTCTGTCACACCCGCTATTCGTAGCCGCGTACAAATCTTTGAGCTGGAACCGTTGACGACGGAGGAGGTCAAGCAAGCTCTGAAGACAGCGTTGGATGATCCCGAGCGTGGCTTTGACTTTCCAGTCGTGCTTGACGAGGACGCTTTGGATTTCATCGCTACCTCGACCAATGGAGATCTTCGCTCTGCCTTTAATTCTCTCGATCTGGCGGTGTTGTCAACTTCTGAAAATGCAGAAGGCATCCGCCATATTACGCTAGAGATCATGGAAAATAGCCTCCAGCGTAGCTACATCACCATGGACAAAGATGGAGACGGCCACTACGATGTGCTCTCTGCCCTGCAAAAATCTATCCGTGGTTCGGATGTCGATGCTAGTCTCCACTATGCCGCTCGTTTGATCGAAGCCGGAGATCTACCCAGTCTCGCTCGTCGCTTGACTGTCATCGCTTATGAGGATATCGGTCTGGCCAATCCAGATGCGCAGATTCATACCGTAACAGCCCTTCAAGCAGCGGAGCGCATCGGCTTTCCTGAGGCCCGCATTCTCATCGCCAACATCGTCATCGATCTTGCCCTTTCGCCTAAATCTAACTCAGCCTACGTTGCCATGGACAAGGCGCTAGCTGATCTTAGAAGTTCTGGCAACCTTCCTATTCCTCGCCACCTCCGCGATGGTCATTATGCCGGAAGCAAGGAACTGGGAAATGCACAAAACTATAAATACCCTCACAACTACCCTGGCAACTGGGTCAATCAGGACTACTTGCCAGACAAGCTCAAACACGCTTCCTACTTTATTCCCAATGAAAATGGCAAGTACGAGCGTGCTCTCGGAGCCACCAAGGAGAAGATTGATCAATTTAAGAAAAAGTGACATCGGTTTCAAAAAATTGAGATTTTTCCTTGAAATATTTTCAAAATGTGGTATCATATACATATAGAAACGCTGTGGTGTACGACTTCACACTTAAGTGTTGACCGACTATTTTTTGTATTATTAGGGAAACAAAAGACTTCTGGCAGTATGCAGGCCGTTTCACGCGGAAGCAGCTAAGTCAGAGCGAGTTGCCCACCTGCTTAATTGCGCGGGTTCAATACAAATCGTGAAGTATCGGCACCAATACAGCTTTTTATATTTGCCTCCTTAGCTCAGTTGGTAGAGCAGTAGACTCTTAATCTATGGGTCACAGGTTCGAGCCCTGTAGGGGGCATCTACATACAACAGGAAAAAGCCTTGATTTACAAGGCTTTTTTGTTTGTCTATAACTGATTTGCCCCATCATTTGCCCCACATTTTTTTATGAGCAATCTTTCCAGACATCTCTGACTACGAAAAACAAAAAAGCTATCCTACCTTTGCAAATTTAGATAAGATAGCAGAATATTTTAATGCAACTCCAACTCAACTTTTTGGAACAAGTAAGGAGATTGAATTAGAAAAGAGTGTTCTTGAATCGAATGAATACTCTGATAAAGTAAGTGAGATCTTAAAGGCTGTCAAATACATCGAACATTTTCTAGAAACTGATGGACAGTACTTAGAGGATTTACTTTACCTAACAAGAGGCAACCAACTATACACAGAAGATGGAGATGAGTTGTATGTTGATCCAACTTCTCAGAAAAGAACATTTCATAACCAATATGAACCTGGTTTTATTGTAGCAAGAGATAAATCCCCACTAGAACTCTTAATTGAAAATAAGGACCTATTAGATTAAAAAAGCGAGGATATGTACTGATCCCAAAAGTTAGACAGAAAAAAATCTAACTTTTGGGATCAGTACATTTTCAACTCTCTTATTTATTTTCTTATCTCACATAATTACTTCACATGTCCAGACTCATCAAATTCATTTTTTTCAATAACATATGCCACATTTGCATCCTTATTGATCAAAGAACATATATCTATTATATTACAAAAAGCTCTCTGACCGCAAAATTCCGTTAATTTACTACCTTATTCCTACTTTCTATTTTCTATTTTACTTTTCTGATAAATAAGATTATAATAAGGGGTATTTATTTTCGGAGGTTTTTATGTCATTTCTATCAAAAAATTGGGCAGGACTGTTAGCCTGTCTGATCATTTCTATCATCTCTTGGGTTTTAGGAGGCTTTCTGCCTGTTGTGGGAGCACCTGTTTTCGCCATTTTTATCGGAATGATTCTCTACCCCTTTCTCACTCCCTATAAACAACTGGATGCTGGTTTGACTTATAGCTCCAAAAAATTGCTTCAGTATGCTGTTATCTTACTTGGTTTTGGACTCAATATCTCTCAAGTTTTCGCAGTTGGAAAATCTTCCCTTCCTGTCATCCTTTCGACTATTTCTATCGCTTTAATTATTGCTTTCTTTTTCCAACGATTTTTTAACATGGATACAAAGCTAGCTACCTTGATTGGGGTAGGCTCTTCTATCTGTGGCGGTTCTGCCATTGCAGCGACTGCTCCTGTTATTCACGCCAAGGAAAAAGAAGTAGCCCAAGCCATTTCTGTTATCTTTTTCTTCAATGTCTTGGCAGCTCTTATCTTTCCAACTCTAGGTTCTTGGCTCCATCTCTCCAACGAAGGTTTTGCTCTCTTTGCGGGTACTGCGGTCAACGATACTTCCTCTGTAACAGCCACAGCTAGCGCCTGGGATAGTCTGTATCATACCAATACTCTAGAATCTGCAACCATTGTCAAACTGACTCGTACCTTAGCTATTATCCCTATTACTCTCTTCCTCTCCTATTGGCAAAGCCGTCAACAAGACAACAACCAAGGAGTAAAGCTTAAAAAAATCTTCCCCGTTTTCATTCTCTACTTCATCCTAGCTTCTCTGCTAACTACCGTCCTTACTTCTTTTGGTGTTAGCAATAGCTTCTTTTCACCTCTCAAACAGCTCTCCAAATTCCTCATCATCATGGCTATGAGTGCTATTGGTCTCAAAACTAACCTCGTTGCTATGATCAAATCCAGTGGAAAATCCATTCTTCTTGGAGCCCTTTGCTGGATTGCTATCATCCTGACTAGTCTTGGCATGCAATTACTCATCGGTATTTTCTAAGAAAAAAGGGAGCCTAAAGGCTACCTCAGAACGTAGACAGACGTCATTTTTGGCGTTTGTCTTTTTGTATCTTCAAAGATATTTTGTCTTATCATCTACTATTCCATCCAAAAATCTGATTTAAAGCAAAATAAAAAGGGATATTCCCTATCCATTTCGATAATTTTTTCATTACCCATTCTTTATTACCAATCATCAAACACTCCGCCTGTAAGTTGGTACATGAGGTAAATGTGCTCCAAGGTTTTGACAATTCGCGTCACATGAAGTTATTTAAGCATATCCTTTTCTCTCATTACCATTTTCTGTTATAATAAATCGTACTTCTAGAATGGAAAGGACTTGAGATGACAACTCTTGTTAAACATAAACGTGTAAATTATTCAGAACTTTTTTATGATCTAGTTTTTGTTTTTGCGATTTCAAAAGTAACTGCTTTAATTCACCATCTTCATAACGGTATTTTGACTTGGAATTCTTTGCTTGATTTTTTCATGTCTGTCTTGCTTCTCATCAATGCCTGGATGATTCAAACCGTTTATACCAATCGCTATGGAAAGAACTCTGTATTTAACATGGTAATCATGTTTATCAATATGGGACTTTTACTCTTTATATCCAATTTGATTAAAGATGATTGGCAACAATATTTTCATTATGTCTGTTGGGCTATTGGTACATTAACCCTTACCTTATTTTTTCAATATTTGGTTGAGTTTTTTAAAAAATCAACCGATAATGTTCATAGGGAAAGTATCAAAGGTTTTCTATGGATAACAGGTCTACGAAGTTTAGAAATCTATCTAGCAGCTCTTCTTCCTATTTACATTGGAGTCTATATCCTTTATGCTAGTATTCTGCTAACATTTATTACGCCAATTACCTCGATTAGTAAAGATGATCATTTCCAGATAGTTCTCCCCCATTTAATCGAGCGCATCTCCCTTCTTGTCATTATTACGTTTGGAGAGATGATTATGGGGCTAGTTAACTTCTTTACAATCGAGAATTTCTCGATTTATTCGGTTCTTTATTTCATTATTATGCTTTCTCTGTTCTTGTTTTATTTTGTTCAATTCGACCATGCTATTGATGAAGAATCTAATCAAAAGGGACTATTTCTAATTTACAGTCACTATCCTATTTTCATTGGACTTCTTATGATGACCGTTTCGATGAGTTTTCTTCTGAATCCTGAAACTAATCTTCTCTTTGCAACCAGCTTCTTTTATATCGGAATTGGCCTCTTCCAAGCTGCTGTCCTAGCAAATGGGCCCTATAACAAACACTATCTTCGCTATTCGAAAAGTTACTACTGTGTCCAAGCTACACTCTATCTGGCTGCCTTGATTCTCTCTTTAATCTTTGCTTCTAATCCTATAATAGTAGTAAGTATTACAACCATTTTAGCTCTAGCTATAGCTATTCATTCTATTTATTTTTATATGACACAGACTAAAAAACATTCCACACCTTACTGGGAGTTGTTTTAATGAGTTTATAACATAAAAAAAGCTTTGGGAACCAAGGCTTTTTTTCATTAATTTGTTTTTCCATTTTATCCTCCGATTTGAACTCGCACTGACATTTATTTATAACAACACTATATATCTAGTATAGCATAATCATTAGGTATTATAGGTTTTCAAACCAAATAGGAAACCTCTATGAGTCATTCGTGTTTGCCCCACTTTTGCCCCATTTTTAAATAATTTCATTTAAAATCACTTCAAGTATCTTCCTAAAATCACTTATATTTCAATATTTTTAATTACTTTTAAGATGAAAAAGCCTTCCAAATTCATGTAGGGGGCATTTTTTATGCACAAAAAGCCTTGAAAACCAAGGCTTTTTTGCTTGTCTTAAGAGTACTTAGCTCACTTTTTTATGAATACAAATAAGCGAGCTTCATGACAAAGCTCGCTTTTATCTAACACATCGTTATAATCTCAAAACCACCTCGGAGGTAGTTTGTTAATGAAAGTCTATATTAGGTATCATAATTCTAACAATAGCTGTTGAACAACTTCCAAAACATCCCTGAAAGAAATAGAAGTTGCATAAGGGTAATGAGACTGATAATTTTCCCAATGACGCGCCAATGTTATATCATCCTTCATCTCATCAATCATATTTTGAAAATCTACTACATCTAACGTTGTCTGACGATAGGAAAATGTTGCCTCGCAAGCTGATCGAAGCTTTTTACTATCCAATCGGCTTTTTTCCATACTATAAATTACATACACATCATAAAAATCCTTGCTTCGAGTGTTAAAGAAAGATCTTCGATAAATCGTTTCTAATTTTTCAGCCAATATTGTCTCCAAATTATAGGCCACGATCTCATAGTCAATCTCTTGAAAGAGACTATGATAACGATAGGAAACGGATTTGGGAGTAATAGGATCACCAGTCGCAATATCTAAAGGAATTGTCTGACGTATATTATCAAGCCGACATAAAATATGGATTCGATAACCACCATAAGGATCTTCATCTTTAATTTCACTTATCTTAGTAATTTCATAATGAACCAAATCATCAGTTAGGATTTCCTTTAAAGTACTTTCTAGTAGAGATTTGTCCATCTTAAATTGTTCTAAAATAAAATCCATATCAGAAGTTGTTCGACTTTCAACACCAATAATATTGGATAAAAGAAATCCTCCCTTGAATACAAAGTTATGACTATACGGACTAGATGCTATCTTTGCAAGTATCGTTTCTAGAAAATAATAAGTTAGCACAACATTGAAATCTACCTGTTTTTCGTTTGAAATTTTATGGCACAGAGCAATCAATCTATCTTTATTCATATAAGACCTCCATCAATGATTGGACGTTTTCGAGCACATGAAACTCTCGCGCATATTTGTAGAGTTTTCGTAGATCTTTTTTTGAAGATTGAATATATCTCTTTAAAGAAGTCGAAAATATTTCCACATCTATCTTTTGTCGCTCGCGAATGAGATCGCATATCGATCTCTCCAAATCATATACCCTTACTTCATTTCCGAAGGACGTTTGTAGCTTTGTCACACCGACTTCATACAATTCTTTCTGGATGAAATGCCTTTTTACCTCCTTAGGAAATCGATGAGGATTATAACCTGTATAGACCGTCACTTCTTTGTATTTAGGGATAACATCTATCAGCCCATGGAGATACAATGCTGATAGATAAGAATAAATCACTTTTTGATGTTGGAGTTGGAAAATGGCATACTCATCATACTGAGACCAATCGGTGATATAAATCCCTCTGGCAACCTTTATGAGTTGACCATTTTCCACCATTCGATTTAGGTAAGGCTTTGGGATCCCTTTTTTAACTACATCAGATGTTCTAATAATAGACTGATGATCTAGCATTTCCTGTATTTGTTTTTGAATCATTTCAGCATTCCTATTGTTGTTACTTCTGTGCTTTTATTATATCATATCACACGCACAAAAGTAACAATAACGATTATTCATAAAAAGATGCCGGACAAATAGCTCCGACATCACTTTCCAAAATCCTCTCTCCAAATATCCTTGACGGTCACATCGTCCCAATTCTTTGGACTGAAGCGGCTGGAGTAGATGGAGGTCCAGTTCACAGTTCACCGGTCCACCACTCGCGCTTCAAAGTGGGCTGGTTTATCGTCTACATTGGTGATGGTGATGTTGTAGGGCTTTCGTTCCGTCACCCCAAATACTTCCTCTACTTCCCCTTGAATCACTATTCCATCGTTTTCTAAATAGAAACTCTTACTTTTATCATTTGGTAAGTCTTTACGATCTGTTTTGTCTTTTAAAAAAATGAGCTCCGTTATTGTTTGCTTTTCAACATTATAGACTATGTGACTATCTTTCATCCCCCAACCTTTTCGACCGGACAATTTTAACTTAGCATCATCAAATTTTTTAAACTGGAGTTCCGACCTATATTCTAGCTGATCCGTATTGGGATAAACTCTCAATTGAACACTTTGACCAGGCTGGAGGGTGTAGCTTCCATAAGTAAGGATCGAATAAACAAACCAGACTGCAAATGAAGCATATAAGAATCCAATGATCTTTCGTGAACGTTTGCTTGTAAAACGACGCAAAAGCAAGACGAGAGAAATAATAAATATCAGGGGTGTTACCATTTGTCTTCCTTTCTTACCAGCATTGACCCGGTTATGATTTCTACAGCAGCTTTTCATTTCACTCCTAGCCACACTTTCCATCTAGTATACCATAACCTGAAATGATCTAATCACAAGAACCCTACCAAACATTTGACAGCTCTTCACCGAATCCGCTATGATAAGGGTACTTGAAATTCCAAGTTTTCATGCATTTGAAATGTAAGGAGTCCAAAATGAAAATCTATTATTCAAAATTTGTTGGTGTCGGTTATCTAATCTTTGCGGCGGGTGTATCCTTTCAATTTTTCTTTTCTCCCGCTCATGGATTGATCGACTTTTCTCAACTAAATCTTCCCACTGTGATTTCAACCATTCTCTTTTTCGCTGCTATCTACGCAACAATTGCAGGCATCAAAAGACTGACTAGCCACAGAGTCTCCTTTGAATTCACCTTTGAAGGTATTGAGGTCTATCCCGGACTCTTCTTCTCAAAAGAAATCTTCATTTCCAAAGAAGAATTGTTGCGAGCATCGTATGTTGAAGTGGACGTCAGCGACCCTGATCATGTCAACAGCAAGGCTTGCTATTTAGATTTTAACCTCAGAGAAGTCACCCAGCTAGAAGATATTTCTAAGTCAAACATCATCATCAATACAAGCACCTTGAAATTGCGTCTCGCCCTTAGCCTCTGTCGATTTAGAGAGGAAGAAAAAGCCGAGTTAGCGACCTATCTAAAAGAAAACTACGGCATTGATTTTTTCTATTAGCATGTAATAAAAAAGCCCTCCATTAGAATTTTAGAATAGCAAGATCTTTCCAAGTATTTGACGAACGAATACCGAATAACCGTTTTATAGCAAAGAAAAAGCCTTGAAAATTCAAGGCTTTTTTAACTGTTCTTAGTTCCTCATTTTCCCTTTGGGTACGAGCAGATAGAAAAATAGCAAATTCAATCCAAATACAGCAACAAAGAGTCCTAATTGGGTGGCATCGATCGTTTGTTTCTCGGTCAAATCTTGGATCAGCTTTGTATAATAATAGCCTGGGAAAGCCCGTTGTAGCTTGACAACCAAGTCCATAAATCCTCCACTCGCGCCAAGCGTATCAAAGGGAATAATGGTCATAGCGGCCAAAATAATAACAGGAAAGCCAATGGTATCAATCGTCTTAGCATCTACCCTGACCCCAAGAACAAAGCCAATCACGCTAAAGTAGATCCCCATCAAGGATAAGAGGAAAAATTGTACCAACAGGCTAGTCGTCACTGGAAAGTGAAAACCTAGAACAGCAACTACTAGCACTGCTAAAAAGATCAAGCTGTTCAAAATCAGTTGTACGATGCTTTGATCCCATAAATAGTTTTTGACACTATAGCTTGTAAAGTGGGATTCAAAAGAATAAAAACCGATATCTGAGGCGATTCGCTTACTAAAGGTTGCAAGGCTATTGCCAATGACCCCGATAAATACGGCAATACCTAATAAAATACTTGGCGAAACCCCTTTTTGAAGCTGATAAAAGAAGATATACCAGCCTATGGGTAAAATAATGGTGAATAATACAAAGCGCTTATTTCGTAAAACTTGTTTTAATTGAATCTTTTTCATGCTTGTTCCCCTCCTTTATTCATCTCTTCTCGGAAATACTGCTCAATGGTTTGACCAGCCTGGTGAATGTCCTCGACAGACTTTGTGGCAGCAATTCGACCATCTTTTAAAATCAAGACTTTTGTAAAAAAGGCATCGATTTGGTTAAAATCATGGGTCACCACAACAGATGTAAACTCTTGCTGCTCCAGTAATTTCCAAAAATTATCCACTGCTTCCAAGTCCATGCCAGTCGTTGGCTCATCTAAAAAAATCAACTTTGGATGATTCAAAATGGTTAACAATAAGGACAAGCGCCTCTTTTGACCACCAGAAAGACTTCCCACCATCTGCTCTCTTGATTCTCTCAATTCGACCATTTCTAAGAGTCCATTGATATCAGCCTGCTTCTGCTGATTCATCCGGCTTTTTAATTCGACGAATTCAGCAACGGTTAGATCCTCGATGAGCAGATCTCCCTGAGGCATCATCCCAATTTCTCTTTGAAAATCAAGCGAAGTCTTTATCGTTCCCAAATCGGCCTGGAGCTGCCCAGCGATAATGTTGAACAGGGTACTTTTTCCTGCTCCATTATTTCCCAGCAAGGCAATTTTGTCTCCTTCTTCTATCGAAAAAGACACCCCCTTTAATACAGATTTCTCCTTAAATGATTTTGTAATAGATGCTACCTGAAACATACGATCCCTCTTTTCTTATTGATCTTGTGTCCATTATACGTCAAAGAGAAAGCCTTGGAGGCTCTCTGTCAGAATCGGTCAAAAAATCGTCGTGAATGGTCAAAAAAGGGGCTGGGACAAAAGTCCTAGCCTCTCAATTGTTTTTGGATGTCGAGCAAGATGCAGTGGTTGAGTGGGCTCTACTACGCTGATTTTATCAGCTTTTACAGCCCTACTCAACTGTGCGGAGGTGGGACGATGAAATCGAATTCTAACGAATGACCGATTTCTGTCCCACTCTCTCTTCCATTATTCCTTCCAAAAGGTCAAGCTCTGAGTAAATCGGTAGTTTGAACTCTTGGTAGACACTGTCGTTTTGGGATATTTTTCCAGTAATTGTTGGATCTTGTACAAGCCAAGACCGCGGCCATCTCCTTTACTTGAGTAGTCCTTTTCAAAAATTCTCGCCAGATCTATTTTTTCAGCTTTTGTACTATTTTCAACTATTAAGGTGAGGGAGTTTTCCTCCTGGAGCATGACAAGAGTCAGCTGTGGGTCATCTGATTCAAGACTCGCTTCAATAGCATTGTCACAAAGGATGGATAAGAAGGTGATGAAATCTAAAACCTCGATGAATAGATCACGAACAGGTTCATCGATCTCGACAGAGATCCCAATCCCTTTATTTTGAGCTTCCAACAATTTTGCGGACAGAACACTTTTTACAGCTGGATTTTCGATGTGACTGAGTTTGGCAATATCAAACTTGCTATCGTAAAATTGTTGGCCACTCTCTCGGAGAACATTCTCATAGACTTCCCTGATCGCATTGAGGTCTTCGTGCTCAATACTTAATTTGAGACTGGTTAAAATATTCAGGTAATCATGACGAAAGGCACGAATCTCCCCGTAGAGCATTTCGACGTGTTGGCTATAGGTGGCTAACTCCTGCAGTTGCCTATCTTTTTGTTCCAGAATCTCTTGTTTCAATCGTTCTTTGGACACTGCATTGAAATACAAGAGCATCACAAAAAACAAAATCAAATAAATACTATTTAACTGTTTCCGCAAAGCATCTGCATGCGGAATAATATCCTCAAAAACCACCAGACCTACAACACTGAGCAAATACACAAACATGGAAAGATCCATCGGGAGTAAGAAACGATTAAAATACTGCCGTTGAAAGCCTACTTTTAGATCTGTAAAATCTAGTTTTAACAATTTAGTGATTCCTATATAAACAGGAAAGACCAGCAATTCAAGTAGAGCATCATACCAGCTGACAGATGCCTCACGAACAAGTACAATCCCTAGCATCGGAAAGACATAAAAGGCTAAGAGACGCCCAATGAGACTCTCCACGACAACCGGGTAGAGCCCATAAAAAATGTTCAAGAGGTGTCGTATGTTACGATTTCGATAGAAACTATAGGCAATAAATACTAAGAAATAGCCAAAAAAGCCTACCGGTGGCACAAGGGTAAAGACGACTGCAAAGAAGAAAGGGCACAAAAAGAGCCAGCGCCAAGCGAACTCTTGTCTACTGATATGACGATAGATCAGCATGCTGACGAAGAACTTTAGGTAAGACATTAGAATATCTAACAGCAATTCCTTCTCCCTTCTATTTTTTCAAAGCTTCCAGTAAGCCTCTATACTTGGTCCGTGAGATCAAGCAATTGTCCCCATTTTCAAAAAAAGCTTTCTTGGCTTCCTTATCAATCTTCGTAATATTTTGTGGATTCACCACAAAGGAGCGGTGGCACCGATACAAGCGGGGATCTGCTTTTTCGATATCGGCAATACTAGCGTAAAATTCCAAGCGCTCATCCTGGGTGTGTAAAATGACCTTGTGAATAGTTGGAGACGTTTCAACATACAAAATCTTATTAAAGGGAACTTGTACACGCGCCATCGCACTCTCAAATGTAAAAGCATCTTGTGCAATCGTGGTCCCAGCTTGCTCCAAGGTATAATCGATGGCTGAGCTGATTCTCTCTCTGAACTCTTCCTCACCCAGCGTTTTATCGATAAAATCCAAGGCGGCTACTTTGTACTGAAAGGTAATGGGCATGAATTCAGAGTGAGTGGTGACAAAGACAATGGTCGCATGGGGGTCTTTCTTACGAATCTCTTTTGCAATCTCCAGACCTTTTTTCTCCTCACCTTTAATCTCGATATCTAAAAAGAATAGGTGATGAGCGCCTCTCTCTGTGATAGCATCTAGCAACTGGCTTGATTTCCCAAACACTTCTGGCGCTTTGCATTGCAAGGACTTCTGAGCGATAAGTTCCTGCAAGACCGATTCGATTCGTGATTGCTGGATCCACTCATCTTCTAACACAAAAATCTTCAACAAAGTCTTCACTCCTTCCCCTCGACGAATATGTTCTATTTTACCATAAATAATAGCTGCTGAGCCACTCTTTCAAAGTAGACTCAAAAGGCATTCTATCTTTTTCTCCTTAACAAGAAAAAACTCTCCCGGAGGAATCCGGAAGAGCTTGCGCAAGGGGAATTTGAAAAATATTTTTTAATATGAAAAAGGTCGATAAAATCTACACTATGTTCAAACTCTCATTTTACTAACAGCGATATTACGATCAAGTTTTATTGTCAATAGACATGTATGTGGGAAGTTCTCCCCTTGCAACAATGTAGACCTGTGATCTACTCTTAATAGTATACACTAGAATTATTACAAAATCAGTTAATTTGTATTGCAATTTGTTGGCAAATATTCCTCCGCCTGAAAACACAACAAACGCTTGATTCCCAAGCATCTACGCAAGTCCTCTTTAACTAGTATTTATCATTTCTGTTACAAAATTTAAAATAAAAATATTATTCCATAACAAATGAAAATCCCAAAGCACGATAAAAAGAGGCTGGGACAAAAGTCCTAGCCCCTCAATTATTTTTGGATTGTCGAGCAAGACACAGTGGTTGAGTGGGCTCTACTACGCTGATTTTA
>NZ_KV818837.1:9927-73766 GCF_001815045.1 Streptococcus sp. HMSC065E03 | reverse complement strand
TTCTAACGAATTACCGATTTATGTCCCACTCTCTTTGAGCTAGTAAGACGATTAGCCAGACCGCACAATAGCGGCTGGCGTCAAATGATGAGAGTCATAGCCTCAATCATTTGTAGCGGTTACGACGCGAAAAAGGGAGGAACGATACTTTCCTCCCTTTGAGCTAGTAAGACACTTCGGCAAGGCACCATGGTGCTTGCCATAACAATAAATGCACCTGATAAATTAACCAAGGGGTTACGACGTGAAAAGGGAGGAACGATATTTTCCTCCCTTTGAGCTAGTAAGATGATTAGGTAGGCCGCAACATAGCGGCTACCGTCCAATGATTCGGTGCTTTAGCACCAATCATTGGTATCAGGTTACATCATCCCGCCCATCATGCTTGGATCCATTCCTGGTCCTGCTGGGGCTGCTGGTTCTGGTTTGTTGGCTACGACTGCTTCGGTCGTCAAGATCAGACTCGCTACGGAAGCGGCGTTTTGAAGGGCTGAACGGCTCACTTTGACAGGGTCGATGATTCCTGCATCAATCATATTCACCCATTCACCTGTTGCGGCATTGAAACCTGTTCCGACTTCGGCATTTTTCAAGCGATCAATCACAATAGATCCTTCATAACCGGCATTGTGAGCAATTTGGCGCACGGGTTCTTCCAAAGCACGAAGAACGATATTGCGTCCGGTTGCTTCATCCCCTTCCAATTCAAGGGCTGCGACTGCAGAGATAACATTGACAAGAGCTGTACCACCTCCGGCAACGATCCCTTCTTCAACGGCTGCGCGAGTCGCATTAAGGGCATCTTCGATACGGAGTTTCATTTCTTTCAATTCTGTTTCTGTTGCAGCACCGACCTTGATTACGGCAACACCACCAGACAATTTAGCCAAACGTTCTTGTAATTTTTCACGGTCAAATTCAGAGGTTGTGGTTTCGATTTGTGACTTGATAACCGCCACACGGTTAGCGATCGCTTCTGGGTTACCAGAACCTTCGACAATGACAGTACTGTCTTTATCGACTGACACTTTAGCTGCTTGACCAAGTGCTTCAATGGTTGCATCTTTCAATTCCAAACCAAGGTCATCTGTAATGACTGTACCACCTGTCAAGATGGCAATGTCTTCTAGCATGGCTTTGCGGCGATCTCCAAATCCTGGTGCCTTGACAGCTACGACATTAAAGGTACCGCGGATCTTGTTCAAGACAAGTGTTGGAAGAGCTTCGCCATCGACATCATCAGCGATGATCAAGAGTGGACGGTTGCTTTGAAGAATGCTTTCCAACAATGGCAAGATTTCTTGGATATTTGAAATCTTCTTGTCAGTGATCAAAATGTATGGATTTTCAAGGTCTGCCACCATTTTTTCATTATCAGTGACCATGTATTGTGAGAGGTAACCACGGTCAAATTGCATGCCTTCAACGACTTCCAGTTCTGTCTCCATTCCACGAGACTCTTCAATGGTGATGACCCCATCTTTGCCAACTTTTTCCATGGCTTCAGAGATGTACTCACCGACTTTTTCAGAACGAGAAGACACAGCAGCTACTTGAGCAATGGCTTCCTTGCTCGATACTGGGATCGCATTGTTTTTCAAAGCTTCTACTGCTGTTGCAACAGCGGTCTCAATCCCACGGCGGATGCCAATTGGGTTAGCTCCTGCAGTGACGTTTTTGATTCCTTCACGGACGATGGCTTGAGTCAAAACAGTTGCGGTTGTTGTACCGTCACCTGCGATATCATTAGTCTTAGAAGCCACTTCTGACACCAATTTGGCACCCATATTTTCAAAATGATCTTCCAATTCGATTTCTTTTGCGATAGTTACCCCATCATTTGTGATCAAGGGTGAACCAAATGATTTTTCAAGAACAACATTGCGTCCTTTAGGGCCCAACGTAACTTTCACTGTATCTGCTAAGACATCGACACCACGGACCATTGCAGAACGTGCATCAGATGAAAATTTAATATCTTTTGCCATTTCTCTTACCTCTTTCTTCTCTTACTCTACAATTGCAAGAATGTTCGCTGTTCCAACGATGGTGTAGGTTTCTTCCCCATCTTTCACTTCAATTCCTGCATGGCTTTCAACCAAAACGTGATCTCCTGCTTTTACAGCTGGGGCGATGAGTTCGCCACTTAGGGTACGCACACCTTCACCAACGGCCACTACTTCAGCTGTTTTTGTATCAGCCTTGCTCGCACCGGCGAGGACAAAACCTCCAACAGTCTGTTCTTTTTCTTCTACTTTTAAGACCACACGGTCTCCTAATGGTTTTAACATATTCATTCCTCCATACGTGTTTTTAGCACTCTCTATACACAAGTGCTAACTTATGTTTCTATTGTATCACTTGGTCAGAAATAGTCAAGAAAAAAACACCTCAAAAATAAATGAGATGCTTCTAAAATTTCAATTTAAAATTGTCAATTTTTGATTGAAATCATCGATCACTTTTTGAAGATTGATCCGCCCGCGGTAGATGCCATATCCAAAAACAATCATGCCTAAAATTCCAACCAAAGCTAGTAAAATCCCGAGGATCAAGAGTGGGAGGAAACTTTTGTGAAAGAGATAGATCAATACCACACCAATACTGGCAATGATAAAGAGTAAGCTAAACCAACGTCCAAGGTTTTCAAGCATGTGGCGTTGGTACTTGATTTCTGTTTCATATCCATTGACAAGTTCTTGTTTTGTAACCATGGGATTCCTCCTAATAAAAATTGAGAATGAAGTGCAAGTAAAGGAGGTCCATTCACTTCATTCTCAAAAACTCCTACTAGCAAATTCGTTTGTTCTTTACCTTAGTATTTAAGATGTGGGTCAAAGATACCAAGGGCAACACCGATCAAAGCAACTACAACGAGAAGTAACATAACTTTGTTTGGTGAAATTTTTTTCTTAGACATCAACCACCAGCAAAGAGTGATGAAGGCTGCTGTCAAGAGACCTGGATAAACACCATCGATCTTTTCTTGGATGTTCAAGAAGACTTTTCCTTCAGAATTCTTGAATTGAAGGGCTGTTGTAACAGATACCCAAGTAGCTGCTACGGCACCGATAACCATACCACCGACAACGCTGATCGCTTTACGAAGAGCTTGTCCTTTTGGTCCTACAAGGAATTCAACGGCTTTATCCCCTAATTGGTAACCTTTGAAGAAGGCAAAGCGCATACCAAAGTAGACTAAGAGGTTCCATACGACGATGTAGAAGAGAGCACCAGCGACGTTACCACCTTTAGAAAGTCCAAGGGCAATCCCTAATAGAACTGGAATCAAGGTACCAACGACCAATGAGTCACCAATACCAGCGATTGGTCCCATCAAACCGGCACGCATACCGTTGATGGTTTCGCCATCTACTGCATCTCCGTTTGCACGCGCTTCTTCCAAACCAGCTGTGATCCCTACAACAAGAGATCCAAGTTGTGGTTCAGTGTTGAAGAAGGCCGTATAGGTTTGCATAGCATCCTTTTGTTCTTCTTTTGTATCATACATTTCTTCTACGATTGGAAGCATAGAAGTCAAGTACCCGAAGGTTTGCATATGTTCTTGAGAGAAACAAGTCAAATGACCATAATACCAATGATGGAATGCTTTTGCTAATGTTTTCTTTGAAATTTTCTTTCTATCAGCCATTTTAAATATCCTCCTCATCATCGTCTTGGTCCACCACTCCGGCTGGAGCAGCTTTCATCGATTTGATCACTTCAAGTTCATAGTAGATTACTGCAAAGATTAATGAAACAACGGCACTGGATACCAAGTTCAATCCGAGAGATTTTGCCAAGGTAAATCCAACAAAGAATGGAATGAAGTCAGTTGCTTCTGTAACAATTTGTTTCAACAAGATGGCAATACCGACACATGGGAGAAGAGCACCGACTGTAAAGAGGGCTTTCATCCAGTAACCATCCATAGGAAGGTATTGTTTCATCAAATCAACCATGTTTTCACCGTATTTGGTGATAATCATTGTTGGAAGGAAAGAGAAGAGGAAGTGAGAGATCCAAGGGTAAACCCAGTCAACTGCGTAGAGTTTTTTGAAGTTTCCTTCTTCAACGGCTTTCCAACCAATGTGTTGCCAAACCAAGTTCATAGTAGCGGTACCGTAGAAAAGAACTGTACCAATTGTCCCAACGGCTGCACCGATTGGAGCTGCAGCTGCGGCGATTCCTGCTTCATCTGTGATGTTATTAGCATGCACAAACAAGATAGCAAGAGGAACACCGATGTAAGAGATGGCACGCACATCGGCAGATACGGTACCACCAGGTGTTACCAAGGCGATATAAACGACTTGAAGGGCAACCCCGACCATAATACCGGTTGTCACATCTCCAAGAATTAAACCTGAAATCAACCCACCGATCAAGGGACGACCGAGTGTATAGTTCCCGATACTGGAACCTCCCATACCAGGCATTGAAGACAAGCTGGCGAAAATACCAAGCAAGATTGCTTGAATCCATGAAATTGTCATAACAAACGCTCCTTTTGTTTGTAAATTTATTTACCTAACAGATCAGACTGTTAGTTCTAAAAACCAAATTTTGATTTGAAATCATCCCAATAACCGATGGAAACATCTGGCAACAATTGGAATTTCACCTTGTAGCCTGCTGCTTGAATAGCTTGGAAGGCTTCTGCTTCTTCCTGAGTGATGGATTGGTTATTTCCCAATTTCACAGCTCCAGGACGATCATTTGCAGGGCCAACAATGATTTCTTTGACATCACCTGGGACAAACCCTTGGTCGACCAAAATTTCCTTCATATCGATTGGATTTTTGGTGATCAAGAAGTAACGACTATCTGATTCTGTTACTTTTGCTGATTTTTCTTTAAAGGCTTCCTTTGTCCATACAAAGGTTTTCTTGTCTGATGCGCCTTTGTAAGCTTGAATCAAAACCTTGTTTGATGCTGCTGCATCGTTTACGGCAATCAAACCATCACATGGTTTTTCTTTTGCCCAGCGTGTGACTGTCTGACCGTGAATCATGCGGTCATCAATCCGTACAAATGTTACTACCATAAGGTACCTCCCTATTAAATATCGTCATCATCTTCTTCAGCACCAGCGGCTGAAATTTCAAAAGGCTGTAGTGCAGATCGTGCTTCTGATAAGATGGTGGCTGACAAATCGTCTCCATCCAACACATCCTTCATCACAACTGCCGTCAAGGCCATGGTAAGGTTCATCCCACCAAGGATCAAGGCTCCATCGAGCTTTCCAGCTTCTTCTAGAACCGTGGCTGCAGTGGTTAATGGACTACCACCTACGATATCTGCCAAGACCAAAACAGAATCATCAGCTGTCAATCCTGAAATGCTCTCTCTGAAATCAACTGCGAAGTCATCAACTGATTTTCCTTCTTTGAGTCCAACTGCGATGACCTGATCCAACTTGTCACCAGCAAACATGGCTAGTGATGTTTTTAGACCTTCTGCCAGTCCACCATGACTGACCAAAATGAGGTATTTCATTTTGCTACGCCTCCTTTATTTGACTCTATTGTAGACTATTTGAAAGCGCTTTTACATTGTCAAATGTCACATTCCCAATATGACATTTAGCAATAAAAAAATGACATCTGTCACTTGACAAAATGCCATCTTATTTTACTCTAAACTCCTACCTGTAGACTACTTTCAATCTCCCTCTGAATTTGAGGCAAGCGGTTCTCGACATCCTGATCACGCAAGGCATTGCCAATCAAGTAATCTAGCTTTTCTAGCACCTCTTTTGAGACATTTTTCGGACTACTTTCAACAGCTTGTTCCATGATGCGGTTCAAGGTCTGATTGGTCAAGGAATCTGTTCCAAAATCATCCACCTGCAAAAGGTCTTTACTAGAGCGACTCTTGACTACCTGTGGCATGACAGAGATTCCTTGGGATTGGGCAAAGAGGGTTTGTTGAATTTCTGGATCCTCTGTTAAGAGTTGCATCAATTCCCAAGCCAACTTGGAATGAGAACTCCGAGCTGACATAGCAAAAGAAGTCGTCGTGACCAAGGTTGCCTTGGTCGTTTTTGACTTAGCAGGCATCGGGATACAGGTCCAGGTGAAGTTTGAATATTTTGAAACGTGGTAGGGATAAGGTTTATAGGTCCGATATTGGGCCAAGGTCATGGGATAGAAGGCGACTTTCCCCTGGTCAAAATCTTTAGAGCTCACCTTGTAATTTTTATTTAGATCTTCCAATTTTTGCAGAAAAGTCAAAGATTCTTTGACTTCTGGAGCTGTCAGCTTGAGCATGCCTCCTTGGAAGAGATGACCTCCATTTGCCGCCAAGGCTTCTTTCCAGGTGTATTCTGTACTCCCAAATTGGTCCAATTGCCCATCCCCATTGGTATCTTTGGTTAGTTTCTTGCAAATCGTATAGAACTCTTCAAGGGTCCAGCCTTCTTTGGGAACCGCGATACCTTCTTTATCCAAGAGATCTTTATTGACACACATCAAAATCGGATTGCTTTCATAAGGTAAGGCATAGGTTTGCCCCTGATAGACACCGGATTCAAAGGCAACGGGATAAAAGGCCGCTTGATCTTTTCGATCCATATAGCCGTTTAACTTTTCTAGCACGCCTCGCGCTGCTAATAAGGAAAGATCTTGCTCAGAGACCATAAACACATCCGGCGTCTTTCCTGAGACAATCTTTTCAGAGAGCCAGTCTGAATAATCTGACTGCGGAATCCCGTTTTCATACTCCACACGGACGTGGGGATGGGATTTTTCAAATTTTTGAATCGCACGATCCAAGGCATGGGAACGTTGACTGGTCGGCACATCCCAGCTAGAACCTGCATAAAGGCCGATATGGAGGACGGTCGGTTGCTGTTTCCACCAATAGAAACCCGCACTCGCACAGAGCGCAACAAGGAGACCGATCCCCCAACAAAGATGCTTTCGCTTCAATTTCATTCTGTATTTCCTTTAGAAAAATCACGTCTCGTCACTCCTGTTTGGACTGACCAGATCGCTAATTGCGTTCGATCTCGTAGGTTTAATTTCGCCAAAATCGTTGATAAGTAATTGCGCACGGTTCCTTCTGACAAGAAGAGTTTGGCCGCAATTTCTTTATTGGACTCCCCATAGCCGACTTCTTGGATAATGCGCCATTCCGTCGTGCTCAAATCCTTGACATTGTCCTCATCTACAGCAATAGAGAAGTTGGTTTTGGCCATTTGTGAGAAAATTTGAAAGACTTTACTAGCGATATTCGGGTTGATCATGGCTCCGCCTTGATGCACCACCTTAATCGCTTCATAGAGTTCCTCTGTCGAGGCTCCCTTTAAAAGATAACCTGAAGCACCATACTTGAGCGCACTATAGATAAATTCATCATCGTCAAAAGTTGTCAAAATAATAATTTTGATATCCGGATAGTGCTCTTTGACTTCTTTTGTCGCCAAAACCCCATCCATGCCTGGCATCCGAATATCCATTAAGATCAGGTCAGGATGTGTCTGTGGAATGCTAGACAAGACGTGATTCCCATCTTCCACTGTGGCCACCACTTCGATATCGGGGTGGGCTGACAAAATAATTTTCAGAGATTCTCGAATCAAGGCCTGGTCATCTGCCACCATTACTTTTATCACCATCTCTATCTCCCTTCTTTATATTTCGGTAAACTGACGCGCGTGAAAAATCCATCGCGGCTTTCAAATTGAAGCTGTCCTCCCAGGATGGAAATACGCTCCATCATCTGTTTGAGTCCATAGCCATAGGTCAAGGTTTCAAACCCAACCCCATTGTCCTGCAACTCGATCAGGTAATCTTCTTCATCCTCAAAAAAATGAAGGCTCATCTGACTGGCATGACCGTGGCGAACCGCATTGGTCATAGACTCTTGGATCACACGAAAGATCGTATCTTCAATCATGACGTCCATATCGACATCGACCCATTCATAATGTAAATCAACCTGCAAGTTGGAAAGTGTCTGGTACTCGCGGATCATCTTTTCCAAAGCATCTTTGAGGGTTCGTCCCTCAAGGGCACCTGGACGGAGGCGGTTGAGAGAGCCCCTCACATCCTGGATCCCTTCACGAACCACTTCTGATACGCTTTTTACCTGCTCTTTTGCCCGATTGGGATCGATATCAATCAAGACTCCGACAGCATCTAAACCTGCCGAGATCCCTGTTAGCGCGTGTCCCAAGGTATCGTGAATCTCCCGAGCAATCCGCTTGCGCTCCCGATCTTCTGCAATCTTCTCAGACAAGGCCATATAGTTGTTCAACTCTGTATTCACCTTCGAAACCATGGCCAACTCTTCTTCCACTTCGTGGTTTTCCGCAAGAACATTCATAATATAGAACAAAAGCGAAATAATGAAGAGCACCATATTCAAAGCATAGAGGGAATTCTTTAAGAAAAAGGCCAGAATCCGGATGGAGGCAGGGTAAAAATGAATATAGACATCCAGAGAAGGAATCGGAAAGAAAAGCGAAAAGACGTCTGAATTGGTCACAAGAAGCATCAAGAAACTCACTAGGATAAACGCAAACCAATACTTGCGGTCTCGCTTGGTATTCAACTCTTTGGAACCATAGAAGATATCCGCAAAAACCAAGAGAATCAGCCCGTTATAAGCTACATTTTGGACCCACATCAAGAGCAACATCAGGAGGATCTCCAGAATGTTCCACTTATCAAAAATGGACCATCGACTCGTTTGAGACCGGTAACGACTCATGGAGATCAAGGCAATTCCAGCAAATAAGAGCGCAGACAACCAAAAAGTTGTAGAGGGCGCAAAAGGAATACGCTCTAAGCGTTCTACTAATAGAGAAGCTTGCCGTTGGGCAATGATATAATTGGTTGCTTGAAGATAGATGATACTGTTGAGCATCACAGCGATAAAATTCACGACCATCAGAATGGCCAAACTGTATCTCACACCTCTAAATTTTCTCATTACTGCCACCCATTCACATCAAAGTGATCGATGTTTTCCTTTGTCATCATCTGAACCGGAATGGTTATTTCTTTTTTGTAGCTCTTCCCATCAGCCATATCTTGGATGACCTCCATCACGCGGTCTCCCATCTTCAAAGGAGACTGGGCAACGGTTCCTACGACATCATCTGTCGAGTGTAGCAAGGCTTTCATATCTGGTGAGCCATCAATCCCATAGATCGCAATGGGATGGGTGATCCCTTGCTCCTTGATCGCTGCTAAAGCTCCTATAGCTGAACGGTCATTCAAGGAGACTAGAGTATCGACATTCCCCCCTGACTGCAAGAACTTACGGACAGCGGGCATAGCGATCTCCGTCTGACCCTTGGTTTCTAGTTCCGAGATAATCTCATATGACCCATGTCCTTTGATAGTATCCTTAAATCCCTGAATCCGCGTATCTGCCGAAACAGTCCCCTTGTGCTCCAAGAGAAGGATCCGAGCATTTGAAGAGCGTTTCATCAGCTCTTTCGCAATCAAGACTCCTGCTTGGTAGTTGTCGGAGACAATGCTGGCATCCGGCTTAAAATGCTTGAGCTGGGTATCAACTGCAATGATCTTAATTCCTTGTTTTCTAGCTTTTTTAAGAGCCCTTAAAATGGGCTGACTATCCCCTTTGACCGGATTAATCACAATCACATTTACTTTTTGGGCGCAAAAATCATCGATCTGCTGGCTCTGCCTTTTTTCATCCAATTCCGGATCTCGAACAGATACAAGAGCCCCTCTCTCATCAGCAATTCGACTAATTTCCGAATGAATACTTTTATAGAACTCATTGTTCATGGTCATATAGGTGACACCGATCTTGGTCTGATCCTTGATGCTACTGGTTTGACAAACGGCATAGATCCACAAGAGGATGCAGGCCACCGGAATCACCAGTAAAACCCGTTTTATCAACCATTTCAACCGTTCATTTCTATCTTCTTTTCCTTTCAAACTCCGTTCCTTTTCTGAAAATTTTGAATATATATTACTTTATTTTACTACTTTTTCAAGAAAAGTGCTGGCTTTTATTGTACAGATGCATATTTTGGATTTATTTTTAAATGAGTCGTTCCCGAATGAAATCCCTAGCAAATATCAAAAAAGCTGGTCTATAAACGAACCAGCTTTTTTGATCCTAAAAGGGAAGATCTTCCTCTTCTAAGATGATATCGGCTAAATCTCCCGTTCCACCATTTTCACGCATCGCTCGCTGAGCGCGGCTCTCTAGCAACTGAAAACTTTGGCAGAGGACCTCTGTCACATACTGCATGACCCCATTTTTCTCGTAGCGGCGCGTCCGAATCTCTCCATCCAAAGAGATCAGGCTCCCTTTACTGGCATAACTAGCCATGGTTTCAGCCAATTTCCCCCAGACAACGACATTGACAAAATCAGTCTCGCGCTCCCCGTTTTGGTCCTTGTAGCGACGATTGACCGCAACGGTCACTCGGGCAACGGATTTGTCTGTGCTGGTTTTATGCAATTCTGGGGCCGCTACTAGGCGACCGATTAAAATAACTTTATTATACATCATTTACCTCCTATCTATTTATTCGAAAAAATTTCAAAAAATGGAGGTGACAAACCAAAATCAAAAAAATCTAGGATCCAAAACATCCTAGATTCTTCTCTTTATTCGTGCCAGTGACGAGCAGGATCAAATGGTGTTCCTGCTACTTCTGCGTCATCCAATTCAATAATGCCTCGTTTTTGAGGAGCATTTGGCAAGTGCAATTCGCGAGGACTGCACATCATGCCATAGCTTTTTTCTCCACGAAGAGCTCCTGGGAAAATCAAGCTGCCATCCGGCATCATGGCACCTGGAAGAGCAACAATGGTCTTGAGGCCTACACGCGCATTTGGAGCCCCTGCTACGATCTGAACCGTCTTATCTGCCCCAACTGCTACTTGGCAGATATTCAAGTGGTCACTATCTGGATGGGCCACCATTTCAAGGATTTCTCCCACCACAAATTTTGGTTCCCGATCATTGACCAAGCGTTCTGAAAAACCTTCTCTTTCCAATTCTTGGTTCAAACGATCCACTTGCTCATCTGTCAAAAAGACTTGGCCCTTGCCTTCGATGGCGAAGAAAGATGAGGCGTCAAAAATATTCCAGGCAACGGTTTCTTGCTTGTCCTCACGGTAAACGCGAGCCACCTTTCCTTTTCTCTCCACCGCTAGCTTTGCTTCCCCACTATTTTTCAGGGTCAGCATCAATACATCGCCGACTTGTTCTTTGTTGTATGTTACAATCATGATTTTCTCCTATTTTAATCCTGCTAAGAATGCTGTAATCTGCGCTTTGGTTTTCCGATCCCGATTGACAAACCGACCGATTTCCTTATCCTTTTCCAGAACCACCAAACTAGGGATTCCATAAACATCCCAGACTTTCGCCAGATCCATATAGGCATCTCGGTCAATCAAGATAAAGGTAAATTCGGGATTTTCAGCTTCAATCTCCGGCAAAAAAGGTTTGAGGTAACGGCAATCCCCACACCAATCTGCTGAAAAGACAAACACCTTCTTGCCATCTTGCTCTACATAAGAAGCAATTTCTTCTAGAGAATTTGGTGTAATCATAGTTTTTCCTCTTCATAATGCAAGAGACCGTCCTCATAGACAAAGCGGTAATGACGCTCATCTTCAAAAATGACACCACCTACTAAGCGCTCTTCACTAGACTCGTAGAGTTCCACATACAGGGTCGCAATCGTCCCCATGGCTTCCATTTGCTCCCGTACTTCTGCCACCAACTCTTCTTGGGTACGGAGACGCTTTTGATCTTTGGCAATTTTATAAACACCGGCCGCAAGAGCTCCTGCACTTGCTACAGCCAGACTAGACAAAATAATTTTTTTAGCTTTCATAGTGCCTATTGTAACACAAAATAAGCAGAGGGACAACGGTCTAGGCTGGATCTCTCCCTCCGCTTTTAGAGACTGATTTCCATAATAACGCTACCATCCTTGTAGAAAAAGTGATAAAATAGCATCAGAAAGAAGGTAACCTATGACTGATTTATTTTCTAAAATCAAAGAAGTAACTGAAATCCCTGCTATCTCAGGTCACGAAGCTCCTGTACGGGATTATTTGCGCCAACAATTGACCCCTCATGTGGACGAAATCGTGACAGATGGTCTCGGTGGGATCTTTGGGGTCAAACATTCAACAGCTGCCGATGCTCCTCGTATCTTAGTAGCTGCCCACATGGACGAAGTTGGTTTTATGATCAGCGAAATCAAAGCTGACGGAACTTTCCGTGTTGTCCCAATCGGAGGTTGGAATCCGATGGTCGTTAGCAGCCAACGCTTCAAACTCTTTACACGTGACGGACGTGAATACCCTGCTATTTCAGGATCTGTTCCTCCTCATTTGACACGTGGAACAGGTGGACCAACCGTACCTGCCATTAGCGACATCGTATTTGATGCAGGCTTTAGCTCTAAAGCCGAAGCTGAAAGCTATGGGATCCGTCCTGGAGATACCTTGGTCCCAGATAGCTCTGCGATTCTCACTGCTAATGGTAAAAACGTCATCTCAAAAGCATGGGATAACCGCTACGGCGTCTTGATGGTCAGCGAATTGGCTAAGAGCCTTTCTGGACAAGCCTTAAACAACGAACTCTATGTAGGGGCCAACGTTCAAGAAGAAGTGGGACTTCGTGGAGCTCACACTTCAACCACTAAACTTGATCCTGAAATCTTCCTTGCTGTAGACTGTTCGCCAGCAGCTGATGTCTTTGGAGACCAAGGTGCGATTGGGGAAGGAACACTGCTTCGCTTCTACGATCCAGGTCACATCATGCTACCAAATATGAAAGATTTCTTGCTCACTACTGCTGAAGAAGCGGGCATCAAATTCCAATACTATTGTGCCAAAGGTGGTACCGATGCAGGTGCAGCACACTTGAAGAATGGTGGAGTCCCATCAACAACCATTGGTGTCTGTGCACGTTACATCCACTCTCACCAAACCCTCTATGCCATGGATGATTTCTTACAAGCGCAAGCCTTCTTACAAGCATTGGTTAAGAAATTGGATCGCTCTACAGTTGATTTGATCAAACACTATTAAGCAGCATCGATCTGAAGCCCCGTAAGGGGCTTTTTTAGGGGGAAAACAAACTTCTCTTGGAAACTTTCCACCGTGAGTCACCATTGAGCCCTTTGGCATCCACATTCCCCTTAGGAAAGTATCTTAGAATATTTTATCTTCCATCTGTTTTCTGATATAATATGAAAGAATGAAATGGTAGGGACGGAACACTCATCCTTGGATTTGTGTGGCAGGCCCTTCCCTTATATACAGGAGTTTTACATGAAAAAACAAGCTTTTAGTTCTGAAAAGTATTTGAACTTGCAACGTGACCACATTATTGAGCGGATCAACCAATTCGATGGCAAGCTCTACCTTGAATTTGGTGGTAAGATGTTAGAAGACTTCCACGCTGCTCGTGTCCTCCCTGGATACGAACCAGATAATAAGATCAAGTTGCTCCAAGAATTGCGCGACCAAGTGGAAATTGTCATTGCCATCAATGCCAACAATATTGAGCACTCAAAAGCCCGTGGGGATCTAGGAATTTCTTATGATCAAGAAGTGCTACGTTTGATCGACAAATTCAATGAATTGGGGATCTTTGTAGGCTCTGTTGTCATCACCCAATATGCTGGACAAGCTGCAGCAGACGCCTTTCGCAAACAACTGGACAAGAGCGGCATCGCCTCTTATCTCCACTATCCGATCAAGGGCTATCCGACCGATATGGACCACATCATCTCTCCTGAAGGGATGGGGAAAAATGACTACATCAAGACTAGCCGCAATTTGGTCGTTGTAACGGCTCCTGGACCTGGTTCTGGTAAGCTGGCAACTTGTATGTCCAATATGTACCATGACCAATTAAATGGGATCAAATCAGGTTATGCTAAGTTTGAAACCTTCCCAGTATGGAATCTTCCTTTGCACCACCCAGTTAACTTAGCTTATGAAGCAGCGACTGCAGATCTAGACGATGTCAATATGATCGATCCTTTCCACCTCCAAACCTACGGGGAAACAACGGTCAATTACAACCGCGATATCGAAATCTTCCCTGTCTTGAAGCGCATGTTGGAACGCATCTTAGGAACCTCTCCTTACGCTTCTCCAACAGACATGGGCGTCAACATGGTTGGCTTTGCCATTGTGGACAATGACGCTGCGATTGAAGCTTCCCAACAAGAAATCATCCGTCGCTATTACCAAACTATCTTGGATGTTAAAGCAGAGCGTGTCGGTGAAGGAGCTGTCAAGAAGATTGAGCTCTTGATGAATGATTTGGGCATTACTCCAAATGACCGGAAAGTGACCGTGCTTGCTCGTCAGAAAGAAGAAGAAACAGGGGAGCCAGCCTTGGCCCTTGAATTGCCAAACGGCGAGATGGTGACCGGAAAAACCTCTGATCTCTTTGGTCCAACGGCAGCCCTCTTGATCAATGCGATCAAGAAATTGGCGCATATTGATAAAGAAACCAAATTAATCGAGCCAGAATACGTCCAACCTATCCAAGGCTTGAAGATCAATCATTTGGGTAGCCGTAACCCTCGTCTTCACTCAAACGAGATCCTCATTGCTCTTGCCATTACAGCCATGAGCAACGAAGATGCTAAGCTTGCTATGCAAGAATTAGGCAAGTTGAAAGGCAGTGAAGCCCACTCAACCGTGATGCTGACAGACGAAGATAAGAACGTCCTTCGTAAGCTCGGTATCAACGTCACCATGGACCCTGTCTACCAATACGATCGCTTGTATCGTAAATAAACTAAGACAAACAAAAACAATCCCTGTTCGAGGGATTGTTTTTTATGGTGCAAAGAAGAGGGACTATTTGACAGCCTCCCATAATTGGCGAATGGGCTTTCTTTGAACAGGGTCCACAAAATGAGGAGCAATTTCATTCAAAGACTCTAGGACAAAGGCACGTTCTGCCACATAAGGATGCGGCAAGATCAAGCTCGGACTGTAACAAATGGTGTCATCCATATAGAGCAGATCTAGATCGATCACACGTGGCCCCCACTTGATCTCACGGACACGCCCCATTTCCTGCTCAATAGCAAGTAAGGTCTCTAGTAAATCCTCTGGGGTCATCCAGGTTTCAACCTCTGCCACCTGATTCAAAAAGGTGTCCTGCTCCACTCCTCCCCAGGGTTCTGTTTCAATCCTTGTGGATGTCTGAAGAAGGCGAATGCCTCGATCCTTGAGTTTTTCTAGCGCCGTCTCTAGTTGCAGTTGTTTATCTCCCATATTGGTGCCAAGCCCAATAAAGGCCCGTTTTTTCTCCCGTTCGATTGTCACCGAACAAGTCTCGAGTGGCAAGGGAACAGGAGCCCAAGGTTTTTTCAACTCCAGACGAACTTTTTCTACGAAGGCATAGCTTTCGAAAATCTTTTGAACCAATTGAAAGGCCACCGTTTCAATCAGATCAATCTTTTCTGCCTGCATCCACTCGGTCAACTGTTCCGCCAAGATCCCGTAATGGATCGAAGCTTCCAAATCACCTGTGCGGGCAGCACGAGTCATCTCATAATCTACCCATAGGTCTAGGACAAAGCGTTGTCCTAATTCTTTTTCTGCTGGGAAAACACCGTGATAGGCGTATACCTCTAAGTCCTTGATCCGTAATTGATCCACTCTGTTCACCTCTTATAGCCAGCCATTAGTGGCCCATGAGTTTATAGGCTTCATTTTTTAAGTCTTTATCTGTCGCAAGCAGTCCACGCGCAGCAGTTGTCACTGTAGCGGTCCCAGGTTTACGGACACCACGCATGTTCATACACATATGCTCTGCTTCTACCCAGACAAGTGCTCCTTGTGCTCCAAGATATTCCATCAAGGCATCTGCGATTTCTACCGTCAAACGTTCCTGAATCTGTGGTTTTTTAGCGTAAACTTCGACCGTACGAGCCAGTTTGGAAAGCCCAGCCACACGGCCATTTGGAATGTAGGCAATGTGCACTTTTCCATAAAATGGTAAAAAGTGATGCTCACACATGGAATGGAAGAAGATATCCTTCTCGACCACCATATTGTTATCAATGATTTCAAATGATTTAGACAGGTGCTCTTCTGCTGTCTGCCCTAGTCCTGCAAATATTTCTTGGTACATCTTGGCAATGCGGGTCGGCGTTTCCTGAAGTCCCTCACGGTTCTCATCTTCACCGACTGCCTCGATGATCATTTTCACTGCTTCTTCAATTTTCTTTGTATCCATATCATCTCCTAGTTGGATTTTTCTGTTTTTAATAAATAAGGTCGTACCTGGCTAAGGAAGTAGAGCGACCCCGTTACAATGAGGAGCTCATCGCCTTCAGCTTGCCAGTTTTGTAGAAACTCTTGCCAGTTGACTTCCTCAAGCTGATGGTTTTTCGCAGCAGCTCTTATCTCTTCTTGAGAATAGGCTCTTGGATCTTCAAAGGTCGTGAGGATCAAGCGACTATTTTCTAGTTCCTGCCACTGAATGAGCATCTCTTCTAAGGCTTTGGTCCGGATGCAGGTAAAAAGAATGGTCTTTTTTTGACTTGGAAAAAGTTCCCGAAGACTTGCGATCAAAGGCGCAACGGCGTGGGGGTTATGGGCCCCATCTAGCAAGATCATGGGATTTTGTGAGACCACTTCCATTCGGCCAGGCCAGATGACCTGATGCAAGGCATCATCCACTAACTCTCTTGACAAGAGTTCACGCCCTTCTCTTTCAAAAAGTACATCACAAATACTGATCGCAAGAGCTGCATTTCTGGCCTGGTGATGACCCAAGAGCGCTACTTGATAGGAGGCTGTTTCTCTTTTGGAACTGTGATAAGAAAAGGATTGGCCCGATAGACAAGAGGCCGCTAGCTCAACTTGGTAATCTCTGTCATAGGCTGTTATCGGTACCTGCTTCTGAATCGCAATACCTTCAATGACTTGGCTGGCTTCTGCTTCTAATTTCCCTAGAACCAGAGGAATTCCTGGCTTAATGATACCAGCCTTTTCACGGGCGATGGAAGCCAGATCTGGCCCAAGAAGGGCAACATGATCCAAGCCAATCGAAGTGATCGCAGTCAGAACAGGCTGACAGACATTAGTACTGTCAAGTCGTCCCCCCATACCGACTTCCATGATCACATAATCCAGCTCCTCGTGAGCAAAATAATCATAGGCGATGGCCGTCATCACTTCAAATTCCGTCAAACCTTGAAAGATGTCTCTTGATTCTTCAGCTTCCAAGAGCTGCTGGTAGCTATCCAGGTAGGCTTGCAGGTCTTGATCTGAAATGGCTTCGCCATTAATGGTGATTTGGTCATTGTAATGGATCAGATAAGGAGAGGTAAAGACTCCAACCCGTAAACCTGCCTGCCTCAAGAGTTGGGACAAGGTAGCAATGGTAGAGCCTTTGCCATTGGTCCCCGCAACATGAATAACCCGACAGTCTAGGTGAGGATTTCCTCTCAACGCCAAGAGAGCTTCCATGCGATCCAAACCGAAATGTGGATCTTGGGAACGATAGGCTTCTAGCCAACGAAGATCCAACTGATGTTCTTTTGTCTTCATTTACTTGTATTGTTTCAAATTAGTATCTGCTGCCTCTTGGGCTTGGAAAATGGCTTGGCCCAGACTGGCTGCCATCTTGTGTAGGGGAATATCATGCACCCGCACCACTTCGACTCCTTGACTAGCTGCAATACTGGTCAAATGGCTCGAAGCCAGGTCCCGATTCCAAAAACCAGTCTCTGTTGCAGGATCTGTCTCAAATCCAGCTTCTTCAATAATATTGACCACAAAACGTTTGCGGGAGACCCCTAGAAAGATCGGATACCACTTTTGGTGGATGGTTTCAAGCTCTTGTAACAAGAGCAAATTCTCGCGCTTGGTCAAACCAAAGCCGATCCCAGGATCCAGCATGATCCGTTCCGTCTGGACACCGGCTTCTTTTGCGACTGCAAGCGAGCGGTCAAAGAAGGTCCACATCACGTCTTGAATCGGTTCTTGAGCCATTGTTTGAAGCTCTGCTTCTGTAAAAGCTGGTTCGAAACCAAAAGTTGGAAAAATAGTGGAACTTGGATGATGCGGTCTTGCCATCACTGGATTAAACATGAGAACTGCGCTGGCTTCATGTTGAGCGACGACCGTGGCCATCTCAGGATCTCCAAGAAAACCCGTAATATCGTTGACAATATCAGCCCCAGCTTCGAGCGCCGCCGCCGCCACCTGGGACTTCCAGGTATCCACTGATATCAAGACATCACTTTCTTTCCGAATGGCTTTAATCACTGGAACCACGCGGTCAATCTCTTCTTGGATCTCCACATAATGACTTCTTCCTGGTCTGGTTGATTCTCCCCCGATATCGAGGATCTGAGCCCCTTCTTGGATCAGTTTTCTCGCCTGTTGCAAGGCTGCATCCACACTCGTATACTTACCCCCATCAGAAAATGAATCCGGAGTGACATTTAAGATCCCACAAAGAAGTGTCCCTTGGCCATTCAGCCATTTTTTATCAATCATTTTCGTTCTCCATCAATTCCTTTCCAACAGCATGATTGCGAACAAAAGAGGCTAGAACAAATGTTCTAAACCTCTGAGTTCATTCTCCATACAGATTGCTTATTTTTTCTGACCTTCTGTACGAAGATTCTGCATCAACACTCATTGGTACCTACCATTTTATCATAATTTATCACGGAAGAAAACTCTCGATACTGGCAATAAACAAAGGAGGAATACAGCCGGATAATAATAAGCTAGCGCATTCAAGGTCATATGGAGACAGATGCTATACTCGATCCGCTTGTAGCGATAAGCCACCCAAGTTAAGATCAATGACATGCCTCCGTAAGCTATCCATTCCCCCAAGGTACTCGGTCCATGTAAGTAAGTAAAAAAGAGAGCACCAGCTAGGTAACCGATCGGTTCTGCTCCTCGAAAGATCAAACGAGGGATGATGGCCCGACAGAGCAGCTCTTCTAGAATCGGAGCGACAAGAATCACGACCATTCCCATAGCAAGAAAAGGAGCATGAGATTGCAGTTCTTTTAGAGCTGCTTGATTTGCCGTCGTACCACCTGCCTCTTGTTTCAATAAGGGATAGGCGAGCAGGTTATTAGCCATCAATAAGAGAAGAAAAAGAAAATTTCTCCCCAAAGACGGCCAGGTTATAACCCGAGCATCTAAGTTCTCCAGAGGGCTCTTTTTGATGACTATATAAAAAATAAATAGCACCGCCACTGTCACCAAGAGAGTGAGGATAGTGACCCACCTTGCATCCATTCCTTCTTGAAGGGAATAAACCATGGTGATGAGGGGGAATTGTGAGAGAAAGAATAAGGGCACAAAAAGAAGGAGCCAGAGGGCATTCTTACATAATGGGTGCTTTCGAACAAATGACTGTATATTTTTCAATGGACAACCTCTTTCTTGTATAAAATAAGAAGACTGGGGCTTTCGCCTCCAGCCTTCTCTCTTTATTACAGTTTACTGATTTTTGAAACGTTCAACGTCACGCGCAATCACCAACTCTTCATCCGTTGGAATCACCAATACCTTCACACGGGAATCATCTGTAGAAATATCTCCGACAACTCCAAAGACGTTCTTTTCAGGGTCGACCTTGCAGCCAAACCAGCTGATTCCATTGATAATAGAAGAACGAACATTTACTGCATTTTCACCGATTCCTGCTGTAAAGATGATGGCATCTGCACCATTCAAGACTGCTAAGTATTGACCGATGTATTTTTGCAAACGATCGATAAAGATATCGTAAGCCAATTTAGCTTTTTCGTCTCCATTGTGCATCGCTGTATGGATATCCCGCATGTCACTAGAAGATCCAGAAACACCCAGAAGACCTGATTCACGATTGAGGATACGGCTGATATCTTCAGGTTTATTGAAATCCTCTGTATGTTCCATCAAGTAAGGAATAATCGCTGGATCGAGATCCCCTGTACGGGTTCCCATCATGACTCCACCTAGAGGGGTGAAGCCCATTGAGGTATCGACAGAGATTCCCTTGTCAACCGCTGTAACAGATACACCATTTCCAACGTGGCAGGTGATCAATTTCAATTCTTCTAATGGTTTTCCAAGAAGTTTAGCAGCTTCACCCGCTACATACTGATGACTGGTTCCATGAGCACCGTACTTACGGACCTTATTTTCTGTGTAATATTTGGTTGGAAGAGGGTAACGATAAGCTTTTTCCGGCATGGTTGTATGGAAAGAAGTATCAAATACCACAACACTGGTAATATTTGGACAAATCTCTCTAAAGGCGCGAATTCCAGCTGCATTTGCAGGATTATGAAGAGGTGCTAACAAAGACAATTCTTCTACTTTTCGAAGGACTTCGTCATCTACCAAGGCAGAATCCTTAAAGTATTCTCCACCAGCAACGACGCGGTGGCCCACACCTGTAATCTCATCGTAGGATTTGATAATATCAAAACGAATCAAATCATCCAACAAAATTTTTACAGCTTGTGTATGGTCCTGGATATCTAATACTTGTTTTTCAGAGCGTCCATCAAATTTAACAGTTGAAATAGAATCTTTCAAACCGATCCGTTCAATCAACCCTTTTGCAAGAACAGTTTCCTCTGGCATTTGGTACAATTGCCATTTCAAACTAGAGCTTCCTGCATTAATAGAAATTGTTTTCGACATATATTCACCTCATTAAGCGTTTTCACTTCCTCTATTATATCAGATCTTTGATCAAATTTCACTATCCTTTAACCAGTTTTGGAAACTTTCCATAAAGTGAACCACCTGGTCTTGATCCTGGAGATCGGTAAAAGGATAGACAAAGGGCTGAACAGACTCTTCTTCTTGTTTTCGTAGGACGAAAATCGTCTTAGCATAGGCTGGATTTGAAAAAAGAGATTCTGGCAAGGTCAGCATGGCAAGAATTTGGGCTTTGTCTGTTAGCCAAGCTTTCAACAGATCACTCTGAGGGCTCGTCAAGAGGTTGTTTGGAGCTAAAAAGATGGCTACTCCTTGAGGTTTCAGGTATTTCAGAGCCTGTTCCATCATGAGGTGATGGGCATAGGTATGGCCTTCGGAGCTCGCCACCTGATAGCGCTGGGCAATTGCATCATCTGGATAATAGCCAATCGGTAAGTCGCTAACGATCAAGTCACTTTCTTTTAAAACTTGAGGACGCACCGCGTCGCCTTGTGCAAAGACAACACTGGATTCCATCACGTCTGCGATACTAGCAGATAGATCAATCAAGAGATCATCTACTTCCAATCCTAAGTAATCAATCGTGAGACGGCTATTGTTGACAATGGTCTCAGCGAGATTTCCAGTTCCACTTCCCACTTCTAAGACATCCAGTTGGTCGCCTTTGGCCAACTGATCGATCAAAAATGTAATGATAAAACCAATCGCATCTGGTGTGAACTGGTGATTCGCTTGTAAAGGTTCCGTCTGAGCAGCTTTCATAAAAAGGAATTGGTAGGCTCTGCGCCATTCTTCCTTACTTAAACCTAGTTCTTTTAATTTTTTGCTATTGTTTTTGACAATATCTAGATCTGTCTTGCCTTCTAAATACATGGCATTTTGTTCAATCAGGGCGTCATAAAAGTTGGTCGACAATTCATTTTGAATACTTTGAGTGTTTTCTAATAGATAGGTATAGGCTTGTTCAATTTTTTCGAAATTCATGATTTCCTCCGCACCCTATCATACCAAAAATTAGTCTTTTTCGCTATTTTCTGATGGCTCCTTCGTCTCTTTTGGCGTCTCTTCAGAAGGCTTTTCGCTCCCTGCCTTCTCCTTATCTTTCTGCGTCTTCTTCTTTTCTTTTTGACTCTTCTTGCTTTCCTTTTCTTCCCTTACAGGAAGAACAAACTCATAGCTTTCTCCATCCATCTTAGCCTGGGCATGAAGAAAACCAGGATCCTTCTTTAGCTGAACTGTTCCAGACTTTAAATGAATCTCTGATGTCTTCTCATCACTCTTTCTCTTTTCAAGAGCCAATTGCACCAAAGCATAGGCCCGAAGGCGATCTTGACTCGTCTTTAAGATCCGTCTCTCCGCAACCTGACGGTGCAGGTAAAACTGAAGCAAGAGACTAAAAATCGCTGCCATCAAGAGGGCGTAGAGCAAGACACCAGCCTTAACTTTTTTCATTTTGCATCGCTGGTACCACATGGTAGACATACTCCCTTTCTAGACCTTCTTCAAAATTCAAACGCAGATGAATCAACTCTCCCTCCTGCCAAATTTGGCTAGAGCGAACTCCTGAAATCATAGGCTGATAGCCCCTGCCCTTATCATCTGTTTTTCGGATATCATCTCCTTTAGATTGACCAATGGCAATTGGTTTTTGATCCTGAACCAAGTAGATATGATTGTCCGCTACTTTTTCAAAATGGCTCCGATCCAATTCCACCTGCAATTGTTGCTGAAAAAGTACCCATTCTTCCTGCTTTTGATGCGCCTGGTAGTCCAATTCAGCATGCAGGAGCTTGGTCAAGCCTTGAAAGACCAACACACCCCCACTGAGCACCAAGAGAGCGACCAAGGCTTCGAGCAGGGTAAAGGCATTGACCTTTCCGTTATTCCACATGCAGTACCACCTTCCCTTGATGATAGACCGTGAGCTGATCGGCATCTTTTTCGACTTGAACCTGAATACCATTGGCCTCCAGATGATTTTGCCCTGTCTGAAGCGCCATTTGAGCGACAGATAAGACCTCTACCTCTTTGAAATCCGCTAGTCGCTCCTTGCGCGAACGCCGGATCTCCCCTAACAATAAGGTCGTAATCATGGCAAATAAACCCAAGGCAACTAAGGATTCTATGAGAATACTAGCGGGAACGGATGCTTTTTTTAATTTTCCCATTTCCAAGCGACAGTTGATAGGTCACCACTCCTCTCTGTGTCTGAAAGTGAACATTGGCCAGGGATGAATTGCCACCTGCTCGGTCTAAACGAATAGTTTTAGGATCTTGCAAAATGACAGAATCAGGAATCTCCACCGTCTGGTAAGGCGTTTGAATCTTCCTTGCAGTCACTTCAACATCCAATTCCGTTTGCCTTGCCAGCGCTATTTTCTGGCTTTCTTGATAGAGGTGTTCAAACTCTGCAAAAAATACTTTTTCTTCCACCTGCTGAAAGCTCGTCTTGATCGATCCCGATAAGCCCAGATAGATAAAACTGACGATCATCAAGGTCAGAAGAGTCTCCACCAAGGTGAAGGCCTTAATCTGCAACCGCACGAGTTTCTCCACTATTTTTCGCATAATAGGCACGGTAGGACTCTGCTTGTTTGTTGGTAATATTTCCATCAGCAATCAGCTTTGCTAGAGTAGCTTGGTCATTGGTATGATTGAGCTCGTACAATTCAGCCTGGCTTTCGACCACCTTCACAACCGCTGCATTTCCTGTCTCTTTCACGGAGTCTTTTTGCTTGGTCAAATTCGGCACAAAGAGCAATAAGAGCACACTGATGATCAATAAGACCACCAACATTTCAATCAGTGTAAAGGCTTTAACCTTATAGGTTTTTAATGTTTTCATAAATGGACCTCCATATTTTGATAAATCGGCAGCAACATGGCTGCATAGAGTAACACAATCACAAGAGCCACAAAGACAAACACCAAGGGTTGTATTACATTCATGGCCTTGTGAACCCGACGAAAGAAATCTTCCCATGTTTTTTCAGCGTAGATCTCTAGCTCACTTCCGAGCTTTGATTTGACTTCACCGTATTCAATCATAAGGGGCAATTCTTTTTTGAAAAAAGTATACCCCCTGACCGTCTCTGAAAAGGACTGGCCACGGTCTAAAGAAAGAGCTAAGTCCCTTCCAATTTCTTGAAAAAGCTGGGATTTTTGCTCCTGCATCATGGAAAAAATCTGAGACAACTCCAATCCTTGCCCAATCAGATTGCCCCATTCTCTGGCATAATAGGCTGTCAAATAAGCTTGAATCATGCCTTTCCCGAAAGGCAGATGAGACAAGCTTCTAAAAACGTTGATCTTGCCTGACTGGCGGTAATAGAGAAAGCCGAGTAAGAAGAAGGTCACCAGTCCCACTCCTAAGGCCAAAAAGAGTTGGGGGAAGGAACTGATCAATTGCGTCCCAATATTTTGAGCATCCATTTGAGGAAGCAAATAATTGCGCAAGCCTAGCATAATCAGAACTAAAAACCCAAGCAAGATAAGAGGATAGGTGCTCACCTCAATCAGCTTTTTCTTGACCTTGCGCATGTTTTCTAGGTAAGCACTGATTTTCTCCAAGCTCAATGCAAGATTGCCATGGAGCTCAGCGAGAGACAGCTGTGTCGTGACCGCATCTGAAAAACCGATCCCTGCCATCATCTCTGAAAAACTCCGCCCCCGCGAGAGATCCTCTCGCATCTGGGAAACCAAACGACTCTCCACTAGGTGAGAGCGATCCAGAAAATCGACAATCTCAGATAGGTGAAAACCACTTGAATAAAGATTCAAAAACAATTCGATGATTTGCTTTTGTTTAGCGGTAGATAATTTTTTCGGCTTGGGCCTGAGCCAGCTGGATATATCCCGATTGAGCCAAGAGATCCATTTGTTGGTTCCAGCGGCTGGCTGAGTGCTCTTGGTAGTTTTCCGTCGCAAAATCGACCACACCTCCTCCTGCAATTAATCGTTGGTAGCAAATACCTTGTAAAACAATCTTGAGCTCTTCCTCACTCACTCCAAGTTCTAAGAGCCTCTCATAAACACCTCGAACGCTTTTCGCATGAATAGTAGAGAAGACGGTGACTCCTGTCAAACTAGCTCGTACGACCGCACGAGCTGTTTCCCTATCTCGGATCTCTCCAATAATGAGAAGGTCCGGCCGATGGCGTAAGGAGAGTTTGATCAGGTTGTCATAGGTCATGCCGATCTGGTCATTCAGCTGAAGTTGAAGCATATTGTCCTGCTTGATCTCGACAGGATCTTCAATAGACATGACTTGCTGGTCCGCAAAGCGCTCTTGGGCTAAAGCATGCATGAGAGTGGTCTTTCCCGAACCAACAGGACCTGCAAAGAGATAGAGACCACGACCGGCCAATTTCTTCTGCAAGTCTGGCAACTGATCAAACCAAAACCGCAATTCACGTTCCTCATCATGCAAGAGCCGAATGACCAAGCTTTCATAACCACGATAATCCCCCACCGTCGACAAGCGAATCGAAACCACTCCATTCTCCAAAGGGTAATCACACGATCCTAGCTGGCTGCGCCTTTTTTCTCCCACATTCATCCCTGCCACGAACTTAAAGTGGCTGATCATAGCCGTCATCTCCTCAAAAGGGAAGGATTGTACAAAACGCCTCTCATCTCCAACCCTCATAAAAACCTGGTACTCCTCTCTCCGAGGGATAAAGTAGAGATCCTGGGCTTCTTCTTTTTTTCCCATACGGATCAATTTTTTTGCAATTTCTTGAACCATAGTTCCTCCTCTCACTTATACTATTCGAAAAAGAAGACAAAAAAAGAAGACTTTCTAGATCGCTCTAAAAAATCTTCCGAATGTCTCTTATGACAGGGTTGTCCCCTTTTTTGAATCGAGTGTATATTGACAAGAACGGTGTTTGCGACTGCCTCTTTCCTTTTCGTAGCCTGGGCGGAGCTTGCTTTTAGGGATCTTGTGCTCGTCTTCTAGGAGGACAATCGAGTGGAAAAACTGCACATCTTCACTGCAGTCCTCACACCACTCTTGCTCCTTGGTATCCCAAAAGATCGTCATGAGATCACTCCGACTCTTATAACTTGGAAAGTGTGCATTCAACTCTAACCATTTCTGCTTGTAGTATTTCAAAGCCTGGTAATAGTCTTCAAACTTCTGACTACTGACGATATCTTCTTCCCAACCTTCTAAAAACCACCAGGGTTCACAGTCCCCATACATTTCAATCACTCGATACATAAACTCTTCCATCCTTTGTATCCTCTATTATATAGAAAATCCTTTGAGAATAAAAGTTTTCTGCTCAGAGCATAATTTTTCAGGTGTTTCCAGGCGATTTTCACAGTTATTTTTCAAAAATAGACTACTTAATTTCTCTTGGGTCCTTTTTTCGAGAATCAAAAAAGAGAGTCCCAACAAAATGACGAGCCATCCTGGGAACTCTCTCTTCTCAAGTATTTAGAACAATTCAAGCGCAATCATGGTTGTCATGGTTGCATCATAATAGTTGTTCAGAGGTAGATCTTGTGTGAAGATATACTTATTCTGTTGCACCAACTTCAGATAGCCTTTTTCGTGTTCAGAAGCATAGACTATCGGTGCCAAAAAACTTGCTGCCTGATGATTGTTCAAGGCTTTTCCTTTCAAGTCATAACCCGCGTACAGGTTTCTTTGACTCTTGAAAAAGTTTAACATCTTTTTCACCAATTTTTGACTGGTTGCATCCTTACTTTGAACAAGATTATATGGAAGGCGACAAGCATTATACGAGTAGGCTCCATCATACTTGGATTCAATCGTCTTGGGATCCGCTACGCGAGTCCCTTGCTCATCTACCCAGATGAAATCAGGTAGTAAACCTGTTTTTGTTTGGGAGCTGATCGTTTGGAGTTGCTGCAACATCTTTTCTTTGATGTCCAACCACTTCGAATCTTTTGTCACTTCATAAAAGATCTGGAATTGCGCTGGCAGTGTATCAGACGTCCGCATCAAATGATAGAATTCCGAATCCTGATTGGCCCAATTTCCCACCGTTAACACACCGGTTTCTTCATTGTAATTGTGTGCGAGAATATCTTCTAAAATCGCTTTGGCTTGAGCCTGGTAGTCTTTGGCTTGCTTTGGCCATTGCTGAGCAGCTTTTAGAAGAGCATAGGCAATATAGAGATCTCCATCTGTGGCGTTATGGTCCTCATCCTTTGCTTTTCCATTGCTGATGGTTTGTTTCCAAGACATCAATTGGGTACCCTCCAAGCGATGATTTAGATAATATTGATAGAGTCTGTCAAAGTCTGCTTGTTGGGCCTGTCCTTTTTCAGCAGCCGCAACAGTAATGAGCATTCCATAACTTTGCGCTTCGGATAACACTACCGTTTGATTGCTATCATTGGTAGTTCGAACATAGGATTCTTTTCCTTTTGAAACAACCAAATGCTCATTCCACTGACGATAAATTCGATTTCGCATGTCCACTTTACTTCTCGTTCTCGCTAAAAACAAGGTCAAACAGAAAATGCAAAGGATGACTAGAAACCATACATATCTCATCTTTTTCGTATTCATAATTTCTCCTATCCTGCGAATCGTTTTGTTTTAACCCATTTAGTTTCTTTCCGGTGCAATAATTTATCCATCACAATCGAAGAGATGGCATCAATCGATACAATGATAAACAGTTGAGAATAGGTGAAGTAGGCAGCTAAGGCCAACCAAATTTGCTTGGTAGTTGCTTGACCAAATTGTGAGGCAAGAGCCACATTAATCTGAAGTAAGTAGAGCCCAATCATCAAGATCCAATTGAACAACATCAATTGCGCAATATAGATATTTTCTGAATCAAAGGCAAATGGAATTTGCACGCCTGGCACCACTGTATGGAGACACATGGCCAGAATATTGGCAAAAAAGATCAAGTCTGATAACACGATAGCTGCATTGAACCAGAAGAAGATACAGGAATAGTTGGTCACTTCTAACTTCACGCGCCAATTTCCCTTACCAAATAAATGCTTGAAGTTAGAAAGAACCACTTCATAATTCCCTTTGGCCCAACGTTTCCGCTGCATATAATAACTCTTCAGGGTCTCAGGTTCCTGTTGAAATGCTTCTGAATTATAGGCTAGAGCAATCAATTTCCCACTTTGCATAATCTTAAAGGAAATATCAGTATCCTCTGTTAAGGCACCGTTTTTCCATCCCCCAATACTCTTGACAAATTCAGTTTGAATAATGAAGTTGGTTCCTGGAATCCGTCCAATCTTAAAGAGATGCCACATGCCTACATGGTGAACCCGTTGGGTGACAACAATTTCTTGGTTGATACAGCGGGTCAAGAAGTTTTGACCGGCATTCCGCGTTTTATTGCGACCAAAAGAAGCCACATGACGCTCCGGATCTTTGAGCACTTCTTTCACAAGGAAATAAAGAGCATTCTTTTCAGGCATGGCATCTGCATCATAGACACAGATATAGTCTCCGGTCGCCATAGCCAAAGCGTCATTTAACACACCGGCTTTCCCACCTGTCCCACTGCGATTGATGATGGTCAAATCACGTCCTGCATACTCTGGCAATGCTTTAACTGCCAAACACTCTTCATAAGTGCGATCGGAACAATTATCCGCAAACAGTAGTAATTCTACACGATCATGTGGGTAGTTCAAATCAAGGATCGCTTTGGCTGTCTGTGCAATAACCACATCCTCATTATGGGCAGGTACGACGATCGTCACTTTTGGATAATAAGGAAGCGGATCCGTATTGACACGAAAATCACTGTGTTTAAACCAAAAATGAACGGCTGAAAAGAGGATTACTAGGCCCCAGGCTAAGGACAGCCAAATCGAAATCAAGGCAATAATCATCACAATTTGACTAATCATGGTCCACCGCCTTAAAGTTTTTATTGACACGGCGGTAAATCACCGTATAAGCTACAAATAATACAATAAAGCACAAGGCAAAAAATACACTAATGCTTACAGCTATATTAAAAAATATATTTGTAAGAGACATGTTTTCCTCCTAATATTCCACAATAATATCTGTTTCAAGTTGACGTTTTAAGTAACGAATCATTTCTTTATAGCGATGGTATTTTGTGCGATTTGATTGATCTACTACAAGAAAGCCGGACTGAAATTGGATAGCTTGCACCCCATCTTCTCCTTGGAACACCAGTCCTTCCAACTGTGGTTTTAAGACTGTCATATAATCGCCCTTCAGATCCCGCTCGCTATCAGAAGATAAGATCAAGAAATTACCATCTGATACATAATACAAGCTTTCATTTGGCTTTAGATGATGCGTTACCAAATAGTTGATTTGGTTCAAGGTCCGATTGTACTCTCTCGGTTGCAATTGGAAGAACAATTCCTCGTGCGACCAGTGAATGAGTAAGGCTTGAATCGTATCATTGGTTTCCCCACCATAAGAAGCGATGCGGTTGCGGTAATCTGCGTAAGCTTCTGGCTCTTGATCCTTCACTTTTGCAATCTCTTTAAAGAGGTGGTAGCGAATTTGGGTCAAAATTCCAATCAAGATTGGAAAACTAAAGAGCAGAAGCAAGGCTTGATGAAATGGGATATAGACAACACCCGCCACCAAAAAGACAATCCCTAGGGCAAATGACAACAGGATGGTCCATGTCAACAACAAATCTGATAAAACAATAGCAGAAAATAATCCTAAAACAAAGAATAATCCTTCTTCAATCAGAATCTCTCTTGCAAAAAACAAGCAGTAAAGTAAAAGAAGTACTTCGAAAACAATCAAAATTAGCAACCATCTACTTAACTTTTCCGTTTTTTTCATTTATTCTTTCTCTCCCTCATGAAATTCTTCAGCAGCATCTCCCTGGCCAAAGTAATGTTTAATAGCTTGCACGATTCGCTCAGAAGCTCTTCCATCTCCATAAGGATTTCGGGCATTTGCCATTTCTAGATAAAGATGTTCGTTGGTTAAGAGCTCCATCATCGTGGATTTGACGACGGCAGGATCCGTACCAACTAATTTCAAAGTTCCTGCTTTGACCCCTTCTGGGCGTTCTGTTGTATCACGCAATACCAATACCGGTTTCCCCAATGATGGTGCTTCTTCTTGTACCCCACCTGAATCCGACATGATGAAGTAACTTCTCGAAGCCAAGTTGTGGAAGTCAAGCACATCTAAAGGTGCAATGAGATGGATCCGATCATGATCTCCTAATAGATCGCTTGCCGCCTCTTGTACCGCTGGACTAAGATGCACTGGGTAAACCACTTCAATATCCGGTTCTTGATCCACCATTTCTCTCAGAGCTCCAAAGACCGCTCTCATGGGAGCTCCTTGATTTTCTCTTCGATGCATGGTGACAAGGATGACTTTTTTAGCTGGATCTAATTGATCCAGTACTTCGTGATGATAGTTCTCTTGAACCGTGAGTTTCAGCGCATCAATAGCAGTATTTCCTGTCACCACAATAGAGGATTCCGGATGATTTTCTTTTAAGAGATTGGCCTTACTTTCGCTAGTCGGCGCAAAATACAGATCCGCTAGATCATCCGTCATTTGACGGTTCATCTCTTCTGGATACGGAGAATATTTATCAAAGGTTCTCAAACCAGCTTCGACGTGGCCAATGCGGACTTGATTGTAAAAGGCAACCAAACTCGCCGCAAAGGTAGTGGTCGTATCTCCATGAACGAGCACCATATCTGGCTTTTCTTTTTTGATAACTGGATCTAATTGATTCAGAATTTTAGAGGTAATGTCTAATAAGGTCTGGCTTTTCCCCATAATATCCAAATCGTAATCAGGTACGATGTTAAAGGTTTCTAAAACCTGGTCCAGCATTTGACGGTGCTGGGCAGTGACCACCGTAATGGTCTCAATGGTCTCCCTCTGCTTTTGCAACTCCAACACCAAAGGGGCCATTTTAATGGCCTCCGGTCGCGTCCCAAACACAACCATAATTTTCAATTTTCCCATAAACTTCCCCCGTTGACATACATGTAATTCGACATTTTTTTAATTTGTGTACATCTTTTTTCATTCTACCGCCAATGACTTTAAATGTCAAACCGATTTTGGGTTTTATAAAGAAATTACTAATAGTTAGTCATTTTATTATTTTGACGTTTAGAATACATATCCATTTAATCACTAATTGTAAGTATTTACAGCACGACTTCTACCGGGCTAATATTTTTGGTAAAAAAATAATTCAATAATTATACAATTATTTTTTAAATAATAAATTTTTATAATTTTTTCAAAAAAAAGCCGGAACATGTAGTTCCGACTTGTTTTTCTTATTCTTCTACGACTTCAGCAGTTTGAACTTCATCGACTGTTCCATCTGTCAATGGCACTTCTTCGATGATTTCAACTTCATTCACCGCTTGTGGTTCCAAGTTACGGTAGCGGGCCATACCAGTACCAGCTGGGATGATCTTACCGATGATAACATTTTCCTTAAGTCCAAGGAGATGGTCTTTCTTACCACGGATCGCTGCGTCTGTAAGGACACGCGTTGTTTCCTGGAAGGAAGCCGCTGACAAGAAACTGTTGGTTTCAAGAGAGGCTTTGGTGATTCCCATAAGGACCGGACGAGCAGTCGCAGGAACTCCACCAGAGATAAGGACATCCTTATTAGCATCTGTAAAGTCTGTGATATCCATGAGCGTTCCCATCAGAAGGTCTGTATCTCCTGGATCCATGACACGTACTTTACGGATCATTTGGCGAACCATGACCTCGATGTGTTTGTCGCCGATTTCTACCCCTTGGCTACGGTATACTTTTTGTACTTCCGCAAGGAGGTAAGTTTCAACAGACAAGACATCACGAACGGCAAGGAGATGTTTTGGTTGGATAGACCCTTCTGTCAGAGCTGCACCACGAGAGACTTGATCTCCCACTTCGACTTTCATGCGAGCAGTGTAAGGGACAACGTATTCGCCCTCACCAGTTGCACCACTGACAAAGACTTTCTTAGTCCGAGTTGAAGCATCTTCTTCGATCGCTGTGACTTCCCCTTTGACTTCTGTGATGACCGCTTCCCCTTTTGGATTACGGGCTTCAAAGATTTCTTGGACACGAGGAAGACCTTGCGTAATATCGGTATTTGAGGCAACACCACCCGTGTGGAAGGTACGCATTGTAAGCTGTGTACCCGGTTCCCCGATAGATTGGGCAGCGATGGTTCCGACTGCTTCACCCACTTCAACCGCATCACCAGTCGCCAAGTTGATACCATAACAGTGACGGCAGACACCATGGCGGGTGTTACATGTAAAGACAGAGCGGATAGTGACTTCTTCCACACCAGCTTTGACAATTTCACGTGCTAGGTCTTCTGAAATCAAGGTATCTGGACCGACGATGACTTCACCTGTTTCAGGATGTTTAACAGATTTCTTGGTATAACGACCCGTCAAGCGTTCTTCGAGTGGCTCGATCATTTCCTTGCCATCAGTAATGGCACGGATCACAAGTCCACGGTCTGTTCCACAGTCGTCTTCACGGATAATAACGTCTTGGGCTACGTCAACCAAACGACGAGTCAAGTAACCTGAGTCGGCTGTCTTCAAGGCCGTATCGGTCATCCCTTTACGGGCACCGTGAGTTGAGAAGAACATTTCGAGTACTGACAAACCTTCGCGGAAGTTTGACAGGATTGGCAATTCCATGATCCGTCCGTTTGGAGCGGCCATCAAACCACGCATACCGGCAAGTTGCGAGAAGTTTGAGATGTTACCACGGGCTCCAGAGTCCATCATCATAACGATTGGGTTCTTCGGATCTTGGTTATCCACCAAGCGTTTTTCCAATTTCTCACGGGCTGCACGCCATTCAGCTGTAACGGCATTGTAGCGTTCGTCATCCGTGATCAAACCACGACGGAATTGTTTGGTGATTTGTTCCACACGTTTGTGAGATTCTTCAATGATTTCTGCCTTGTCTTCAACGACCGGAATATCGGCAATCCCCACTGTCAAACCAGCAAGGGTTGAATGATGGTAACCCAAGTCTTTCAAGCGGTCCAAGAAAGCAGATGTTTCAGTTGTACGGAAGCGTTTGAAGATTTCTGCGATGATATTTCCAAGATTTTTCTTCTTGAATGGAACGTTTAATTCCAATTTCTCAATCGCTGCTTTGACATCTTGACCAGGTTCCAAGAAGTACTTAGCTGGAACGCCTTCTGTCAAGTTGGCATTATTTGGCTCTTGAAGATATGGAAGTTCTGCAGGCATGATATCGTTAAAGAGGATCTTACCAACAGTTGTCAAGAGAATCTTGTGTTGTTGCGCTTCTGTCCATGGTTTGTTCAAGCTATCTGTCGCAATTCCGACACGGGTATGCAAGTGAACATAGCCATTGCGAAGAGCCATGACCGCTTCATCACGGTCTTTAAAGACCATGCCTTCACCTTCACGACCAGCTTCTTCCATAGTGAGGTAGTAGTTCCCCAATACCATATCCTGAGATGGGGTAACGACTGGTTTACCGTCTTTTGGATTCAAGATGTGCTCAGCAGCCAACATCAAGATACGAGCTTCTGCTTGAGCTTCTTCTGAAAGCGGTACGTGGATGGCCATTTGGTCCCCGTCAAAGTCGGCATTGTAGGCTTCACAGACAAGCGGGTGCAAGCGAAGAGCTTTCCCGTCAATCAAGACAGGTTCAAAGGCTTGGATCCCCAAACGGTGAAGGGTCGGTGCGCGGTTCAAGAGAACTGGGTGTTCTTTGATCACTTCTTCTAGGATATCCCAGATGCGTTCATCTCCACGTTCGACCAAGCGTTTTGCAGCTTTAACGTTTTGCACGATATCACGCGCAACGATTTCACGCATCACGAATGGTTTGAAGAGCTCGATCGCCATTTCACGTGGCACACCACATTGGTACATCTTAAGAGTTGGACCAACGGCGATAACGGAACGTCCTGAGAAGTCAACCCGTTTACCGAGCAAGTTTTGACGGAAGCGTCCTTGTTTCCCTTTGAGCATGTGGCTCAATGATTTCAGTGGACGGCTACCTGGTCCTGTGATTGGACGACCACGACGACCATTGTCGATCAATGCATCAACGGCTTCTTGGAGCATCCGTTTTTCGTTTTGCACGATGATACCAGGGGCATTCAACTCAAGCAAACGTGCCAAACGGTTGTTCCGGTTAATCACACGACGATAGAGGTCGTTCAAGTCAGAGGCAGCAAAACGGCCACCATCCAATTGGACCATCGGACGAAGATCTGGTGGAATAACTGGAAGGATGTTGAGAACCATCCATTCTGGCTTGTTACCAGATTTGTAGAAGGCATCCAAGACATCCAAACGACGAACAGCCTTCACACGTTTTTGACCAGTTGCAGTCTTCAATTCTTCTTTCAAGAGAGCAATTTCAGCTTCCAAATCCACTTGTTTCAAGAGGTCTTGGATCGCTTCTGCACCCATCTTAGCTACAAAGGAACCTGGTCCGTATTCACGCAAGCGTTCACGGTATTCACGTTCTGTCATGATGGATTTGTGCTCAAGTGGTGTATCTTTTGGATCGATCACCACGTAAGCTGCGAAGTAAATGACTTCTTCAAGGGCACGAGGGCTCATATCCAAGGTCAATCCCATACGAGAAGGGATGCCTTTGAAGTACCAGATGTGTGATACAGGCGCTTTTAACTCGATGTGTCCCATACGTTCACGACGAACCTTGGCACGTGTTACTTCAACCCCACAGCGGTCACAAACGATCCCTTTGTAACGGATCCGTTTGTATTTCCCACACGCACATTCCCAGTCTTTTGTAGGTCCAAAGATGACTTCATCAAAGAGACCTTCACGTTCTGGTTTCAATGTACGGTAGTTGATTGTTTCAGGTTTCTTGACCTCTCCATAAGACCATGAACGGACCTTGCTTGGAGAAGCTAGGGTGATTTGCATACTTTTAAAACGATTTACATCAACCACTATTTCTTACCTTTCCTTGTTTTCATACTTGTTTCATTTGGATACAGCTTAGGTGGGGAAAGAAAGAAAACTTTCTTGCCACCTCCTTGTGTCTGTATCTTGTTATCGAATCATCCTGTCAGAAGCATTGGTTTCTCACAAGACAATCATTTTTACTGATTATTTTTCTGATTCTTCAGCATCAAAGGCTGCTTTTGCTTCCTTAGCTGCTTTTTCACGTGCTTTTTCAAGGTCATCCACATGAATCACATCATCGTCTTCCCCTTCATCGAGGTCACGAAGTTCCACTTCTTGATCATCTTCGTCCAAGACACGCATGTCAAGACCAAGAGATTGCAATTCTTTGACAAGAACGCGGAAGGATTCTGGTACACCTGGTTTTGGAATTGGTTTACCTTTGGTAATCGCTTCATAAGCTTTCAAACGTCCGTTGACATCATCTGACTTGTAAGTCAAGATTTCTTGAAGGACATTTGATGCACCATAAGCCTCAAGGGCCCACACTTCCATTTCCCCGAAACGTTGTCCACCAAACTGAGCTTTCCCTCCGAGTGGTTGTTGGGTAACCATTGAGTAAGGGCCGACTGAACGGGCATGGAGTTTATCATCAACCATGTGGTGAAGCTTGATCATGTACATGACACCGACAGAAACACGGTTGTCAAACGGCTCACCTGTACGTCCATCGTAAAGAATGGTCTTGGCATCGCTATCCATACCAGCTTCTTTCACAGTATCCCAGAGGTCTTCTGAGCTTGCTCCATCAAAGACTGGTGTTGCGATGTGAATACCCAAGTTACGAGCGGCCATACCAAGGTGAAGTTCCATAACCTGACCGATATTCATACGTGATGGCACCCCAAGAGGGTTCAACATGATATCAACCGGTGTACCGTCTGGAAGGTAAGGCATATCTTCAACTGGAACAATACGAGACACAACCCCTTTGTTTCCGTGACGACCGGCCATCTTATCTCCGACGCGGATCTTCCGTTTTTGTGCGATGTAAACACGAACCAACATGTTGACACCCGATTGCAATTCATCTCCGTTTGCACGCGTAAAGATCTTAACATCGCGAACGACTCCATCTCCACCGTGAGGTACACGAAGAGAAGTATCACGCACTTCACGAGATTTATCTCCAAAGATCGCGTGAAGGAGACGTTCTTCAGCAGAAAGGTCTTTTTCACCCTTCGGTGTTACCTTACCGACAAGGATATCGCCTTCTTTTACTTCCGCACCAATACGGATAATACCTGTTTCATCCAAGTCACGAAGAGCATCTTCCCCAACGTTTGGAATTTCACGGGTAATTTCTTCAGGGCCTAACTTGGTATCGCGTGTTTCTGATTCGAATTCTTCCAAGTGAACAGATGTGTAGACATCTTCTTTCACCAAGCGTTCGCTCATGATAACGGCATCCTCGAAGTTATACCCTTCCCATGTCATGTAAGCGACAATTGGGTTTTGACCAAGGGCCATTTCCCCTTTTTCCATCGATGGACCATCAGCGATAAAGTCGCCTTTTTCAACGACATCGCCAACTTTTACAAGGGTACGTTGGTTGTAGGCGGTACCTGAGTTTGAACGACGGAATTTTTGGATATGGTAAACATCAAGAGATCCATCTTCCCGACGAACTTCTACCTTGTCCGCATCTGCATAGGTAACTTTACCATCGTGTTGAGCAATGACTGCAGCTCCTGAGTCATGGGCAGCTTGGTATTCCATACCAGTACCCACATAAGGGGCTTTTGGATCAATCAATGGCACAGCCTGACGTTGCATGTTGGCACCCATGAGGGCACGGTTGGAGTCATCGTTTTCCAAGAAAGGAATACATGCTGTCGCAACAGCAACTACTTGTTTTGGAGATACGTCCATGTAGTCGACTTGATCAGATGGGAATTCTTGGTTGTTACCACGGTGACGTCCCATAACGATTGGCTCAGCAAAGCCACCTTTTTCGTTCAACTTAGAGTTGGCCTGAGCGACGATGTACTCATCTTCTTCATCGGCTGTCAACCAAACGATTTCGTTGGTGACTACACCTTTTTCACGGTCCACTTTACGGTATGGCGTTTGGATGAAACCATATTTGTTCAAGTGTCCATAAGATGACAAGTTGTTGATCAAACCGATGTTTGGTCCTTCAGGTGTTTCGATCGGACACATACGACCATAGTGGGTATAGTGTACGTCACGCACTTCATATCCAGCGCGGTCACGTGTCAAACCACCAGGCCCTAAGGCAGACAAACGACGTTTGTGAGACAACTCAGAAAGCGGGTTGTGTTGGTCCATGAACTGTGACAATTGGGAAGAACCAAAGAATTCTTTAATTGCTGCAGTTACTGGACGAATGTTAATAATTTGTTGTGGTGTCAAGACATCGTTATCTTGTACAGACATCCGTTCGCGAACGTTTCGTTCCATCCGTGAAAGTCCAAGACGCACTTGGTTGGCAAGCAATTCACCAACGGCACGAATCCGACGGTTTCCAAGGTGGTCGATATCATCCACACGGCCAAGGCCTTCTGCAAGGTTCAAGAAATAGCTCATCTCTGCCAAGATATCTGCTGGAGTTACGATGCGTACTTTGTCAGATGGGTTGGCATTTCCGATGATGGTGACAACGCGGTCTGGATCTGTTGGAGCGACAACTTTGAATTTTTGCAATTCTACTGGCTCTGTCAAAACAGCAGCATCATTTGGGATGTAGGTGATTTTGTTCAAACCGTTATCCAATTGTTCTGAGATGCTGTCGATCACATCGCGCGTCATGACAGTACCAGCTTCTACAAGGATTTCCCCTGTTTCAGCATCTACCAATGGTTCTGCGATGGTTTGGTTCAACAAGCGGTTCTTGATATTGAGTTTCTTGTTGATCTTGTAGCGACCAACTGGTGCCAAGTCATAACGACGTGGATCAAAGAAACGGGCTACCAACAAGCTACGTGAGCTTTCCGCTGTTTTTGGTTCACCTGGACGAAGACGCTCGTAGATTTCTTTGAGAGCTTCATCTGTCCGTGAATCCATTGGATTTTTGTGGATATCTTTTTCAATGGTATTGCGAACCAATTCGCTGTCCCCAAAGATATCGATGATTTCATCATCTCCAGAGAATCCAAGAGCACGCACAAGCGTTGTAAATGGAATCTTACGTGTGCGGTCGATACGTGTGTAAGCAATGTCTTTTGAGTCGGTTTCAAGCTCTAACCAAGCCCCACGGTTAGGAATAACAGTTGATCCATAACCAACCTTACCATTCTTGTCCACCTTATCATTGAAGTAGACACCTGGTGAGCGGACCAACTGAGATACGATAATCCGTTCTCCACCATTGATGATGAAAGTTCCCATTTCAGTCATGATTGGGAAATCACCAAAGAAAACTTCTTGGGTCTTGATTTCACCTGTTTCTTTGTTGACCAAACGGAAGGTCACAAAGATTGGTGCTGAGTAGCTGGCATCGTGGATGCGCGCTTCTTCAAGCGAATACTTAGGTTCGCGGATTTCATAACCCACAAATTCCAATTCCATTGTATCCGTGAAGTTTGAGATGGGAAGCACATCTTCAAATACTTCCTTCAAGCCATGATCCAAGAAATCTTTGAATGAGTCTGTCTGGATTTCAATCAAGTTTGGTAAATCAAGAACCTCTTTGATTCTTGAAAAACTACGACGGGTCCGATGTTTCCCGTATTGAACGTCATGTCCTGCCAAAGTTTTTAGCTCCTTTTTCCATACTAGGATAGCTTGGTGAAATGACTTTCACCACCTATCCGGTTTTAACTACAATTGTGTGATTTGCATCACGTGAAGAGCTGTCTCTTCACCTCATTCGTCGCTTTTTGTAATTTTTAGAAAAATTAAATTTGTGTAACAAACTAGGTTTTTTCTGAAAAATAGGCACAAAAAGAGCAGCTAAATCGACTTATTCAAGTAAGATTTAACTGCTGTAAGCTCTTATTTGGACAATATTTCAAATAAAGCACACGACAAATTAGTTATCACTATTATACCGTTTTTTGCTCCAAAAATCAAGGCTTTCTCTAGGTTTTCTACTGGATCAGACTAGCGTCGATTGCCACGATTTGAGCTGTTTCGATTTGAACTATTGCTTGATGAACTATTGGTTGTCGAATTGTTCTTATTATTCGACTGATTTCCACTGCTATTACCGAGAATCGCTGCCCAAGCACTTTGATAATCGCTATCCGATCCCCCGATGGCAAAGCGGTATTGAGTGGTTGGCGCTCCGTTTTTGGCCCAAAGACTCGTCACCATTTGACCGCTCACATCGATATCCCGGCCATTGACATTGACGCGACCCGGTCTTTCACCAGTCGATTTGAGCACTTCAGAGCGGATCACACTCTTATCGAGAGTGAATTTATCCTGAATTCCGAAGAGACTTGGATCTGCTTGGTAGATCGCATTTGCCAACTGCGCCATGTATTGGGCATTGTTGTTGTATCCAGTCAAGGTCTGCATGGAAGCATTGTTGTCATGGCCAATCCAACCTCCTAAAGAAACATTAGGGGTGGACAGCATGAGCCACATATCCCCATTTGAGTTAGTGGTACCGGTTTTTCCAATCCAGTCAGCACCTGCCAGCGTTGGATTGACTTGGCTAATCCGTGACTTAAAGGTCGTTGTAGCACCAGACGTAATAACCCCGCGCAAGAGATCCTGCATAATCGTTGCCGTCGCTGGAGAGTAAACACGAACAGGATCTGCCTCGTGCTTGTATACTACATCCCCATCTCGATCAATGATTTGCTCTACCATGTAGCGTTTGAGGTAGTTCCCATTGTTAGCAATGGTTTGGAAACCATTGGTATGTTGGGCAACAGTGACCTCAATTCCTCCCCCCATTGGCAGACTCTCAATGCCATATTCAGGGATATCATAGCCCATTTTCTTCATGTAGGATGGGACATCCACACCCTTTTCACGAAGGGTCCGGTAAGTCCAGTAAGCTGGAATATTCCATGAGGTATTGAGGGCCTCACGGAGATCCATCATGGCTGTCCCTCGGCTATCCACGTGCATGATTGGCTCACCACTTGAGAAATTAGTCGGGTAGTTAGAAAGGATGCTATTGCTTCCCATCAAGCCTTGGTCGATGGCAATCCCATAGGCCAACAATGGTTTGATAGTAGAACCTGGGGAACGCTCTGTATCAAAAGCATGGTTGTTTTGGTTGCCGTCAAAATTCCGTCCACCGATAAATCCTAAAACGGCACCCGTTCGGTTGTCCATAAGGACATTCCCAACTTCTACAAGACCCGTCCCATCATCCAAGACGCTTCCAAAATTCGCTACTGCCGCCTGCATCGCATTGTGAACCGGTTTGTTAATCGTGGTTTGAATGGTGTAGCCACCTTCGCGCAACTCGCTCTCAGCTAATTCCTGGTAAGCCTTGACGGTTTCATTATTTTTCAAGTCTTGCTTGGTGACATTGTCTCGCTTGATCAAGTAATCATACATGGCCTCTTTTGCTTCTTCCATGGCTTGGAAGTAGAGGTAGTCATGCGGTGTTTTCTCGATGCCATCTGGAGCCATGAAGTCTTTGGTCAAGTCGTATTGAGCATAGGTCTCATAGTCTTTTTTCGACAAGACTCCCGTCCGGTACATATTGAACAAAACGTCTTTGGCACGCGCCAGACCTAACTCGAGATTCTCCTTGCTCTTTAGGCTACCGTCTGCAGCATAAGGAGAGTAGACAATCGGACTTTGTGGCAAGCCAGCGATAAAGGCTGCTTGTGGAACAGACAAGTCTTTTGCAGAGACGCCAAAGATCCCTTGAGCTGCAGCTTCCACACCTGCAATATTTTGTCCCCGATTGTTTCGTCCAAAAGGCGAAACATTTAAGTAGGTGGTTAGGATTTCATTTTTATCCATTCCCCGCTCTAAAGCCAAGGCATCGACAATCTCTGTCGCCTTACGAGTAAAGGTTGGAGCGTCTCCCACGACTTGCTGTTTGATCAATTGCTGGGTCAGGGTTGATCCCCCACTAGAGGAACCCACGCCGGCTACAGATCCAAGTGTTGCCCGAAGAACGGCTTTAGGCACAACCCCCTTGTGGCTTTCAAAATTCTCATCCTCAGTAGCGATCACAGCCTTCTTGACATTGTCTGAAATGGCATCTCCAGCTACGGGCGTACGGATCAAATCACTGTCCACTTCTGCAATCAAGCTCTTATCGGAATAAGTCAGTTTTGAAACACTGCTAACGTTGCGGACCTGCTGGACCAATTCTTCTGTCTTTGGAACCTTGACATTGCTAAAGAGGCTCGCCGCATAACCAATCCCGATCCCTGCGCCAAATAAAAAGAGGCACACGAACAGGGCGATCATCACATCCCACAAGAGTTTGAGGGTGCGCAAAAAGGTCGCAAAAATATCGCCGACAGACCAGCTACTTTCCTCATTTTTTTCCTTATTCGGAGTTTCTGTATACATCTTTGCAAAGAATTTTTGAACCTTCTTCCAAAACTCTTGCAGCTTCTCTTTTAATTGATTCACTGATTCTTTCTCCTTGTTCCCTATATTATAGCAGATTAGACCCCTTGTTTTCAATCACAAGAGCGTAGAAATCGTCACTCATTCTGCCTGGGTAAGGACAAGAAAATGATGGAAAGCATTGCCATTTCCGTGGTTTATGGTAGAATAGAGAAATGAATAAACTTATAAAGGAGAAAAGACACATGCACATTTTTGATGAGCTAAAAGAGCGTGGTTTGGTATTTCAAACGACGGATGAAGAAGCCTTACGCAAAGCACTGGAAGAAGGTCAGGTTTCTTATTATACTGGTTATGATCCAACTGCTGACAGCCTTCACCTTGGTCACTTGGTTGCCATCTTGACGAGCCGTCGTCTTCAACTAGCAGGCCACAAACCTTATGCGCTCGTTGGCGGTGCGACTGGTCTCATTGGTGATCCGTCCTTCAAAGATGCTGAACGTAGTCTCCAAACAAAAGAAACTGTACAAGAATGGGTTCGCTCTATTCAAGGGCAATTGTCTCGTTTCCTCGATTTTGAAAATGGGGACAATAAAGCCGAAATGGTCAATAACTACGATTGGTTTGGAAGCATTAGCTTTATTGACTTCCTTCGTGATGTCGGAAAATACTTTACGGTCAATGCTATGATGAGTAAAGAATCTGTTAAAAAACGGATTGAAACAGGGATTTCTTACACAGAGTTTGCCTACCAAATCATGCAAGGCTATGACTTCTACGTCCTCAACCAAGAACACAATGTAACCCTTCAAATCGGTGGATCTGACCAATGGGGAAACATGACAGCCGGTACTGAGTTGATGCGTCGTAAAGCAGATAAAACTGGTCATGTTATGACTGTGCCTTTGATCACAGATGCAACTGGTAAGAAATTCGGTAAATCAGAAGGCAATGCGGTCTGGCTCAATGCAGACAAAACATCTCCATACGAAATGTACCAATTCTGGATGAATGTGATGGATGCAGATGCTGTGCGCTTCTTGAAGATCTTCACTTTCTTGTCACTGGACGAAATCGAAGAGATCCGCAAACAGTTTGAGGCTGCTCCTCATGAACGCTTGGCTCAAAAGATCTTAGCGCGTGAAGTGGTTACCCTTGTCCACGGCGAAGAAGCCTACAAGGAAGCCCTCAACATCACAGAACAACTCTTTGCAGGAAATATCAAAAACCTTTCTGTTAAAGAACTCAAACAAGGCCTTCGTGGTGTGCCAAACTACCAGGTCCAAGCAGAAGACAACCTCAACATTGTTGAACTCTTGGTCACAGCTGGTGTGGTAAATTCTAAACGCCAAGCCCGCGAAGATGTTCAAAACGGAGCTATCTACGTCAACGGCGAACGCATCCAAGACCTTGACTATGTCTTGAGCGATAGCGATAAATTAGAAAATGAGTTGACCGTTATCCGTCGCGGTAAGAAAAAATACTTTGTTTTAACTTATTAAGAAAGTAAAACCACGAAGTTTGGTATGAACTTCGTGGTTTTCTTATACACTTTTTTCTGGGACTATTTCCCTTTTCTGCGATGCAACAATGCTTGGTTAATTCGTTGAGTTTTTTTATGGAGCTGCCAAATCTGGTACAGCCAGATCAGGCCGTAAATGGCTAGAAAGATCAACCAAGGAATCGGGCTCCGTAAGGCTGTCCCCCAGCCAAAAAACAAGTAGGTTAATGCTAAGATGGCAGCTGTCGCAACTAAATGCAAGGCCACACGCAAACTATAGGTCAAAAACTCTTCTTCCTCAAGAATGAATGTCAAGACCCCCATTGTCCCACTCATCAAAAAGATCGCCAGGATATTGCGGACATTTACAGCGGGATAGACGATGTTGGGATAGACATGGGATAATAACACCAAACACAAATAAAAGAAGGATCCTGTCCTCATACCAGATACAAAATAAGCTATAAATCGTTTCATCACTTTCTCCTATACCCCTAAATAATCCATCAAGGATTTGACATATTTCCGACTGACACTTGATTTCACTCCGCGTGTCAGTTTAGCCATCATATTGCCTGAAAAACTATCCGATAGCGATTCTAAATGGTCGATATTCATCACCGCGTGGCGTGATATCTGTAAAAAATTACGACGATTAACCCGATGTTGAAAATTTGTCAAAGTATCTCTGACGGTGAACGTTTTGTATGTCGTATAAATGGTTAGCTGATTCTTATCAATCTCAGCTAAAATAATGTCATCAATTTTCACCATGATCAAATTATCTTCTGTTTTGATAGGGATCACTACTTGATTCACTGTCGAAAACTGTTCGAGATAGTCCATCACCTCTCGTGCTTGATCAGATAATTGCTTGGCTTGAATGACCACACAAGGGTCGTTTTCTGGGATATCCTGTTTTTCCTCAAAACGAATCTTCATTCCTACTCCAATTCTCACTTACTTTCTTTTACTCGATCTTTTTGCTAAGGAAATCCAAATCCCCAAAGCTAGAATAATGCCTCCTAACACTATAAGGTATGTTTGTTCCTTTGTCAATAAAGCTTGCCATTTGAGCTGAACGCCCATTTTTTCTTGAAACTCTTGAAGAAGATTATCTTGACCTTTAAAGGTCTCACTTAATGCTTCTTTCATGAGTACTTGCCGATAAAGTGATGCAATATAAGTTGCTGGAGTACATTTCATTAGTAGTTGTGCAAAATCAGGTAGAACACCTAAAGGTACATAAGTCCCTACCAAAAAACCGGAAGCTGTACCCACTATGGTCGCAAACTTTCCAAGACTATCTACGGATTGGAAAAAATAAACAAAAATGGCATTTACTAAGCTAGAAAGCAGGCTACTAAGCAACATGATGAGGAGCACTTCAGGTAATAGAGAAAGGGTTGGAACTTCTCTAAAATAGCCACACATCAGCACATACATAAGGGCCTGCATGAAAAAAGAGATGATGATTGCGCTCGTTAGATACGAAAATGGTAACCGCCACTTTCCTTGATCCGATAAATAAAGATCCTGATCTACTTGATGTTCACGGTCCTTTACTAACTGAGTCAGGGCAGCCAGACTTGTCGTAATCCCTGTCACTGCCAGCGTCCCGCTCATTAACCAATTATTTAACACAGGACCACTATTGGGGAGCTGAGCCCAAGCATCTGTTAAATTTTTTTGAAGAAAAATAATGTAGAGAACAAAGGAAATCAAGGCTCCCAACAGGGAGAAGAAAACTCCTGAACGATTCCTAAAATACAATAAAAAATTTCGCTTTAGTAAGGCTAGCATTAGCGAACCTCCCTTCCTGTAAGTGCAATAAAGGCATCATCCATGGTACCTGGACGAAACTCAAAATGGGCTATTCTATCTCTAACTTGTGCCAGATAATCAATGGCTTCCCTTTCACTCTCGGGTTGAAAAACATATTCTAATGGTCCTTGTTGTTCTACTGACATTCCCGAAGATTTGAGACTTTCTATCTGCTGCATCTCCTTGAAACGAATCTTCAAGATGTTTTTTGCATACTGGCTCTTAATATCTAGTGCTGATCCCTGAGCAATCACTTTCCCATGGTCCACAATATAAATCTGATCAGCTTCATCTGCCTCGTCAAGATAATGCGTGGTCAAAACAACAGTCATTCCCTCTTCTCTCTGCAATTGATAGAGCAAATCCCATATAGACTTCCGAGTTTGGATATCCAAACCTGTCGTTGGTTCGTCTAAGAAAAGAATATCTGGTTGTGAGAGCAGGGCACGCGCAATGTCAACCCGACGCTTTTGGCCACCTGAAAGCGTCCCGTATTTCTGCTTTTGGAAAGCTGATAGACCTAGCCGATCAATGAGACTAGATACACGATTGGGTTTCAAGCCTTTATACTGTCTCGCACGAATGGTCAGATTTTCTCTAACCGTTAGCATCTCATCTAAGACACTAGTCTGGAAGACCACACCAATTTTAGTACCTGGTTCATAGATGATTTCACCTTGCGTTGGTTGTTTCAAACCAATCAACATGGAAATCGTCGTTGATTTCCCCGCCCCATTTGGTCCTAGAATCGCATTAAACGTTCCCTTTTCAAACTGTAAGTGAATATTGTTTACGGCTATATGATTTCCATATCGTTTACTGATGTTTTTAGCTTGTAATATCATGTTCTCTCTCCTTTTGATAGAACCAGTCTAGCAAAAAAGCCGTTTAAAAAACGGCTTTTGGGGATAAGTGGTCAAAATGAAGAGATGAGTGGCGAGATAGAAGAGATTAAAATGAGGAAAAAATTTATTGCAACCATTCTTTTCCCCATTGATTCAAGTCCTTTAAAATCGGCATCAGTGACTTGCCTTTTTCTGTCAGCTCATATTCTGTATGGAGTGGCATCGTTTTAAAATCATATTTCTCAATCAATTGGTTCTCTATTAAAACATCTAATCCACGTGTCAAACTGATCGTTGTAATCCCTTCAACTTCTCTTCTCAATTGATTGAAACGAACTCTCTTATGCTTGTTTATAACCCATAATATATTCATCCTCCATTTCCCACCAACCACATCTAAGACTCGAGACATACTACAGTTCCAATTTTTATTTGTTAACATTTTTTCTCCTTACAAAAATGTGCCTACTATTCAGGTAGTTTGTAAAGTATTATAATCTATTTATCATTTATTTTAAAGGAGTCACTTATGTTTATTGTAAATCTTACCTATATCAAGCCCCTTGATGAAGTTGAAAAATTCTTAGAAAAACACATAGAGTTTTTAAATCAGTATTATACAAAAGGTCATTTTATCGCATCTGGAAGGAAAAATCCAAGGACCGGCGGTATCATTCTCATGAGAGCTAAAAATAAAGAAGCCGTTCAAGAAATCATTACACACGATCCATTCTATCAAAATGAGATTGCTCAATATGAGATCATTGAATTTGAGGCAAGTAAATATTGTCCAGAATTGAAAAACGTCCTGAACAATCCATTGGACGAAAATGAGGAAATTAAATAAAGAGACTCAAGTTCCATTCAATACTGCGTAGGATCGTTAAAAAAGTGTGACTTAGTACCATTAAAACATCGGTTGCTATCTAGAGGCTCTTTTGTTACACTACTAATATGAATACACCGATTAAACCAAAGTTACAACGATTTCAAACAGCCACTGCTTTTGCCTGTCCCGTCTGTCAACTGGACCTAGAACTTGTGGAGACCAGTTTTAAATGTCCCAAGGGCCATTCTTTTGATTTGGCGAAATTTGGCTATGTCAACCTGGCTCCCCAGATCAAGCAATCAAAGGACTATGACAAAGAAAATTTTCAGAATCGCCAGCTGATCTTAGAAGCAGGTTTTTATGAGCCGATTCTAACAGCGATCGGACAAAAAATTCCGACCAGTGATGCCAAGATTCTAGATACCGGTTGTGGAGAAGGCTATTACTCCCGAAAGCTACAAGAGGCTTATCCCGAAGCTACTTTCTATGCATTTGATCTTTCCAAGGAATCTGTGCAACTAGCTGCCAAGAGTGACACTAGCTGGAAGGTCAATTGGTTTGTAGGAGACTTGGCTCATCTACCCATTCAATCCAAGAGTATGGAGGTCATTTTGGACATCTTCTCCCCGGCTAATTACGCTGAATTTGAGCGTGTCTTAAAGGCTGAAGGGGTGATCATTAAGGTCGTCCCAACCTCTTCTCATCTGAAAGAAATTCGTCAGCTGGCCCAAGATCAATTGACCAAGCAATCCTACTCCAACCAGGAAATTTTGGAGCACTTTAAAGACCACTGCCAGATCCTCTCATCCGAAACGGTCAGCCTCACCAAGAGTTTAACTCCTGAAGAACGCCAAGCGCTCCTCGCCATGACCCCTCTTCTATTTCACGTTGACCAAGAAAAGATCGACTGGAATCAACTCACAGAAATCACCATTGAAGCGGAGCTGCTGGTTGGGAAAATCAAGATACAAAGGACGTAAAATGAAAAGTGAAAAGGCTGAGACAAATCGTCTCAGCCTTTTACTCATCTTCTGCCTGCTCTGTCATGACTTGTAAGCGATAGGTTTTAGGCGATTTTCCACAGAGTTTACGGAAAACCTTGTAGAAATAGCCCACATTGCTGTAACCGACTTTATAGCAGATATCTTCAATGCTGTCATTGGTCGATAAGAGGAGCTGCTGGGCGGCCTTAATTCGCTGTTTGTTGAGGAGTTCTGCGAAAGTCGCATTGGTTTCTCGTTTAATCAATTGGCCTAAATAGACTGGATTGATAAAGAGACCCTGACTGATGTCCTTGAGTGACAGCTCTTTTTGGTAATCACGGCTAATCACTTGGAGGACACTCGCTACATTTTCATTCATCCGATAGTGGGATAAGAAACGGGACAACTCTTCCTGGATAAAGCCAATCATCTCGCTAAAAGTGGCAGTTTCTTGGACTTTCTTGACTACATCAGCTAAATTATCACCTTGCAGGTATTCAAACAAATGAAAGACATCCATCAAAAATTGGATAAAGAGCTGCTTGGTCAGTGAGACCTTAGGGGTCTTCTCAAGGATCATTTTTTCTAACCAATCCAGTTCTTCTAAGATCTGTTGGATATTTCCTTGCATGATCACCCGGTAGGCTGGTTCATAATAATTGAAGACTTCCTCGTCTTGATTGAGAGGGGTCGCTCCATAAAAGAGTCTCCGCTCCACTAGGTCCTTAAATTGATGAAAGTGCTCCTTATAGGGTGGCTCAAAGGCCTTCTCAATCATGGCTTCTTCTTCTTGATCTGAGATAAAGAGTTGAAGATTTTGCCCGAGAACTTGGTAAGACGAGCTGATAAAACCTTTTTTCTCCTTAGCAATCCCAATCCACAGTGAATTCCGGCCTGCGATATACCGACAAAACTCTTCCTCAGAGATGTCATCGTGAATCAAGCGGTTGGCCAACTCTTGGCTTGGTTGCTGGATTTGGTGCTGGATTTTTTCTAGGATATTGCCCATCTCCACCTTATTGACAGGTTTGAGCAGGTAGTCTGCCACGCGCAAATTGAGGGCTGTCTTGACATATTCAAAATCCTGATAGCCTGACATAATGATAAAAGCAGCATCTGGAATTAAATCCTTCATCTCTGCAATCATCTGAAGTCCGGTCTTTCCAGGCATATTGACATCCGTGATCACCACATCCACCGGATGTTCTCGCACATAATCAAGAGCCTGATCTGCATCTTCAGCAGTTGCGACCACTTCCATATTCCAGTGGTCAAAGGGGATTAATTTTTTTAACCCTTCTGTAATCATATACTCATCGTCTACTAATAAGACTTTGTACATTCTGTCTCCTTTATTCATCTTGAATGGTTATCGTATAGGTCACTCCATGGTGAGGTTGGGAGAAGACTTGGATATGGTAGCGATCTCCAAAGTAGAGTAGCATGCGTTCATGAACATTGACAATTCCGATGGACTGCCGCCCACTCTTTTCTTCGATTTCTGAGCGTGGATTGCGATTGGCTAGTATCTCTTGAATTTTTTCTAGCTGTTCTTCTTCCATCCCGCGCCCATTATCAGTAACTAGAATCATGACTTGCCCTTCTCCTTGCAAGACTTTGACACTAATCACATTGTCCTTGCGTTTGTGGTCCACTCCATGTGCAAAATAGTTCTCGACCAAAGGCTGGATGGTGAATTTTGGAATCTTCATTTTTTCCAAGCCTGGATCGATCTTAAAGCCATAGGCAATTGATTTTGGATAACGTACCATGCAGAGGTAACTGTATTTGCGACAAAATTCTAGCTCATTTTCAACTGTCGTCACTCGCTCATCTGAGATATTATTGCGCAAGAGACTACTAAACTCATAGATAATATCACCCAACTCTTCTTGCTCTTGCATGACGGCATACATCCGGATAAATTCCAGTGTATTGTACATGAAGTGGGGATTGATCTGGGCTTGTAGGGCCCGCATATTGGCATCCTTTTGGCTGAGCTGTAGCTGGTAGATATCTCGAATGTTCTTATCCATATTGTCTAACATGGTATTGATCATATTACCAATAACCAGCAGTTCTTGGTCCTTGGTCGAGGTATCAATCCGTCGTTCACTATCGCCTTGACTGATCAGATTCATGGTATCGACCAGATCAAGGACTTGACGACGGTAATTTTTGAAAATTTGCCGCATTAATAAGTAAAGGATCAAGAAAATCAAGAAAGCAATGGAGAGAAAAGTGGTCAGGTTGGCTAGACCCTTTTTGAGCAGATAACTTTCAGAAACAGCTACATCCACCTTGTAGCCATAGATCGTGCTACGGGTTTGCCATTTAACATCTTTTGATTGTCCCTTATCCCCTTCATGGTACATCTCTTTCCCAAAGGGAGTGAAGATCCGCACAGCGACCGGAAGATCACCTCTGGCATTGTCAATCGCTGCCGTCAAAATTTCCTGGTCCAGCGTCATATAAGCAATCCCAACTCCAGCACCCGTTGTCGGGTCTGTCAAAGGAACTGGAATAGCTGTTGCAGGAGCCTTGTAATGGTCCGCTGAGACCTGCTTGCCTCCCTTTGATTGCCGGGTAGAGACAAATACCGTCTTGTAATCAGACAAGGTGACATCGATGCCCTCGATGTTTTTATTGCTCAAATAGAGGCTGTCAATATTCTTATGTAGGGACAATTGGATATAGGAAGGGAATTGGGCATTCAATCGCCAAGTCTCATACTCCGATGGTGACAAGGTAAAATAGCGATAAATCCCTTCTAATTTTGCAGGGTTTTCAACGAGGCTACGACCTTCTTGTGTGACCCGTTGATAAGAGGTCTCGAGATCCGTCACCACTTCGGTCAAGACCCGTTGGGCGATCCGGTCGGCTTCAGCTTGCTGGTTTTTCCAAGAGATCCCCGCAACGACCAGGCCCATAATAGTCAAAATGACCACCATGACATAGGCGTAGAATTTTAAAAGCGTACTTAACCAAATTTTTTTCATCGTTAGGATACCAATTTTTCGTGGATGTTTTGATAAACAGGGTCAAAGATATCATTGACAAAGAAATGCCATACACCGATCAAGACGAAAAAGAGAAGGGCTGGCATATAGTAGCTAATGACGCCAAGTAGCGCAGTTCCAAGGATGAGCTTCAGAACCGGACGAATGTCCAGCAACATTCCGATCAAACTAAGCTTGATACTATTAGCATAAGAAAGATCGAAATGAACTTGTAATTTCAAATAAACGGCGTAAGCTAGAGGCGCTACCAAGAGGAAAACCAGATTAAACAAGAGAACCAAAATTTGGAAGAAATTCAAGTGAGGGATCTGGATCATGAGGTACATGCCATAGAGGAGAACCCCTTCAATGGCAAAGAAGGTATAAAAGACTTGATTAGCCGGGCGTAGATTTTCTTTGAAGAGTTCCCAAGCGCGTGACCAATGATAGTCCTTGTAGGTCATGCCATTTTCCGCATAGAGGCTCATGATAGTGGCACTAGCCGGTCCTACTCCCAAGAGAACACCCCCACAGATCGTCAAGACCCAAAAAATCCCTGTTACCAGCATAGCAACATAGACTCTCGTAAAAATGAACTCGATGATTTTTCCCATCATTCAGCCTCTTTTCCAATTAGTGATTCTATTATACCATAAAAATAAAACGCTTTCCCCCTATTTGCATTGGTAAATTGAAATATTGATTTTCATTTACAGGATTCATTTTCATAAAGACACAAAAAGGCTCTGGAGATCCCTCCAAAGCCTTTTTCGCACTACCTGCTCTTATTTTTTAGAAGCAAGGAATTCGTCGTATTGTTTTTGCATTTCGTCAAGCACTTTTTGGTAAGCACCTTCTGATTTCAATTTTTCAAGCATCTTAGGAACTTCTACTTCAGGATCCACAGTACCAGTATTGATCGCACCTGCGAATTGGTTCAAAGTATTTGTAAGAGCTGTGATTTCTGATTTCACTTTATCTGTGTTAAAGATGAAGCCAAGTGCTGGAGATTCTTTTGCAGTTTCCAAGTCTTTCTTAGATTGTGCAATTTGTTCATCTGTTACGTTTTCGTTGATGTAAAGAATCCAGTTGTTACCAGTGTTCCATCCAGACATGTGAGTGTTTCCGTTGTAGCCATCCAAGACTTTGACACGGTTTTCTTTGCCAGGAACTTTTTCCCAGTTCTTGCCTTCTGGTCCATAAACAAGGCCGTTCAAGAGTTCTGGATCAGTGTTCAAGAGGTTCAACACTTCCATGGCTTTTTCTTTGTTCTTAGAGTTGTTTGAGATAACAAAGTTAGCTACTTGAGTAGTGTTGTTCTTCTTGTAAAGTTCAGTAAATGGTTTGATGTCGATCTTACGGTTTGCTACACGAGTAAGCAAGCTGTTACCGTAGTCAGCTGGTCCTACTGTTTCTTCACGAACCAACCATGTATCTTGAGAAAGATCATAACCAGTGTCGCTCGTTGCTACGTCTTTTGGAATGTATCCTGCTTCGTAGTATTTGTGAAGAGTCTTCAAGTTTTCTACATAACGAGGAATTGTGTAACGGTCAACGATCTTAGTGGTGTCACCTTTCAAGTCAACAACGAATGGAAGTCCATCAACAGCCACATAGTCGAAGTCATCTGAAGGTCCACCGTAGCTCTTGTTCATTGCAAATGGAACAACGTTTGGATCTTTTTCTTTGATAGCTTTCAAGACTGGTTCAAGAGAAGCATAGTCTTTCACGTTTGAAACGTCGATACCATATTTTTCAAGAAGTGGTCCGTTGAAGGCAAAGTTTTGAGAAGATGCCACGTTAGCTGCTACTGGAACAGCATAGATCTTGCCATTTACAGTGTTCCCTTTGATGTAAGCTGGGTCAAGTGCTTTGTAAAGGTCTTTTCCTTCTTTCTTGTACAATTCTGTCAAGTCAGCATAAGCACCTTTTTGAGCGTTGATCACGTAGTTATTAGCAAAGGCAATATCATAGTTTTCACCAGATGAGATGATAACGTTCATTTTTTGTGCGTAGTCACCCCAACCAAGGTATTGGATATCCAATTTTGCGCCGACTTTCTTTTCAATGATCTTGTTGGCATTTTTAAGAAGAACATCCAAGTTATCAGGTTTATCACCGATTTGGTACATCTTGATGATTGGTTTCCCGTCTTCAGTTGTTGCTGATTTCTTGTTATTACCTGTAAGGCTTCCACAAGCAGCAAGAGTAGCTCCAAGAGCAATGACACTAGCAGATGCTAACGCGTATTTTTTCCAATTTTTCATAAGAAAAATCTCCTTTATGTTATTTTCTTTTTAGACTAAGTTATGAGTTGAAAATCTTACTGATTTTCAATGAACGATGTTATTCTTTCACACCACCGATGGTCAAGCCTTTTACAAAGTAGCGTTGGAAGAATGGATAGAGAATGGCGATTGGCACTGTTGCCACAACCACCATGGCCATACGTCCTGTTTCCCGTGGGATGGATTGTACAGCTCCTGCCAATTGGCCGGATACCCCGACGTTTTTAGCGATGTAATCCATATTGTTTTGGATTTGCATCAAGAGGTATTGCAATGGGTAAAGGTTGTCACTCTTAATATAGAGGAGGGCGTTGAACCAGTCGTTCCAGAATCCTAAAGCAGTGAACAAACTGATAGTCGCAATCCCTGGAAGAGACAATGGCAAGCAGATTTGGAAGAAGATCCGTGTTTCACTTGCCCCATCGATCCGAGCGGATTCAAGGATAGCTTCTGGAATGGTCCGTTTAAAGAAGGTCCGCATCAAGATGATGTTAAATGGACTGAGCAACATTGGGATAATCAAAGCCCCGATGGTATCACCTAACTGCAAGAGTTGAGTGGTCACAATGTAGCTTGGAACCAACCCTGCACTAAAGAGCATACTAAGGAGTGAAAATACGGTAAAGAACTTGCGGTATTTAAAGGTACTCCGTGAGATTGCGTAAGCATAAGTTGTGGTGATAAAGACATTACATGCTGTTCCCACAATGGTCACAAACAAGGTAATGAAGAGGGCTTGTAAGATTTTGTCTTTGAATTGTACCAAGAAGAGGTAACCATCAAATCCAAATTTTGCTGGCCAGAATTGGAAGCCATGGACTGCCAAACTTTGTTCGTCTGTCAAAGAGATCATGACAACGAAGATGAAGGGAAGCACACAGGTCAAGCCGACCAAGGTCAACAACAAGGTAAAGAAAAAGTTGCTCTTCTTACTGAAAGAATGGATCCCGACATTATCAATTTTTTCTTTTTGAATGGTTGATTTTTTCATACGATCCTCCTTTCTAGAAGAGAGCGGCATTCTTATCAATGCGACGGGCAATGATATTTGAGATTAACACAAGAACCAAACCGACTACCGATTGGTAAAGACCGGCTGCTGCTGTCATCCCGATATCCCCTGACTTGGTCAAACCGTTGTAGACATAAACATCAATAACGTTGGTCACACTATAGAGCGCTCCAGCATTATGCGGGATTTGGTAGAATAGACCGAAGTCTGCGCGGAAGATATTTCCGACTGCAAGAATGGTCAAGACCGTAATCAAGGAAGACAACTGAGGAATGGTGATGTTGCGAATGCGTTGCCACTTAGACGCACCATCCACGGTCGCTGCTTCATAGTAAGTTGGGTCAATTCCCATGATGGTTGCATAGTACATGACACTACTATAACCAAAGCCTTTCCAGATCCCTAGGAAGAGGAGAAGCGCTGGCCAGATCCACAATTCCGAATAGAAATTGATGGCCTTCATGCCAAATGAAGTTAAGATGTGGTTGACCAATCCTTTGTCCACGTTAAGGAAGGCATCGGTGAAGAAGCTGATGATAACCCATGATAAGAAGTATGGGAAGAGCATGGAGGTTTGAAGCACCTTGACCACTCTTTTTGATCTCAACTCACTAAAGATGATGGCGATTCCAACGGAAACAATCAATCCTAAGAAGATGAATCCTAAGTTGTACAATACCGTGTTTCTTGTAATAATGTAGGCATCTTTGGAACTAAAGAGGAACTTGAAGTTGTCAAAGCCAACCCACTTACTCTTCATGACACTGTCAATAAAACCCTCTCCCGTAATATGATAGTCCTTAAATGCTACGATATTCCCAAAAACCGGAATATAGAAGAATAAGATTAACCACGCTGCACCAGGTAAGACCATTAAAAGAAAAATGAAATTTTCTCTCAGAGTCCTTACAAACTTTTTCATTTAACTCCCCCCTTTGAGCCTTGAGCGTGTTTATTTGCTTTGGTAGCGTTTACATCACCTATTATAAGATAGCCCATTTACATTTTCAAACTCCTAATTATAGAAAAAATTCTACAAATTTATGACATAGCTTTAAAAAAGGAGTAGAAAAGGGTGATCGTAAAGACAACTCTTCTTCTACTCCTATCGACCGCGGATGAGATTTCTGTCATCCGACTTGGCATTTTTTACGTTGTATAAATGGTTGAGGCAGTCGCAATAGTATGCCACTGATTAGCCGTTGTGGCTGCGAAGTCCTGATCTCCGTAGAAATCGTTGAATGGCAAGATCTCTACTTCTAGTTCATCGATACGAGAGATTTCGCCTGCTAGGTAGTTTTCAATCCGACTTTCAGCTCGCTTGATCCGTTGCAAGAGTCCACCCATCCGGATGTCTACGGTATCCAAGCCAAAGACCTTGTTTTCTTTCAACCATTGGTGGCTAAAGAGGTCATGGAAGGTTTCAATCTGACTTCTGAGTTTTGGCAATTCTCCTCTAGCGATTTGTTGCAAGCTCTCTTTATCACCTGCTTGATAGGCCTCACGAATGCGTCGGCCCACATCCACTTTATTACTTAAAATGGCATTCAACTGAGCCTGAGTCTCAAAGAGATAGGCGTAGACACCAGCTTTTTCTTTAATGTCAGAAAGAATTTCAGCCGCCTTGGCAAAGTATGGCTTGTCCTGTTCAGGAGTCATGTGCTTGTCAAGGATTGGGCAAAGAACATCCTGATAAAAGACATAGCGGTTAGGATTGATACCACTAAGATTGTCTGGTAGGTCTGGCAAGAGGTTGGCAAGATCCAGCTGCATAAAGTCCTCAACAGATAGACCTGTATTAGTCTTGAAGTGGGCAGATAGACGCTCTAAATCATTGCGATAGCTAAGTTCTGCCCAGATTTGCAAGCTTGGCAAGATAGAGAACTGGGCTGTTTCCCCACCATTGTCCCCCCAACCCGTCACGATAACTTCCTTGATTTGGTTGGCACGGCAAGCTTTATTGGCTTCTACTGCAATGAGACGGCTGAAATGGTTGTGGGGCGTAAAACCAATCCACTTCCAAGCCCCACCTGCAAAGGCAATATCCTGGCTAATCTTGTGGTGGTTACTGAAGTTACGATTGTATTTTTCTTCGCTATCCTGATAATAATCCCAGTAAACCAAGGTCACACGGTCTTTGAGACGGTCAAGGTAAACACGCGTTTCTTCTGGAATTTCCACCTCACGGTCGTACTGGCCATCTGCTGACATGAGCTTGAAGAACATATCGCTCCACATCTGGCAGTGGAAACCATACTTATCGGCAATATCCAGCACGCGCTCCAAGTGTTGACACATGAGGAGGCTACGATCCACCACACCATTTAGGATAAGGTAGCGTCCCAAACCAACCAGGTGGGCTTCGTCCATCCCGATATTGACCTTGCGAGTTTGTAGTTTAGACAACGTCGCAAACATACCGTCAATCAGGTCGTAAACTTTTTCTTCACCGATGAGAAGAATATCTTCTACATCGCGGAGCTCTTGCACTTCTTTGACGCCCCATTTGACAAAGGCTGATAAGTGAGCCAAAGTTTGGATACATGGCACAAAGGTCATGTCAAACTGCTGGGCGTAGCTTTCGATTTCCTGTAACTCTTCAGCTGAGTATGCTCCACGGAAATAACCAAAGTAAGGTTGTCCTTCAATTTGATAAGTGTCTTCCATGTAGAGCTCAAAGGTTGAATAACCCATCAGAGCCAAGACTTCAATCATCTGCTTGGCAGATGCGACATTGAGCACGGCATTGCGCGAACAGTCCGCCATATAGGCTAAATCTTCATAGGCCGCCTGCTCTTCAATCTCTACCTTGTCCCCTTCTGCTAAAGCTGTTGCGAGCACAGATAAGGCACGGTAGAGTTGATGAGGTTTACGGTAGGTCAATTGATACTGCCCATTCTCCCCCTTGATAGAGATGGAAGCATGGTCAGACTGAGCGACTGCCACTTCTACATCTGGTAGAGAAATGTGATTTTGGAGCAACTCTAAAGCTTGCGCTTGTTTACTGTTGATTCCGGTAAAACTTACCATTGGTTTTCCTCCTGTAACCAGTTGACAAGGGCACCGTAGAGATTGGCATCTGCCTGATAGGTGCAAGCTTGAATGACTGGAGCGATGGTATATTCTTCATATCTTTCCACAAAGGCATCTACGGCTTTTTGCACGCCTTTGATAAAATCAAGGTTCTGACTGATAGAGCCGCCTAGACTAATCACATCTGGATCAATCAGGTACTGGATATTGAGCAGTCCTTGAGCAAGATTACGATTCATGCGCTCAATAGCTTCTTGGCAAAGGGCATTACCTGCTGCCGCCTCTTGGTACACCTTGCGGCCATCCCAATCGGTTTGACCAGATTTTTCAATCACATAGCGAACCATGTTTCCTGTAGAAGCGAGTTGTGACCAGTTATTGAGTCTTTCTGCGGGCTCGATTGTGGTCATGTAGCCAAACTCACCGCCCAAACCATGACGACCACGGTGTAGCTTCCCATTGATAATCATGGCTCCACCGATTCCTGTACCAATCACGACACAGGCTGCATTTTCAATCTCAGGATGAGCTAGCAGTTCACTGAGTCCAACACAGTTGGCATCATTTTCTAGGTGGATAGGAAGCTTATGATGAGCAAGCGCCTCATACCATGAAAAACCATGGATGTAAGGAATGGCACTGATCCCTTCAATTACCCCTGTTTCTTGATGAACGGCTCCTGGCACACTCATGGCAATCCCACGGTAGTCACGTTCTGACAATCGCTGATCCAACCAAGCTAGCAACTCTTCCAGAGTCTCTGGCGTTGCGGTGCTGGCCTTATCTAAAATCTTTCCATCAGGAGTTAGACTAGCAAACTTAATGCCAGTCCCTCCGATATCAATCGTTGCAATGGTCATTGCTTTTACCTGTAAAAAGGAGCGAATCAGCAGTCGGTTCTTACTCTTTTCGCTCCTCCTTTCTTTTTATGTTATCTTTTTGAAATTAGATTTCTTCTTTTTTGATCCATTCTGTCCGGATTTCTTGCGGTGCCAATAAACCTGTATGGACCGGATACGGTTGTTCCAGAAGATCGACAACCGTTTGTTGTCCTTCTGACACGCGAACATTTTCTTGACTCATATTGTAGTAACGAAGGACGTATCCTTCTTCATTTTCAGCCACCTTAAAGGCTGTTGGGCAGACTTGTGGCAAGTTGAGGGCTGCATGGTTGAAGAGACTACCTGTTGCAGCAACTCTACCTTCTTGTTTTGCAACTTGAAGAGCTGTAAATGGCACCTGGAAGGCTTTAGCACGACGGAAGGCCGAGAAGCGTTCCCCTGCTTGATGGCATTCTACTGCAAACTCAACTTCGATATCGCGCAAGCACTGAGCTTCTGGCGTTGGGAAGTAGCCCCAGTCACCTAGCTCACCTGAAGCACGGAGAAGGGTTACAGCCATGGTGTCGTCCTCAAGGATTTCGTATTCGTGCAATCCTTTATTGGCTACTGTCACTCCTTTAACATCGTCATACAAGCTAACAAAGGCTTGTTGGTGTTGTGGATTTTCAGGATTTTCCCAAGAAGCTGCTGGTTTATTTGGTCTTGTAACAACTTCATAGATGCTTTCAGAATCATTACTTGGGCGTGTGTTATGAGTTTTGACCAAGAGACGAATGCGGTGGTCTTTGGCTGTATTGGTAAAGCGAGTCTTGAAGCGAATTTGTGGATCATCTACAAAAATGGTCATCTCCGTTTCAAGAGGAATGGTTGTCAACTCTTCTGAACGACCTGCATCTCGTTTCATGAACTCGATGATACCTCTTTGTTCAGCATCCAATTTTTCATCTGCGCTAACTGGAATAGTCAAGTCATGTTTGAGCAAAACCTTAGCATAGCGAGCATTGTTTTCCAGAATTTCATAACCTTTCAGTTTTGCGAAAATTGGCTCTGTTCCTTTTGGTTGGAAATAAATGTACTCATTCCCGATATCGCCACGGTCCTCAAATTGGATAAAGTCCTCGTAAGCTTCGTTTGTAGTCTTGTCGTAGACTGTGATACCTTCATCTACACTTACTGTCACAAATGGAGTATCAATAACTCCATTTTGGAAGATACCATCGCTTTGTGCTGCTGGCCCTTCGACTAGTTGGAAGCTTGACCAAGAAAGTGGTGCAAGGTGAATTGGAATTGTCACGCGCACTTGACGTGCAATATAAGGTTGACGGAATTTATCCTTAGGCAGGGTATAGCCAAAGCTTGCTCCCAAGTCCTCAATCTCTGCTTCTACAAGATGCCCCTCTAAATCTTCTACGTGGTAGTCTGGCAAGCTCAAAGCGGCCATTTTCTTGAAGCCTTCTGTCGGATGCAATTCCTTAAATGGACAAACTGCTACATCGACAATCGTGCTGACAGTGTCCACCTTATTATGCAAGCCAGTATTGACGACCGTAAAGAGGTGTTCACTCTGGGCTTTTTGAGTCGCTAGTTTACCCTTCCATTCGTTCAGAAGGTTGGTCTTGACAAAGTTTCCGACTTGATTGACCTTGGCAAAACGAACTTCCATCTCACGGTGAACATCATCCACACTACATCCACAAATACTATCGTGTGGCGCATTTTGTAAGAGTGTCTTCCAGGCATAGGTCAATTGATCCTTGTGGTTGTGCCCACCAGTAATGATGGTCAAAGGTTCCACCACTTGCTCTAGCAAATTGCTGTTTTCTTGGAAGGCTTGCTTGAGATAAATCCGAGAGGAAGACGTGTTTGCCAGTGTGTACCAACCATCGGTTTCCTGACTGGTCAATTCTCCCGTAACCGTAGATAATTGCTCAGGAAGCGCACTTTCCACTGCTTGCACATATTCATCAAAGGAACTATGAATAAAGGTCACGTCAGGGAACAGTTCGTTAGCCACGCGAATAGCTTCACTCAAGTTTCGTTGAACCGGTTGGTGGTCGCAACCGTTCATCATCAACCATTGGTTGGTTGAGGCATAGTCACGAACGTCTGCCAATTTTTGTTTCCAGAAAGCCAAAGCTTCATCTTTATCCACTGGAATTTCGTTCCCGTTACTGTACCAGTTAGCAAAAAGAATACCCAGCACACGGCTACCATCCGCCCCTTGCCAGTACATTTCAGAAAATTGAGAGGTAAACTGCTCATCTTCGAGGACTTGGTTGTCAAATCCGATTGGTTTGACCCCACGCCCAAAGGCTGCTACGTGAATCCCTGATTTTTGAAGGATTTGAGGAGCTTGTCCCATATTTCCAAAGGTATCAGGGAAGTAACCAATTTGAGTTGATTTGCCCCATTTGGCACATTCAGCTTGACCAATCAAGGTATTGCGGACGTTGGCTTCACTGGAGATTAGGTAATCATCCTGCAAGATATAAAAGGGACCAATCTTGAGCTTGCCTTCGTCGATATAACGCTGCACCTTGTCACGGTTTTCAGGGCGAATTTCTAAATAGTCATCGAGGACGATGGTTTGTCCATCCAAGTGGAAACTTTTGAATTCAGGGTCATTTTCAAAAAGATCAAAGAGATTGTCAAAGAGTTCCACCAATTGCATGCGGTGACTTTCAAAAGGTAGATACCACTCACGATCCCAGTGGCTGTGAGAGATAATATGTACAACAACATTTTCCATGAGTAAAACCTCATTCTAACTTAAATTTTTAATGTTTTAAATATAAACTTGTGATTCTAACAAGAATCAGTGAAGCTAAAGCGTGCTCCTTATACTCAATGAAAATCAAAGAGCAAACTAGGAAGCTAGCCGCAGGTTGCTCAAAGCACTGCTTTGAGGTTGTAGATAGAACTGACGAAGTCAGTAACATATATACGGCAAGGCGAAGCTGACGTGGTTTGAAGAGATTTTCGAAGAGTATTAGCAAATATCCAAGTAATCCAAGACTAATTCGCAGAACATCATGTTGGCCCAAGAGAACCATTCACGCGAGTAGAAGGTTGGATCATCTACATGGAAACTTTCGTGCATGACACCTGTTCCACCATCGCAGGCAACCAACTGGTCCAGCAACTGTTTTTTCTCAGCTTTATCTGTCGTTGTCAATCCTTGAATGGATAAAGCAATCGGCCAGATATAGCGATAAAAGGTATGAGAACTTCCGAGCCCACTAGCATACTTCCCTTCATAGAAGTAAGGATTTTCAGGGCTCAAAATCGTCCGACGAGTGGCTTGGTAGACTTCATCGTCGATGGCGCAGTAGCCAAGATAGGGAGCCGCCAACAAACTTGGTACGTTCGGATCATCCATGATGCTAGCATTTCCCAAACCGTCTACCTCAAAGGCATAGATTTTCTCGCCCTTGCTATTAGTCGTGTAGGCGTAATTTTCGATCCCTTCTTGGATCTCCGCTTGCAGGCGTTTGGCATCTGCAATGATGCTTTCACTATCGGCTAGATTCAAGTCTGCAAAGATTTCTTGTACATAGCCCAAGACAACCACTGCGAACATATTGGACGGAATCAAGTAACTATACTGACAGCAGTCATCACTTGGACGGAAGGCTGACCAGGTCATGCCTGTCACGGCAAAATCAGGACCAAAACCATCATTTACCAAAGTGTCTTCCTTACGATCAGTATCCCGAACAAAGCGATAAGGAGAGTTCTTGTGGTCTTGCTCCACCGTCCAAAGATGAAGAATTTCCTTGGTGGCTGTGACAAAGGTTTCATCAAACTGGCTAGTCTCACCAGTTTCTTTCCAAAGGAGAAAAGCTAATTGCAAGGGATAGCACAGCGAATCCACTTCATACTTGCGTTCCCAAATCCAGCCATTGAGATCTGTATGGTCGGTCTCGTGGTGACCCTTCCAGTTCTCTTCAATGTTGAAGGAGTTGGCATAGGGATCCTTGAGAATCAAAGTCATCTGACGTTTAACCAAGCCAGCAATGGTCTGGCGCAAGAGAGGGTCTCTTTTAGCCACATGAAGATAGGGTCTCAATTGAGCAGTAGAGTCACGCAACCACATAGCTGGGATATCCCCTGTTAGCACAAAGGTTGAACCGTCTTCTAAAATTTCAACTGTATTGTCTAAAGTGTCTGTATAGCAACGCTCAAAGACATCCACCCATTCAGGGTACTCCTTGGCACGTTCTGCTACTTGGTCCAGCCATTCTCGCACGATTTCTTTTGAATAGGTCATTTATTTTCCTCACACGTATCGATTCTTTCCTATTCAGTATAAAAGATTTCAAAAAGGAAATACATACGCAAACTATAGCCCTTTTTCTACAAAATTTTCCATTTGATAAAAACGCTATCATATTTGACAACGCTTTGATACAATGAAGAAAATACCACTGCGTGTTCCAAGAAAAACACAGATCATTTAAGGTTGATGAAGAAAAAGGAGACAAGATGCGCACACATTGCCAAACCATCGATACCCGCTGGGGAAGCGATAATCATCCCCACTATTCGCACGGGAACACCCTCCCTTATACCGGAGTCCCTTTTGGGATGAACTACTTCCTTCCTCAGACGACACACGAACAAGGGGCTTGGTTTTTCAACCCCAATCTCCCTATTTTTCAGGGATTTCGCCTCACCCACCAGCCTAGTCCTTGGATAGGAGACTACACTTGGTGCCTCATCACGCCCATCACGGGGGAAATTGCAAGTTCCGACCTCTTCCGTCGCCAAAGCAGTTATTCGATGAAAGAAGCTATTTTCCAGCCCCACTACCTCCGTATTTTTTCGGAACGTTATCAGATTCAAAGCGAGCTGGTTCCAAGCCGCTACGGGGCTGTCATGCACTTTCGAGCACCAGAAAGACTGACACTCTGCTTTCATGCAGCAAAGGAACTAGAGGACTTGACCCTGACAGACCAAACCTGCCACTTCCGCATTCTGGATCAGGCCCATACCGCAGATACTTCCTACTCTTTCTATCTCCAGTGGCAATTTAGCCAGCCGATTGAGAACGTCACTCACATCGATCATGATCTTTTTCTCACCTTTTCTAGCAAGGAAGTGACCGTCCAATTAGGAACTTCTTATCTGTCCCAAGACATGGCTCACAGCCATCTTCCCAACCCTTCCCTAGAGGAAGCTAAAAAAGAAGCAACCGATCAATGGAATCAGCTGCTAAAACGAATTGAAGTGAAGGATACCGGAGGGCGTGACCAAGCCTTTTTCGACCATTGCCTTTACAGACTCCTCCTTTTCCCTCAAACTTTTTATGAAACGGATACTGAGGGAAATGACTGGCACCTGGATGTCACCCATAATGAAATCAAATCAGGAAAAGCTTATACGAATATCGGATTTTGGGACCTCTTTCGGACCTCTTTTCCGCTCTTTAGCCTTGTCTACCCCGATTACTACCGTCACTTTCTCGAAGGATTTTTAAACACTTACAAGGATACTGGTTTTCTACCAAAATGGTTGGCCCCAGATGAACGAGGAATGATGCCAGGTACCCTCATCGATGGCGTCTTTGCGGATGCTGTCACAAAAGGGATCGCACCAGACCTACATGAAAACATGCTGACAGCCATGCTCCAGACGGCTCAAAAAACAGATCCCACTCAACATTTTGGTCGCCATGGCAATGAAAGCTACAAGGCCCTTGGCTACCTACCCGAAGATTTTCATGAAAGTGTTAGCCATAGCCTAGATTATGCCTATAGTGATTTTTGCATTGCTAGCGTTGCCAAGCAATTGGTTCATACAGAAACAGCCGCTCGGTATGCTGCTTCCAGCCTCTCCTACCGAACATTGTACGATGCCCAAACAGGCTTTATGAGAGCACGATCCACCAATGGAACCTTTAAAGAACCCTTCTCTCCTACCAGCTGGGGAGGAGATTATGCAGAATGCTCTGCAACCCAGGCTACTTTTGGAGCCTTACACGACCTCTCCGGCCTGATAGAGCTGATGGGCGGTAAAAAAGCCTTCACCCAACGATTGCTGGATCTGGCCAATCAAAAACCTCAATTTGATGTAAGAGGATATGGCTATGAAATCCATGAAATGAGTGAAATGGCCCAAGCCCCATTTGGGCAGATTGCCATCTCCAATCAACCCAGCTTTCACCTTCCCTACCTCTTCCGCCACAGTCTTCACCCCGAATATACCAATCTCCTGATCCACCAGATCCGTTCCCAAGCTTTCCATCCAAATTTCCAAGCCTATCCAGGTGATGAGGACAACGGTAGCCTATCTGCTTGGTACATCTGGTCAGCCCTTGGACTCTATCCAACCTGCCCAGGAAAACCAATCTATGATCTAGGGCTCCCCCTCTTTAAAGAAGTCCTTCTCCATCTTCCCAAGCAAGAGCTCAAGATTTGCGCCAACTCACACACTGCAGGCGCCTATTTCATCCAAAAAGCCCTATTAGATGGTAAAGAGAAACAAGAGATTTCCCATCAAGACCTCCTTGAAGCCCAATTGCTCCAATTTGAGCTTTCTTGGCTCCCCCCACATGCATAAGAAAAAGAGGCTGGGACAAAAGTCCTAGCCTC
>NZ_KV818837.1:0-9827 GCF_001815045.1 Streptococcus sp. HMSC065E03 | reverse complement strand
ACGAATTACCGATTTCTGTCCCACTCTCTTTTTCCATTATTCATCTCCTACATGATAGTAGATCGAGCCTTGTTCCCCAAAACTAGCGATACCAACACCAGACCATAAGCGGTTTTTAGAGGCATCTGATGTATCTTTAAAGACGACTTGTCCTTGATCATCGACCTGATCACCAATGGTCACTCCTGCAGGAATATACTCCAACAAGAAGCCTCCATCACGACCACCATAAATGCCTTCTGATGCTGTTCCATAATCTGTCAAAGAAGCTCCATAGCCCTCTAACTCTTGTGAGACCAACCCTTTGTCGTTAAAGACCAGCTTATTTCCTTTATCATCTTGCCAGACACCAGCAATACTGCTGTAGTCTCCATTGGCAATAGCTTCAAGATCCATTTTCTTCACTTCTTTTTTCTCTTCTTTTTTCTCTTCTTTTTTTTCTTTCTCCTTCACTTCCGAACTAGAAGCAGCCGTCTTTTTGACTTCAGAAGAGGCATTCGTTTGACTAGAGGAAGCGGTTGATTTTTTACTCGCTCCCTGTTGCGAACAAGCCACCAACAGGACCACACTGAGAATACTCACAAGAATTGCACCAACTTTTTTCATTTAAAATTCCCCATACATTTTTTTAGTTTAAAGCCCTTTCATTGTAACGTATTTTCAAGCATTTGACAAGCTTCACTCCTCATTTTTAATCAAAAAGAGACCGGGATAATCAGTCCTAGTCTCTATTTTGATACAACTCTTAATGAGCCAGCATTTCCTGTGCCACTTCTAAACCAGATAAGTTCGAAGGATAATACGTTGGCCAATTTTCCAACTCATCATAAAGCGCCTCTTGACTCTTTCCTCCATGGAAAATGTGGAAGTGAGCTGCCTTTACCGGAGTAATTTCATGGTCACTAAATTGAACATATTTGAAGTCTCCCGCATCGCTCTCCTTGGCTTCAAAGAGATAACGAACACCACGATTCCCCTTCTTATAAGTCAAAATGTGCTTACCTACGTATTTATAAGTATATTTCTTAGAAGATCCTTTTTGATAAAACTCCATTGAATCCTTATCAATCTTAATCCGATCAATATCTGTTTGGTAACCCTTGGTATAATATTCCTTATACTCAGCGGCCGTCATGGTTGGATTTAATTTTGCCTTATAATCAAAGACCTGATCCAACGTTCCATCTTGCAAGTATGGATAAACCGATTTCCAATCACCCGCATAATTTGCTAAGCTACGATCCTTCACTTGACTATCCTCGAAATAGCCCTTTTGAACCGTCTTAGAATCTTCCTCATGTTCCGGTTGAATATCCTTACCATCTTGTGACGTTGTTTTCTCGAGCGCCTTCAGATTTTCCTTCATAACAGACACGTAGTTTTCGCCATCTTTCATTTCTTGATCCGTCAAACTTTCCAAAGGATTTAAGACAGCCAACTCAACACCAGCTTCAGAAGACAAGGTTTTCGCCAAGGACTTAGAAGCATTTTCCTCAAAGTAAATGACCTTGATCTCATTTTTCTTGATATACTCTGTCAATTCACGCAATCGTGCAGCAGAAGGCTCGCTATCAGGTGAAATCCCTGAAATGGCTACCTGGTTTAATCCATAATCTAAGGCCAAGTAACGGAAAGCCGCGTGTTGGGTCACGAAATTCTTTTGTTTCGCATCTTTCAAGCCATCCTGATAAGCTTGATCCAAGGCCTGTAATTTCTTTAGATAGGCTTGGGCATTTTTCTCAAACGTTTTTTTCTTATCTGGATAAGCTGCCACCAACTGATCACGAATCGACTCTACCATCTTCATGGCACGATGTGGAGAGAGCCAAAGGTGAGGATCATATTCATGATGGTGTTCTTCGCCCCCTTCGTGTTCATGTTCCTCTTCCAATCCAGGAAGCAAGACCATGCCCTTGGTGGCATCGATCACTTTGGTTTTCTTATCCTTCATGGATTTCAAAAGATTTGGAACCCACGTTTCCATATTTTCATTTTCATAGACGAAAACATCCGAATCTTGAATCATAGCCCGCCCCTTAGCAGACAATTCATATTCATGAGGCTCTGATCCCGCTCCAATGAGCAGGTCTACCGTTCCTTCATCTCCGACAATATTTTTTGTAAAATCATAAACAGGATAAAAAGTGGTCATCACTTTTAATTTTCCATTTTGACTCTGACTTTTACCACAAGCAGTCAAGATAAGGGCAAAAGCCACCAACAACATTAAACCTATTTTTTTAAATTTCATATTTACTTCCTCAAACGTGATCCAAGATTCACAAGCAAGAACAGTGCCACAAACAAAAGCGTGATGCTGGCACTCGCCGGTGTATCTGCAATATAAGACAAAATCAACCCACTAAACATCCCGATAAAGCCAATGATGACCGCAATCAGCATGACCCCACGGAAGTTCTTCCCTAATTTCAGCGCAATACTAGCCGGTAAGACCATGATAGTTGAAACCAATAACGATCCTGCTGCAGGAATCATTAAGGCGATAGCAACCCCTGTCACCACATTAAATAAAATGGACATGGTCCGGACCGGAAGGCCATCTACGAAGGCCGTATCTTCATCAAAAGTCAAAATATACATAGGCCGCAAGAATAAGGCCGTCAGCACTAATACAACGAAAGCAATCACAAACAAGGCGATCACCTGTTCATCCGTAATGGTTAGGGTAGAACCAAACAAATACTGATCCAAGCTCATCGAGCTTTTCCCACCACCACGCATCAGTACTAAAGCTAGGGCAAGACCAGTGGACATTAAAATTGCCGTCCCGATCTCCATAAAGTCCTTAAATAAGGTCCGCAAATACTCAAGAAAGACCGCAGCAATAATGACAATGATCATAGTCGAGAGCGTCGGAGAGATCCCAAGAAAAAGTCCAAAAGCGACACCCGCAAGAGAGACGTGACTCAGCGTATCACTCATCAGACTCTGCCGTCTCAAAATCAAGAAAATCCCTAACACAGGAGAAAAAAGACTCATGGCAACCATAGCCAACAAGGCCCGCTGCATAAAATCATACTGGAATAAATCAAGCATGGTCACCCTCCCCTTCTGTATCATGGACGTTAAAACATCTCCAAGGAGAGCTCTGGTCACGAACCAAATGAATATTCCGATCCGCAAATTGGTTAACCTCTTCTGGATCGTGCGTAATCATCAAAACAGATTTTTGATGGTGATGCGCACTGTGATGCATCAACTCATAAAAATCACTCTTTGTCGTCGCATCCATCCCTGTTGTCGGTTCATCTAAAACAAAGATATCCGGATCAGAAGCAAACATCCGAGCAATGACGGCCCGCTGTTTCTGACCACCAGACAAAGAACCAATCGCCCGATCCTTGAACTCCAGCATCCCAACAGATTCTAAACTCTTCAGAATATGTTTTTCATCGTGCTCATTCAACTTTCGAAACCAGCCTTTACGAGGATACCGACCTGACTTCACAAATTCATAGACCGTACTGGGGAACCCAGCATTAAAACTAGCAATCTGTTGTGGCAAATAAGCAATCCTTAACTTCTTTCCCTTAACATTCGTCTTTGAAATCTCAACTGTCCCCACCTTGGGCTGTAAAATCCCAAGACTAGCCTTAATCAAGGTTGACTTAGCAGCACCATTTTCACCGGTCAAAGTCACAAACTCCCCACTATCTAAGTAGTAATTGATCCCTTCTAAAACCGGTTCCCGATCATAATAAAACGATAAATTCGAAACCGTAATATACCTCAAACTATAACTCCTCTTCCAATAGATCTAAAAACCGCGAAATGACCCCTTGCTCATTCTTTGTAAACTTCGACAAAACATCCTCATAAGTGTGAAGAGTATGCTGATGGTGGTGCTGATGCTCTAATGCAATAGGCTTACCAATCTCAGTTAAGCGATAATAGAGAACCCGAGCATCATTTTCATCTCGATAAGTCTCCAGCATGCCCTGACTTAATAAGGGCTTCACGGCCTTCGTGATAGCCGCCTGACTGACATTCAATTTCTTAGCTAAGACAGAATTGGTTAGAGCTTCATCAGCAACCAGCATCAAAATATGTTCCTGAGTGTTAGTTAATGAAACACCACTTGTACAAGAACCAACTAAAATCTCATGCTGATTTTCTGATAACAATAAAATAGAATTTAAAAATCGATCGATTTTATTTGCAACTTCAGACAAAATTGACTCCTTCTAATTCACTAAATGAAACTTTACCGGTTAATTATATCACAAAAAAGAAAAAATTAAAACAAAAAAAGGAGTAAAACTCCTTTATAATCTATACCGGCGGCCGGGGTCGAACCGGCACGTCCTTGCGGACACTGGATTTTGAGTTCCATAACTCCATTATTTAAATCTTACAACCCTGATTTAATAGGGTTTTAAGCCTTTTGAATCTTGCAAAATAGACTCATTTTTCAAATTTTAGTAACTTTTTGGTAACACTCCATACCTTATCGTTCTAAGAGCATCATCAGAGAATAGACGATATGTCCCAACAGGTTATATTCATCCAGAGGTATTCAAGACACTTGTACGATTAACAGTTAATGTAATCATTTTATTTTCTCCTTTAATTAGGGTAAGTGTTTTTTATTATTTTAACAAAAATAACTCTTTAGCCCAAGAATTTGATAATTCATTTTCTAACAAAACTTTTTTTTTTAAATTTATCTTATGATATACTAAACTTATCAGCTATTGGTTCTGAAAAAGTGTCTGCCACAGTTTTACTACAAATTCTCATGACTTGTGCCAAGATTTATAAAAAACGGATAGCTATAATAGCTCTTAGAGCAAAAACATGACATATAGGAGGTTAAAGACATGTCATACTTTTATCTTTTTATCGCCATTGTAGGAGAGATATTGGGAACTAACCTTTTGAAATTATCAGACGGTTTTACAAAGCCTATTCCAACCGTTTCTGCCCTACTTAGCTATGGCGTTTGTTTCTATTTCCTCTCACTAGCAATGCAAAAAATTCCTTTAGGAATAGCTTATGCAACATGGTCAGCTGTCGGTTTAGTTTTGACAGCCTCTATCGCAGTAATGATTTTCAAAGAAACACTAAATGTTTATAGCATTATCGGTTTAATTTTGATTATCATTGGTGTTGTCATGGTTAACTTATTAGGAAATGCAGGACATTAATAAAACCGGCTCTATACTATTTGTAGTGGGTAAATCCCCTATGGATATTATGGAGCCTATTTTGTTGTAGAAAAAAAGTTCCATAAGAACTATAATGAAAAGCTAGAATTCTGTCAATATTTTGGACACATTTTGGGAGGGAATTTTGAAGACTAGCGTCCTCCTAATTTTCCCAATAAGTTTTAACTTCTTCAAAAATCTTATTCAAAAGTTCTGCATCTTTTTCTGACAACTGATTTTTTTCTATAACTCTATCTTTTAGTTCTGTTGCCTTTATTTTATTTCTTGCCACCGAAACTGCTATTGAATGTTTCAAAATATCAAACTCATCCTTTGAAAAGTTTGCAATATTGGTAAGATCTAATTGTTCTAGAGGTAAACTACTGATAATTGAATAAGGTTTTTGTCCCAGCAAATAATCTGTAGTAGTCCCAAAGATATTTGCTAATTTCACAACGAATTCTAATCCTGGTTCTAACGTTCCATTCTCCCACCGAGAATATGTCCCTTGTTGAACTCCAATTAATTCCGATATTTGTACTTGAGTTAACTTTTTTGATTTTCTGAGAGTTTTTAACCTCTCTGAAAATTTATAATCCTCTGTATACATAATTCTCCTATAGATATTCTTATTCGTATATTTTAGCTTGACAAAATATTCTAAACGGTATAAAATAGAATTATTCCATAAGGAATATTTATTTTGAGATTGAATATTCCATTGAGAATATTATAGCATAAAAGGAGGTAAAAGCGTATGTAACTAGTAGTCGATTTAAAAAATTTTAATAAAGGAGGTAGGATTCGACAAAATAAAAAATCTTGAAACAAATGTGCCGTTCGTTCCAAGATCAAAACATATTATGTAACAATTATACCACAGAAAACTCTTCAGTTGCACAAGAAAATTTCGGAGGTTTCACAAAAAGATGACCAATAAAGAGTTAGTCAATCAAATTTCTGGCCTAAACTCTACCTCTACTCTTAAAAATTGGATTCAACTGATTAAAGAGATAAGTGGCAAGGAATTTAAGAAAATTAAAGTTCCTATCAGTAGAAATCCCAGAACTCATCAATTAAGTTATACAGTTGCCTATGATTTTACAGACGAAGACCTTAGACAATTTCAAAAGTTAGCTAAACTAAAACTTGAAATAGGTCTAAAAGAGGCTATACAAGCCGTATTTGGGAGTCTAGCAGACAATGAACATGAATCCCTAAACCAAGTAATAGATGAGCTCTACGATGAACTGAGCGCCTTAAAACAGGAATTTAAGCGAGAAATGCGACTGATAAAAATTGAGAATTCCAACCTAAAAAAGAAAATCCAAGATATTGAAGAGTCGATGCAAACCGGCTTACTAGGGTTTGTTAACAAGAGGTCAAAAAATAGGTTCGGCTAATAGCGAGTTTTCGGCTGAGCCATGAGGCAGAAAGCCGAAAATGAGCGTAGATGCGGACGGACCATTTTTGACCGATAGGGTGTGTAGTAACACCACCCTCTGCAAGTTAGGTGTACCATCGAAAAAATTCAGTATTACCAAGGGTTTTGGAGATTTTAAGGGTGGCAAAATTAGGCAAAAAGTTGAATCAAAATCTATGGCAAAAAATGAGCATTTACGTTCTGTATTTGACTGGATTCAAATTCAGTTTGATAAGACTGAATTTTCGCCAAAAGAAATAATCGAAGATATCCTATTTCTTGACTTTGACCTATTTATTGAGAATAAGGGGAGCCTTAAATACTATAACTATGATAGCCAGCTTCATTATGGGAATATCCGTATCTACTATGGATCGAAAGAGTCGTCCTACATGCTTGTCATGTCAGGACAGGCACTAGAGTTCTATAGAGATATGGTATTAGATCCAAATAGTCTCTCCGAAAGACAGTTTCTGAACAACCTCTACTACAATTACATTCATTTTTCAGTAAGACGAATTGATATTGCAATAGATGATTTTAATGAAACACCCTATTTCACTCCTAATCAACTTCTAAAGATTTGTCAGAAGAAACGCTTTCTATATGGAAAAAGCACCTACTACAATACCTACGGAGATGAAACGATCGGTCAGACCTTATATTTAAGAAAACCCAATGATGATGAAAGACTTAGAATTTACGATAAGCGCTTAGAACAAGCTGAAAAGCTCGGGATCAGCAAGCGGTATATAGAAAATTGGATAAGAACTGAGTTAGAACTTAGGAAAGCAAAAGCTCACTACTTCATTCAAGAATGGTTGCATTCAGAAATAGATCTTCTTAACTTTACCAAGGGATACCTCAAAGAAAAAGTGAGGTTCTATAGTGATAGTCACTTCTCAAAACCTTTGAGATCTTGGGAAAAGTTTTTAGGTCACTCAAAACCTGTCTCTATCATTATTTCAAAACCAAAGACAGAACTAGAACAAAAATTAGAATGGTTTACCTATAAAGGTTCTGGAGCTATTCTAAAAGCGTATAAATTTCTATACGACAATAACTTACTGCATGAGTATGAGAAATCTAACTATCTCGCACTCAACAATATGGAATATCCACCAGATTTAGCAAGTGGATTAATAGAAAGGGCAATTCTCTTTAAAAGAGAAGATTTAATCCCTACAATCAAAGAAAATATCAAAAGGAGAAATTAAATATGGCAAAAATGCTCTCACAAAATGACTGGAATTTCAATAACATTGGAACAAAATTTGAATTGGATGAAGTCATTCCAAAATTTGAAACGGAAGTCCGAGCAGATGCAAACGGAGAAATTATCAAAAACCGAGATGGTAGCGAAAGACGTTTTAATACCGATAAAATCATTGGTTGGAAATACAATGTAACGATCAAGGATGGACAATTCAAAAAGAAATCAACCCAAGTCTCAGTAGACAATCCAGAAGCTTTAGTCGATAATGACTATATCCAAGCAATGGATCAAGTACCAGTTACATTTGACAATTTACAAGCTACTATGATTAGTTCAACGATGTATTACAAGGCGGATGCTATCCATTTAGTAGATGTAAAACAAAAATAAGTATAAGACAAGGGGAGTTAATCCTCCCCGTACTTAATCTAATTAGAAAAGGAGAGCACATGATTAAAACTGTAACAAAAGATGACCTTATCGAACTTGGATTTGCTCCAGGAACTGCAAGAAAGATTATCCATACTGGCAAATTACTATTAGTGAATCGTGGTTTTAATATCTACGATAACAAACGGATTGGTACAATTCCAGCCAGTGTCGCTGAAGAACTACTAGGAATTGAACTCCAGAAAGAAGCATAATGAATGACTATTCGTAAAACTAAAAGTGGTAAATGGACTGTTGATGTTTCTAACGGTTTCCACCCAGTCACACAAAAAAGAATACGTATTATTCGTAAAGGATTAAAATCTAAAAAGGAAGCCCTAGAACTTGAACAACATATTAGAGTTGTAGAATTAAAAGAAAAACAATTTGACTTTGTAGTAACAACGGATATGTTATTCGACTTACTTGAAGAAGATGATTTGAAAAATGGCAGAAAAGTAAGCTACACAAGTACACAAAGAAATAATTATGAGCGTCATATTAAGCCATATTTTAAAAATACAAATTTAAATAAATTAACGTATGACCATATATTCGAATTTCGTGAATACCTAAAAACAAAACCTAAAAAACAAAATGAAAATGAAGTTTTAAGCTATAATACAATTAATAAGGTTCTGATTCTACTTAAAAAAATTTTTGATACTGGTATAAGAAAATCACTCATTGATAAAAATCCAGTTAAGAATCTGAGAAAATTACCAATTAGGAAGCCTGATATTAAATTTTGGAGTATAGAAGAATTCACGAGATTTAGAGGACTTATTCGAGATGATGAAATAAGTTATGACCTGTTTTTCGTAATTGCTTTCTTTACTGGAATGAGAATGGGAGAAATCCTCGCATTGAACTGGAATGATATAAATCTTTTAACAAATACGATTTACGTTACCAAAACGGTATACTTTGTTAATAATACAAGCTACATTAATACAACAAAAACACGATCAGGAACTAGAAATATAACAATAAATCAGAAATTAGCAGAAATGCTAATAGATTGGAAAGTAAAACAAAAAGAAAAACTTGAGGAATTTACGAAAAATACTGAAGAACTTCAAATAATACAGAGTACACCAATATCAATTACAAAAAATATGATTGATAAGAAGTTTAAGCAAATACTAGAAAGGGATAAAGATTTAAAGAAAATAAGAATTCATGATTTAAGACACTCTCATGCATCATTACTTATAAATCAAGGAGAAGATTATCTTGTTGTCAAAGAAAGATTAGGACACGCATCTATTACAACAACAATTGATACTTATTCTCATTTGTACCCTAGCAAACAGAAAACATTGGCTAATAAACTTGATGATTTATTTTAAAATGGAAAAAATTGGTAACTCAACAAAAACAGAGAAAAAAAGACAAGGTCCGAAAACCTTGTCTTTTTTACTATACCGGCGGCCGGGGTCGAACCGGCACGTCCTTGCGGACACTGGATTTTGAGTCCAGCGCGTCTGCCAATTCCGCCACGCCGGCATAAATTTAACTGGGGTAGCTGGATTCGAACCAACGCATGAGGGAGTCAAAGTCCCTTGCCTTACCGCTTGGCTATACCCCA
>NZ_KV818836.1:0-3819 GCF_001815045.1 Streptococcus sp. HMSC065E03 | reverse complement strand
CCGGGTTAGAGTGGCCATAACACAAGGGTAGTATCCCAACAACGCCTCCATCGAAACTGGCGTCCCGATCTCAATGGCTCCTACCTATCCTGTACATGTGGCACAGACACTCAATATCAAACTGCAGTAAAGCTCCATGGGGTCTTTCCGTCCTGTCGCGGGTAACCTGCATCTTCACAGGTACTAAAATTTCACCGAGTCTCTCGTTGAGACAGTGCCCAAATCATTACGCCTTTCGTGCGGGTCGGAACTTACCCGACAAGGAATTTCGCTACCTTAGGACCGTTATAGTTACGGCCGCCGTTTACTGGGGCTTCAATTCATACCTTCGCTTACGCTAAGCACTCCTCTTAACCTTCCAGCACCGGGCAGGCGTCACCCCCTATACATCATCTTACGATTTAGCAGAGAGCTGTGTTTTTGATAAACAGTTGCTTGGGCCTATTCACTGCGGCTGACTGAAAGCCAGCACCCCTTCTCCCGAAGTTACGGGGTCATTTTGCCGAGTTCCTTAACGAGAGTTCTCTCGCTCACCTGAGGCTACTCGCCTCGACTACCTGTGTCGGTTTGCGGTACGGGTAGAGTATGATTAACGCTAGAAGCTTTTCTTGGCAGTGTGACGTCACTAACTTCGCTACTAAACTTCGCTCCCCATCACAGCTCAATGTTACAGAATTAAGCATTTAACTCAATTCACACCTCACTGCTTAGACGTGCACTTCCAGTCGCACGCTTTAGTTAGCCTACTGCGTCCCTCCTTCACTACATACTCTAGTACAGGAATATCAACCTGTTGTCCATCGGATACACCTTTCGGTCTCTCCTTAGGTCCCGACTAACCCAGGGCGGACGAGCCTTCCCCTGGAAACCTTAGTCTTACGGTGGACAGGATTCTCACCTGTCTTTCGCTACTCATACCGGCATTCTCACTTCTATGCGTTCCAGCGCTCCTCACGGTACACCTTCTCCACACATAGAACGCTCTCCTACCATACCTATAAAGGTATCCACAGCTTCGGTAAATTGTTTTAGCCCCGGTACATTTTCGGCGCAGGGTCACTCGACTAGTGAGCTATTACGCACTCTTTGAATGAATAGCTGCTTCTAAGCTAACATCCTAGTTGTCTGTGCAACCCCACATCCTTTTCCACTTAACAATTATTTTGGGACCTTAGCTGGTGGTCTGGGCTGTTTCCCTTTCGACTACGGATCTTAGCACTCGCAGTCTGACTGCCGACCATAATTCATTGGCATTCGGAGTTTATCTGAGATTGGTAATCCGGGATGGACCCCTCACCCAAACAGTGCTCTACCTCCAAGAATCTTAATGTCGACGCTAGCCCTAAAGCTATTTCGGAGAGAACCAGCTATCTCCAAGTTCGTTTGGAATTTCTCCGCTACCCACAAGTCATCCAAGCACTTTTCAACGTGCCCTGGTTCGGTCCTCCAGTGAGTTTTACCTCACCTTCAACCTGCTCATGGGTAGGTCACATGGTTTCGGGTCTACGACATAATACTAATCCGCCCTATTCAGACTCGGTTTCCCTACGGCTCCGTCTCTTCAACTTAACCTCGCATCATATCGTAACTCGCCGGTTCATTCTACAAAAGGCACGCTCTCACCCATTAACGGGCTCGAACTTGTTGTAGGCACACGGTTTCAGGTTCTATTTCACTCCCCTCCCGGGGTGCTTTTCACCTTTCCCTCACGGTACTGGTTCACTATCGGTCACTAGAGAGTATTTAGGGTTGGGAGATGGTCCTCCCAGATTCCGACGGGATTTCTCGTGTCCCGCCGTACTCAGGATACTGCTAGGTATAAAGACTATTTCGAATACGAGGCTCTTACTCTCTTTGGCTGACCTTCCCATGTCATTCTTCTATAATCTTTAAGTCCACATTGCAGTCCTACAACCCCGAAAAGTAAACTCTTCGGTTTGCCCTCCTGCCGTTTCGCTCGCCGCTACTCAGGCAATCGCTTTTGCTTTCTCTTCCTGCAGCTACTTAGATGTTTCAGTTCACTGCGTCTTCCTCTACCTATCCTTAACAGATAGGAGTACTAGCCATCAGCTAGTGGGTTCCCCCATTCGGACATCTCTGGATCGTCGCTTACTTACAGCTCCCCAAAGCATTTCGTCGTTTGTCACGTCCTTCTTCGGCTTCTAGTGCCAAGGCATCCACCGTGCGCCCTTATTAACTTAACCTTATTTTTGGTCTTGCGACCTAAACTCTTTAAATATTTACAGCGTTTCGGTTTATTTTCTTGTTACTATTTGATATAGATATTCAATTTTCAATGTTCAATCTTAACACCCTTACAGTGTTAATGGAGCCTAGCGGGATCGAACCGCTGACCTCCTGCGTGCAAAGCAGGCGCTCTCCCAGCTGAGCTAAGGCCCCACAAGACCTCTCAAAACTAAACAAGACCAACGTACAGGTTTCCATTTCCTTAGAAAGGAGGTGATCCAGCCGCACCTTCCGATACGGCTACCTTGTTACGACTTCACCCCAATCATCTATCCCACCTTAGGCGGCTGGCTCCAAATGGTTACCTCACCGACTTCGGGTGTTACAAACTCTCGTGGTGTGACGGGCGGTGTGTACAAGGCCCGGGAACGTATTCACCGCGGCGTGCTGATCCGCGATTACTAGCGATTCCGACTTCATGTAGGCGAGTTGCAGCCTACAATCCGAACTGAGACTGGCTTTAAGAGATTAGCTTGCCGTCACCGACTCGCGACTCGTTGTACCAGCCATTGTAGCACGTGTGTAGCCCAGGTCATAAGGGGCATGATGATTTGACGTCATCCCCACCTTCCTCCGGTTTATTACCGGCAGTCTCGCTAGAGTGCCCAACTGAATGATGGCAACTAACAATAGGGGTTGCGCTCGTTGCGGGACTTAACCCAACATCTCACGACACGAGCTGACGACAACCATGCACCACCTGTCACCTCTGTCCCGAAGGAAAACTCTATCTCTAGAGCGGTCAGAGGGATGTCAAGACCTGGTAAGGTTCTTCGCGTTGCTTCGAATTAAACCACATGCTCCACCGCTTGTGCGGGCCCCCGTCAATTCCTTTGAGTTTCAACCTTGCGGTCGTACTCCCCAGGCGGAGTGCTTAATGCGTTAGCTGCGGCACTGAGTCCCGGAAAGGACCCAACACCTAGCACTCATCGTTTACGGCGTGGACTACCAGGGTATCTAATCCTGTTTGCTCCCCACGCTTTCGAGCCTCAGCGTCAGTTACAGACCAGAGAGCCGCTTTCGCCACCGGTGTTCCTCCATATATCTACGCATTTCACCGCTACACATGGAATTCCACTCTCCCCTTCTGCACTCAAGTTAAACAGTTTCCAAAGCGTACTATGGTTAAGCCACAGCCTTTAACTTCAGACTTATCTAACCGCCTGCGCTCGCTTTACGCCCAATAAATCCGGATAACGCTCGGGACCTACGTATTACCGCGGCTGCTGGCACGTAGTTAGCCGTCCCTTTCTGGTAAGTTACCGTCACAGTGTGAACTTTCCACTCTCACACTCGTTCTTCTCTTACAACAGAGCTTTACGATCCGAAAACCTTCTTCACTCACGCGGCGTTGCTCGGTCAGGGTTGCCCCCATTGCCGAAGATTCCCTACTGCTGCCTCCCGTAGGAGTCTGGGCCGTGTCTCAGTCCCAGTGTGGCCGATCACCCTCTCAGGTCGGCTATGTATCGTTGCCTTGGTGAGCCGTTACCTCACCAACTAGCTAATACAACGCAGGTCCATCTCTTAGTGATGCAATTGCACCTTTCAAGTCAACATCATGCGATGTCGACT
>NZ_KV818835.1:0-284 GCF_001815045.1 Streptococcus sp. HMSC065E03 | reverse complement strand
ACAAGTTTGTAGATGTATGTAACATCTTTACGTCCTTCAACCACTTTACCAGTTGTTGGGTCTGTTGATTCAAGGTGACCTTGAGTATCTACTTTACCAACTGTGTAGTTTCCGACTGGTACGATTTCGTAAGTTTTACCTTCGAATTTAATGTACTGTGGACGGTTATCTTCAACAGTATTGTAGTCTTTACCTACTGGTTGGTCTAACTCATCTGTTACTGATTGTTTAATTGTGTTACCTTCAGTATCTTTGTAGTGTACGTATACGCTACCCTTAGGTTG
>NZ_KV818834.1:0-501 GCF_001815045.1 Streptococcus sp. HMSC065E03 | reverse complement strand
CCAAAAACAGTGACCTTATTCAAGAAAATTTATTGATTCCTAGAATCTCTCTAATCGCAAATTTAGGGAGCCTTATCATAAGTGTGGCTGCTATTATTTATATAGAATGGCGATTAGCATTAGTCTTTCTTTTATTGTCGAGTCTAACGATTTTTCTATCACAAATTCCTGGAAAGTTAATGACTAAATCAACAAATAATTATTCTCTACAAAATAATCACTATTTATCAAAAATGACAAACTTTATTGATGGTTTTGAACAAATTAAGTTATTAAATATTCAAAGCTGGACCCAAGAAAAAATTCAGGAAATCAGTTTAGAATTTGAAGAGTCCAGAAAAACATATCAATTCTTAAAAGACTTAGCTTCAACTACTGGAATTTTACTAAGTTTTTGCTCTCAACTATCCTGTATGGTCGCTGGTATCTTTTTTGTAAGAAATAACTTACTCACTATTGGATTACTCGTAGCAAGTATTCAATTATTAAACGGTGTTTTTG
>NZ_KV818833.1:0-501 GCF_001815045.1 Streptococcus sp. HMSC065E03 | reverse complement strand
CAAAAACACCGTTTAATAATTGAATACTTGCTACTAGTAATCCAATAGTCAGTAAGTTATTTCTTACAAAAAAGATACCAGCAACCATACAGGATAGTTGAGAGCCAAAACTTAGTAAAATTCCAGTAGTTGAAGCTAAGTCTTTTAAGAATTGATATGTTTTTCTGGACTCTTCAAATTCTAAACTGATTTCCTGAATTTTTTCTTGGGTCCAGCTTTGAATATTTAATAACTTAATTTGTTCAAAACCATTAATAAAGTTTGTCATTTTTGACAAATAGTGATTATTTTGTAGAGAATAATTATTTGTTGATTTAGTCATTAACTTTCCAGGAATTTGTGATAGAAAAATCGTTAGACTCGACAATAAAAGAAAGACTAATGCTAATCGCCATTCTATATAAATAATAGCAACCACACTCATGATAAGGCTCCCTAAATTTGCAATTAGAGAGATTTTAGGGATTAATAAATTTTCTTGAATAAGGTCACTGTTTTTGG
>NZ_KV818832.1:0-336 GCF_001815045.1 Streptococcus sp. HMSC065E03 | reverse complement strand
ATATTCCCTCAGAGGAGTTATATAAAGATATTGCATTTGTGCAAAAAAATGATTTTCTGATTGAAGGAAATATCCTAGAGAATATCAAACTGTCCAGAAACCTTTATTTAACTGAAAAATTAAGAAAAGCCTTAGGATTTAATGAAGACTTCCTTAATAAGAGTCTATCTCAATCAAATCAAACCATTTCAGAAGGAGAAAAGCAACGAATTGATTTAGCTAGGTTTTTAGCCAAACCATATTCTGTATATATTTTTGACGAACCTACAAGCAACCTTGATCCAATAAAAGCCAAAGCAATGATGGACTACATTCTATCCATTAAAGATGCAATTG
>NZ_KV818831.1:0-247 GCF_001815045.1 Streptococcus sp. HMSC065E03 | reverse complement strand
TCTCTTGCAAACTTCAATTAAGCATGATGAACAAACTCTATCCTAAACTGGCTTATCCAGAGGAAATAAAAGCATATTATTTGGAGGATCTGCCAAGGACGCCTATCAAAACATTGGTGACCATTTACAAAACCTATATGGGGCGTTACAAGCTGAAGGATACGATTTCTGCTAGCAAAGCTCAGGTTTTGTATATCTATGGTGAAAAAGAATTAAACTGTGTGAAAGCATCGGCGAAATTATTTCA
>NZ_KV818830.1:0-370 GCF_001815045.1 Streptococcus sp. HMSC065E03 | reverse complement strand
ATATGAACCAGATTATGAAACAATATAAATTACTATATTTCTTGCTTATTTTATTAAGTCTGACAAGTGCTCTTTTAATGACATTCTTCTCTCTCCAATTAGGAAGAATACTTGATAGTATATCTAATTCAAATAGTGGATTACTCTTTCATATCACTATTTGTGTAAGTTCGATTTTACTGTGGTTCTTGATTTCTTGTTCCTATTCCTATCTTAAAAACCAATATGTAAAAAAAGTTATTTTAGATCTAAAAAGGCGTCTCTTATTACATTATTTATCGCGTGAATTTAACCAAATTGACAACCGTAACCATTCAGATTTCTTAAATAATATCACCAAAAACAGTGACCTTATTCAAGAAAATTTATT
>NZ_KV818829.1:0-336 GCF_001815045.1 Streptococcus sp. HMSC065E03 | reverse complement strand
ATATTCCCTCAGAGGAGTTATATAAAGATATTGCGTTTGTGCAAAAAAATGACTTTCTAATTGAAGGCAATATTCTAGAGAATATCAAATTGGCTAGAAACCTTCATTTAACTGAAAAATTAAGAAAATCCTTAGGTTTTAATGAAGACTTCCTTCGTAAAAACCTAGCTCAATCAAAGCAAATCATTTCAGAAGGAGAAAAGCAACGAATTGATTTAGCTAGGTTTTTAGTCAAAACATATTCAGTTTATATATTTGACGAACCTACAAGTAACCTTGATCCAATAAAAGCAAAAGAAATAATGGACTACATTCTATCCATTAAAGATGCAATTG
>NZ_KV818828.1:0-413 GCF_001815045.1 Streptococcus sp. HMSC065E03 | reverse complement strand
GCAATATCTTTATATAACTCCTCTGAGGGAATATCAATATTCTGTTTTCCGTTGATTTTTATTTCCCCATCATAAAGATTTTTGGAATAATAGTTTAGTATTAATTTTACTAAAGTTGTTTTCCCAGCTCCTGAAGCACCTATAATTGCATAGCGCTTGCCTTTTTTAAATTCATAGGAAAAATGATCAAATAATATTTTATTTTCAATTTCATAATGTAATTGGCTAATAGAAATGGTCGAAATGTTATCACAATCAATTGTACTTGTTTTATGGAAAATTTCATGATTTGTCTCATATAGATTTTCTTGGATATTATCAATAATGGACTTGCTACTGCTGATTAAATTTTTATTGTAAAGAATAGATTGTAATGGAGCAAAAACACCGTTTAATAATTGAATACTTGCTAC
>NZ_KV818827.1:0-9699 GCF_001815045.1 Streptococcus sp. HMSC065E03 | reverse complement strand
TTCAATTAAGTAACGAAGACCTTCGCGGAATTTTTGGTACTTTTGGGAAATCAATGGAACGATACGATGCAATTAAACGAAAACATTTAGCTCCAGCAGTTGAAAGCATCAATAGCAATACAGAATTAAACATCATTTATGAGCCGTTAAAAAATGGTCGAAAAATAATTGGTGCTGAATTGCGATGGACTATTGAAAAGACAAAATTAGCTTCCAAGGCGCAAATAGCGACTGCCACCGAGTTGTATGTTGAATTACTAGGATTTGGATATAGTCGAGATAATAGCCTCCTCAAGGATTTGTATAGCATCAATGAAAAGAATATAGGTGATGCAATAAACATTATTAAAAGAGCAACCAAGGAAATTAGCGAACTTAGGTCGGCTATTGAAAAAACGGCACAAAAAAAAGAAACTACTGATAAACCTAATAATCCAGTAGTGGAAAGCAAGGTAATTTCCGAAAAAGAATCGAACGAATATGGTTGGTTTTTCAGCCGCTTTGAATCAGTTGAAAAGCCAACAGAATCGGAAATATTGGGCTACTTAAATGGCTTTGTTGAATCTGATAGGAACAATGTGTTAGAGCTGGCATATGAGATTTTCAATCGAAATGGCGGGGAAAAAGCAACGTACATAGCAACGGTTCTTCGAAATTGGAGACAAAAAGGTATAACGACGGTTGAAGATGCAAGAAAATCTTATGAAGCAAGTTATGCTGTTAAACGTGATGAGAAAAAGACTAAAAAACGGAGTACGAAAACAAATGTTCCGAAGTGGTCGAATCAGGATTATAAAAATGAAACGACAGAAGAAGAACAGGCCGACATGAAGGAACAACAAAATAAGTTACTAGCTAAAATAGACAATCCATCGCAAGAGCCACCCGTTGTCGAAGGACAAACCAATATTTACGATTTTTTAGACGAATAAAAAGGACGGCTTATCCGTCTTTTTTTATTGCTTTGTTTTTAACTAGTTTAATAGCCTAGTTAGATTATGAAATCGTAAAAAATAGGCTTTCAATTTTTAGCTGCGCTTTATAAGTGTTTTATTATGTTTTGAGAGCTTAAAAGTTGGGGTGGTATATTTACCCTCGGAAGATAATTCACTCCGTTTTTCACTGTTATTTAATCACGTTTCAGAGCTTAAAATCGATTCTCGATAAATACTTTCTCAAAAAATAAAAATATACTATGGCATCTATAGCCAGATTAACAGAGGGAGGAAGACAACAATCAATTTCAAAATGCTTTTTAAAGTTGATTTTTAAGTGTTTTCATGGAATTGTGTGTGTAGAATTGTATAGAATATGCTACAATGTATCTATACATAGTGCTATGTTTGTGTAGCAAATAAATACCCCTAGGAGAAAAAATGAGCGTTCAAATCAGCGTGAGAGTTTCAAAAGAGCAAAAGGAGAAACTCGTAGATTTAGCTAAAAACGAGAACAAAACAATTACTCAATACATAGTCGATCGCTGTATTGTAGAAGACAGCTATACAGATGCTAGCAATGTAGACGATGCTAGCAATCGTATAGAAACTGTGTTGCAGGAGCAAATTGAGCAAATTCGTGCTGATTTTGAGATCGAACGTAGCTTTTATGTTTCTCAAATTGAGCAAAAAGATAAACAAATTGCTGATATGTTAGAAACTAATAATAATCAACTCCAGCTTATTGGAGCACTGACTATCAAAAATGAAACATTACTTTTAGAAACAAAGAAGAACTGGTGGCAACGTTTGTTTTCAAAAAATAACTAATTAGTTATATGTGAGTGAAGTTAAGCTTAATAGAAATACAGTAATTACAAGATTGTAATATTTTCTGTTATAGCTTTAAGTGGCATGGGTATATAGGGTACAATAAGATGAAATTGAAGTTGTAGAGGTGAGCGTTTGGAAGAAAATAGACCTGATTTTAGAGATATAAAATCATTTGAAGAATTTAATAGATACTACTGGTACCGAGAAGAGCTTTCACAAATTTGTAAGTGCCTTGGATTAGAATACAGATGTACAAAAAAAGAATTAAATCATATTATAGAACAATATTTTAAGGGAAATAGAGTAGAAAAATTTTTGAGGAAAAGAAACAAAAATCAAACCGAAATAATAACCCTAAATACACCATTACTTGAATGTGGGTTTTCCTTTAATCACAAATTTCGTGATTATTTTTCAGCTGTAACAGGTGTTAATCCGTTTAAATTTAATGCTGATATGGCAACAGCTTGGCGAAAAGTAAAACGGGACAACAACATAAATTTTACAATCCAAGATATGATTAAAATATACTATGGAGAGTCAGACTACGCCAAGTATGATAATTCAGCTTGCCAATGGAATCAATTTCTAAAAGACTTTTGTGCAGATGAATTTAGCAATCATTACTCCAACAAGTTAAAAGTTGCGGCTATCCTTTGGAAAGAGGTTAGAGATTCAAAAAATAAAAAAATTTATTCACAGGGACTTCTAAAAGAATACAGCTACAAAATAGAGAAGTACTGTAAGTAAATAGCTTCAAGTTTGTCGAACGGAATATAATGTATTAAAGACGATAGAAATAAAAAAACTATAAATGCTAAGTGTAGTTTTGACATCAGAATGACCTAATCGTCTTTCTCTTTTCTTGCATTTCAAAAAAAAAGAACGTACAATAATATTGGAAGGACTACCGCTTAAACAGAGATAGAAAGGAAAAAATTAGGAAACTATATTTCTCTGGTTTAATGTGTTAGAACTAAACGATATATCTTTTCGCATTTTACACTACACTAATAACTACGAAAGGCTAGGTTTATTATGAAAATAAGTTTAAAAGCAATTATAATAGGTTCAGTTATTTCAAGTTCACTAGTTTTTAGTTCAGTAGCTTTAGCTGCTACTTACAAAGATATTACAGAGCCCACGACAATACAAATTGAGGACTCTCAAATAATTCAAGTATTACCAGAGGGGGGATTCATTTATAATTCTAATGGAACATCTGATTATAATGAAGAGATGGTTCAACACAATAACAGTCAGTTAATGACTTATCAAGAATATAAAGAACATATAGAACATTCTCTCCAGAGTTCTCCTCTTACTCTTTTTGAACCATCTCCAGGGCTTTTATCAGCGGATCCTTTTAGTCAAAAAGGTAAAGTTTTAGCCGATAAAGAGATTTATGTATCTCAGCCTTTTTCAGGAAGTGGATGGCGTTTTTCTAATTTAAAGTTTATTGCAGCTAACGGTACAGGTAGATGGTTAAAATGGACTTCAATTTATGATGGAGGTCGAGTAGGAAATTATAATTCTGCCGAAAGTACATACAGTGGTAGAGGATTATACGGAGTAGAGTTAGAGGTAGGAAGAGCTCGGTATGTAGATACACGAAGTGATTGGCTTTATTATTACACTTACAATCCTGTTCCAGGAACTCGATACATTGTAGAAAACAGATAAGGAGACTCAACATGCTCAAGAAATTCACTACATGTGCTTTTATCGTTACTCTAATTTCTTCTATCCTTATCGGAAGTAACATAATATTTGCAAATGATAAAGGCGAGGATATCCAAGCGAAACCACCAACTCTAGAGATAATGGTAAAACAAGCTTCTAAAGATTCTACTCTCTTGGAAACGTTAAATCAATTTTCAGACCAGGATACTATCATTGCCTATCCTGAAAGCATGGGTGGCGGGTTTTCTGTTAAATCTGCAGATAGTAGTGAACCTCTAGTCGGAGAAATTCTTGATACTAAAGGGGAAAGAGTCATTTATAAAGACTCTCAACCTGTCACTATTGCCCAAGTAAAGGAAGCGATTCAAAACAAGTAATAAACTGATATAAATAAATATAACCGGCCTATTATTAAATAGGTCGGTTATTTGACATTCCAATTCTTATTAATGATTCGCCTTACTTTCCTATACAAAGAAATTATCGTATAGCCTTTAAAAATCTTATAAAAATTGAGCTATCTAAAAGATATTTACAGTCATTATCTGAAAAGACTATACTTAACAAAAAACAAAAATATCTATATCAAACTCATTCAGTTTTTTGAAAAAATAGATAGCATTCTGTGAGTGCTTGATGCTGATGCTACGCTGTTTTTTAGTTCAACTGAAACCCATACTTTCCAAACCAGTTCTTAAGAAAGGAATATTTCGATAATTAGCTACACCATTCAACTACTTTTAACTGTTATTTATTCAATTGTAATTTTTTACATTGACACTAAACTATTTGAAAACAAAGAATTCTAAATCTATAAAAAAAGTACAAATCTATTGGTAGCTAAACAGACAAATTTTATAATGTTTATCAAAGTGAACATAAAAAGAATGTTGATTTGTCAGCATTCTTTTTTATTTCAAATGTATTCTCGGAATTAGAAAGGTGGGGTTTATATTTTAGTTACTTAAAAAATTTGTAAGCGTAAGACTTGCGAAACTCTACGTCATTTTTGTATAGCTGATTAGAATTTGCGTTTTTTCATACAAAAAACACGCATTTTTGATGCTGAGACGAGCATTCTGACGTTGTTTCTGTTCAATTTGTGGACGATAGACCACAAGAAAACCCTTGAGAGCCAAGGGTTTAGGGTTGTTTTGCTATTGAGATATATCTTTCCGAAAAAGATCAATTTTTCGGAAAGTTGTAGAAGAGAAGTTATTTTTCTTGGCAACCAAAAGACCCTCGGTATTGATACCGAGGGTCTTTATCGAGGAAAATATAAGATTGATATTCTCCAACGCTCTTAGGAGCAAATTTATTTACTGTTAGATATTCTATTACATTTAAAGAAAAATGTCAACAAAAAAAACAATTTATTTAAATATAAATTTTGATTCAGTAAAAATAAATTTTTTCCACTCTTTTAGACTAGGCTCACCCATTTTTGTTAATAGACGAGTATTTAAATCAAAATCTGGAGATTTAAAATGTTTATTATTTCGATAAATAATGGAATTTATATGTTTTTTTAACGGTTTTGTACTTTCAAAATAATTTACAATTTTTAAAGCATCAAACAAAGATAATACAGAAGGTTGTAAACCTGTTTCTGAGGGTGTTAGTTGAAACAATGATACTAATCCCATATTTAATTTAACACTTTTTGGAGATTGATAGCGATATACTAATCTCCCGTGAGCACAGCAATTTCGAAGCGAGGTAATAATATCAAACATATTCAAAAATTCATTTCTATGAAATAGTGTCATATTGAAATCTGCCATTACCTCTTTTAGTACATTATCCTCAAGATAGTGCAACAATCGAAGTACCTGTCCTAACGTCATTGTTTCGATTGCAACCCAGAATGGAACTGCAACGTTGGGATGTTCACTATAAATAGATACCCCTGTATTTGATGGATGGTAACTTGGGTCTGAATAAAACTGATGGTTAATATGATCGTTTCTCTCGACTAAAATTTTAAGATAATTTTCTTTAAACAATATAAACTTGTCGAACTCATTATAAATTTTTTTATTTTGGTAATTAACAAAAGGATAATGTTGAGAATATGTCCCTGTTTGAGGATCTGTATAGTTAGAACTTAATGTATAGTTCATAGTATCATTTATCATTTGGCAGTGTGCCTGAGTAAAATGGTAAGAAACAGAATTTTTTAATTTTGATTCAATATTATTTAATAAATCCAGAATCGCAGCTGATAAATTTTTATTAAATTTATAAATTGCAATAAAGTCGTCTAAAGTTACTTTATTGAAATATTTTGGATTCTGACTAGATAGTAAAATACTTTCAATACCATTAATTAAATTAAAATAATTATATTTTACAAGTGCCTCATCAAGTTCAGTTTCTTCAAATTGTAAATTTCTATCTAATAATTTTTGTTTTAGCGAATTACGGTCTTCACTTTTCTTAATAGCCATATAATACTCCACACAAATTACTTTGTATACTATATAAAGTATATCATACTTTCTCGCAATTTTTGACCAACTATTTTAAAATAACAATAATGTGTAAAAGCTGAACAAGGGATTATTATGAAAAAATAACTACACTTACAGTCATTGGATTATCTGCTATTTTATTAGCTGTATATTCTTCTGACTCTAGTAGCAAAAAAAGATTCTGGAGCATCAGAGGCAAAAACAGAGCAACAAACAACTGTTGCCAGCAAAGCTGAGCCAACTGTTAAAGAAAAAGCAGCTCAATATGCCGCAGATAACCTAAAATAAAAAATAAGTCCTTCTGCTAAAAATTTTAAAGAGCAAATAGGGTTATTTTTTCTAAAAAACTTCTCTACTATCGATTTCTGGGTATGGATCTTGATCATTTAGAATCCTATTTAAACAATCTATACTTGACTGTAGATAAAACAGTTTGCTTTTTAGTTCTACCATATCGGATGTCTCTGATAGTTGATTACAGTTTCGTTTTATATGCCAGATTGTCTTTTGAATATTTCTTTCTTTTAAATTTTTCATATTCCAATTATATCTTGAAAAGTCTTATAATTTTTCTAAATTCCTGAAATGTCATTTTTTTCACCTGAATAATCTTATTTGAATCTACTTTTTTTGTGGGAGATGGATTTAGGTTTGGAGGATAGTCCAAACTATGGATTAGATGTATAACAGAAAGTTCTACTCTTGAGCCCTCGGCAGAGCGTTTTACCTTTGTACGTTGCGAAGCAATGTCAAAGGTGCAAAAACGTTACTCTTTGCCAAAGAGTAACAGAAACTCCTGCTAAATCCCGACTGTAGATTATTATTTTTACGTCTGTTTTCAATCGACAATAGCGACGCAGAATAGCGATAGCGCTGCGTCTTAGCCCGTTTTTCGGGCTACCTTGCGCATTTTTAAAGCTGGTTAATGGTTTTGTATACTGGACCACGTTTAAGCCCAATAATGGGCCTATATGTAGTCCATTTTTTATATAAATAATGGATTTATACATGTTCCATGATTTTATTATTTCGTGGTCTACTATGTAGCCCATTATTCTATATTTCTATGGTCTTCTATATAGTCCATTTTATATTCAAATAATGGACAACTATATAGACCATAATTTTTATTTTTCATGGACTTATATACAAACCCACGATATTGATAAATCATGGATCTCTATATCTATCCATGATTTTTATTAACTAGGCTATTAGCCTAGTTAAACTTTTTGAGTGTTGCGTTTTTTCTTCTGTTTTGTCTTTATTTTTAACAAAAGATGGCATACTATTAGTAGCTTTTAAAAAGGTAGGTTTATGATGGATAAGACAATGACATTATCTTTTAAGACGAATCCACGTCAGACTAATATTCGACACAATAACCGTGAACTAACGGAAAAAGAATTTAGGAGCGACGCTCACAAACACATCCAGCGCGAAAAATCGAAATATAATATTCAGATTTTCAAACGCGATATTAAAGATGTTTATCACGAACTCTTCGATGATGCACTGAACGCTTACAACGCAAAACAAAAGCGCAAAGATCGTAAGATCGATGATTATTATAAACACGTCCGAAAGTCCAAAAATTTGGACCTGCAGAGAGAGTTTATCGTGGCCGTCGGAAACAAAGCTGATTGGGAAAAATTGAGCATTGAAGAAAAGAAGGAGGTAGGGGAAGTCCTGGCGCGCTATGTACGCGATTTTAACGAACGACACAATAATATGACCATCTACAATGCTATCGTCCATTTGGACGAAGCTGGGGCCCCTCACGCACACTTTAACGTGGTTCCAACAGCGAATGGGTACAAAAATGGGCTTTCAGTCCAACCGTCATTTAGAAAAGCGTTGGAACAGGAAGGATTTGGACCATCTGGACGCGAGCAATTTAAAGCGTTTAGAGATGCAGAAATCCATCGTCTGCATGAGTTTGTCCATGAAATCGGAATTGACCGAAAAGCGGGTCAGACGAACGACATCAGGGATATGCGCGAATACAAAGACGCGATGCAATACATCGAGAATCAAAAATCAAGTCAGATCGTAAAAATGCAACGCGAGGAACAAGCTCATGAAGAGAAGATGGAAGAGCTAAATGAGCGATTTAAACAGCAAGAAGAAAAATTTCAAAAACGAGACGAGGCATTTGAAGACCGCAAAAGACAGCAAGCTAGAGAGATTAAACGGATTAACGATGAGATAGTGAGCAAATCTGAAGAACTTGATCGCGAAATGATCGAAGATGCAACAGTCGATGCAATGCTGAAAATGCAGCTGATTGCAAAAAAACCGATTGATGATAAACGGAACTATCGAATCGAAGAGAAAGGCTTTGGCAATTCAAGACAGCGTTATGTCATGGTCCCAGAAAAGGATTTTGATGATTTGGCCCGCAGGGCTAATAGAGGCCCTTTGATTAAATTGCTGAATGAGTTTAAAGAACGCATTCTTGGTTTAGGAATCGTGAAACGTCTGACAGCTACGATTGCGAAACTGAAAGAGGAAATGGCTGGTCTAATTAGAGAAAATGATAGCTTGTCCAAAGAATTGCAGTATGTAGTTGAAGATAGAAACAAATACAGATCTCAATTGCAGGACCAAGAGTATTATCTAACGGATCAAGAACGTGCTGAGATTGCTGAAAAGATTATTCAGAGAAAAGATCTGGAACTAGAGGATGGTGAAAGAACATTTGAGAAAGATGATCTTGATTTTAGCAGATAGATAATCTACTTGTGACTTAAGTAAAAGTATGTGTTTTTTTGGTAGCACTTTACGAAGATAATCTCTCTCTGTCAATAAAAAATTTCATTTTTCATCTCTTAGATACCTTTTGAAGGCAAGCTACCGTAGCAATCAAATCAAACGTGAATCATAAGATCACAAACGTATAATTTTTTATCTTGCTTTCTTCTTCTATAATAATATGTATAAGTATAGGTATTAGTACGCAAAAGCGCAAAAATACGAAAAACCTTGTCAAATAAGGCTTTCTACGTTTTAAGTGCTACCGTTCTAACACATTAGTGCTACCATTTTAACACATTAATGCTACCGTTCTAACACATTAGTGCTACCGTTCTAACACATTAGTGCTACCCATGTTATAAAAAGTTGCACTTTGTTTTGAATAGTGTTATAATAGCACTATGAAAGGCAAGAAAAATGAATGAAATAAGAAAGCAGCCAGAGGTTTGGCAACTAACTAATATAAAGAACAAACAGTTAGCTAAAAGTAAAAATTTTCGTATAACAAGTTTGGCGAACAGAATGACGACAGCGCAGAATATATTATTTTCTTTCGCATTGCTCAATGCAAAAGTTGATGGTGATTTTGCTGAAGCCACTTTTACGATTGATGAACTAAAAAATTTTGTTTCTCTTTTAGATTATGAAAGACACAGAACATCACGAATTTTACAAGATCTAAAAACAGTTGGGGAAAGCAGTATTTTGATGATCGATGAGAAGATGATTAATGATCCTCTGAATGGTTCTGCTAAAGGAATTATGATATTCAGTTCTTATTCTTATCAAAAAGGGAAATACCATTTTATATTTAATTCAAATAAGATAGAAAAAGATGGTGTAGCTCCAATAATTGGAGTTTTGAGATCTAGAGAAGAAAATCCTTTGATTTATAGACTAGATATGTTTGCATCGCTCAACTTTTCAGGGCAAGCGTTGTATGAGAATATCCTCATAGCGAACCAATCAGGATTGCGAAAAATTCAATTAAGTAACGAAGACCTTCGCGGAATTTT
>NZ_KV818826.1:0-976 GCF_001815045.1 Streptococcus sp. HMSC065E03 | reverse complement strand
ATGGACTACATTCTATCCATTAAAGATGCAATTGTTATTGTCATTACTCATGATCAAAATCCAGAAATATTGGAAGAGTTTGATCACGTTATTACCCTATAGATAAATGGCCTAGTCTACTAAATGAATGATGTGTTTCTCAAAGTATTCTTTGTAATTTTTGTAGATTGTTTTATTGAAGAGTTCGAAAATTTTTAAAGCTTCTTCGATTTTTAAAAGTGATTTTTGATTATGATAGAATTTCAGTTCCAAATATCCATCTAAATACAGCAAAATAGTTTGTTCAAAAAAATCTGTGGAATCCGCTAATATATTCTTCGTAGCCTGTTTTAAAAATAAAGATTCCTCATATAAGTCGTTCTCAATCATTATAATCAAAGAATTGAGAAGTAGTTGAATGAGAGATTGTCTATTTCTAGGTATAGAACTATACAACTTCCCTTTGTTGAGCGCCTCTTTGGCATATCTAAATAATAAATCTGGAGATAGAACACGACAGCAATTTCCAAGGATGAGCGTTTCGTAATAACCCCAGTTTTCAACAGAAAATAAATAGTTTGTAAGATAAGAGGCGTCTTGACGACTCAATTGATGATTCTTATCTATTCCCGAAACAATACTTTCAATGAAAATAGCATTTAATTTATGGTAATGAGAATTTGTCCTATGAAAAAGTTCTATTTCTTTCTCTACCATATCTAGTAATGCTTGAGAATCTTCATTATATGCGGCCTGTTTAACAGAAGCTATTAAGGTATTAAAATCCGAAGGTTGATAATGATTACAGATAAGCAGAAATTCTTCTAGTGTTACTCCTATTCTTTCAAGAAGATACAATAACTTAAAGACAGAAATCTCTGTTTCTCCTAATTCAAATCTAGATATTTGAGATTTTGAAATTTCAGCACCTGCTAATGAAGAAATAGAAATCCCCTTTTCTTCTCTTATTTTCCTATAAGTTTCACCTAAAATCATA